>JAHHGY010000003.1 GCA_019359635.1 Chroococcus sp. CMT-3BRIN-NPC107
AGCGAAGACGGTTTTAATCATCTACTTCATCTTCGATTAGCGTGGGTAAATCAAAGGTTTGATGCTTTGTTCTCTGATGAGAATCTGTCTCTACATTTGTACTCCCCCAACCGTTAGATGCGCCCGTACTGCTGAAAAAATTTAGCTCTAAACCAGTGCTTAGACTCATCGCCAAGGGTACTGCCTTGGCGATAATCGCTATGTGTTGGATCTTGAGGAATAACCTCGAATGCTAGCTTTGCTATAGCAGCTAAACGCTTTGTAGCGTTTTTCTTTTGATAGTCTTTAGAATACTTCTGTCGCAAACATTTTACTTGCATCAAAAGTTCTTTAAACTGGTTGAGGAATAGAGAATGAGTAAATATGTTCCAGCCATTAACTACTAGCGACTGATTTACAGACAAATTTATTCATCCTCGTCCAAGAGTGGCGCGTCAAGATCCACCTCAACATCAGCAATTAAGAACTGAACGGAGCTTACTAAATCAGAACTAATTGCGTGTAGGTGATGTGGATTTTTTTGCATGTCTTGTGCAAGAAAATTTAAAAACTGCCCGATTATCGGATCGCTCTGTGTTTGGTCAGCGCGCGAGATTACTACTTTACCGTCAGGCTCGATAGTGTAGCAAATTTTATCGCGCTTATTCAACCCAAGGATTTTACGAATGGGTTCGGGAATTGTCGTCTGATAGCGATCTGTAAGAGTAGATTCCGAGCATGGGGCTAGTGTTCTAGCAGCCATAGCGACCTCCAAGTTGGTCGTTAAATATCTCAAACGTAATGCAATTGCATTGTCTTGTCAAGAATAATATTCCTACCCTTAAGAGTTTGAAGTTCCCATTCCCAGGGCGGCGTTGAGTTCTGGTGCGATCGCAAGTGTTTATGTAGCGCTCCTATTGGATTTATACATGGTTAAGGTTGCTATGTACAGTTATTTTTAGAAAAATGCTGCTTGATGGCGAATTAAATTAAAAAATTCTTCGCGGGTTTTTTGCTCGTCTTGAAACACTCCCACCATTGCACTTGTTACCGTCCAAGAACCAGGCTTTTGTACGCCGCGCATAACCATACACATATGGCTAGCTTCAATTACTACCGCAACGCCTTGGGGTTCTAAGATAGTTTGCACTGCTTCGGCAATTTGACGAGTTAATCTTTCTTGTACTTGCAAGCGCCGCGAATACATTTCTACAATTCGCGCTAATTTGCTTAAACCTACTACTTTTTGATTGGGAATATAAGCAACGTGAGCTTTACCCATAAATGGCAACATATGATGTTCGCAAAGGCTAAAGGTGCTGATATCTCTTACCAGTACCATCTCGTTATGCCCTTCATCAAAAATCGCGTCGTTAACCAATTCTTCCAAAGACTGGTTGTATCCGCTAGTCAAAAATCGCATGGCTTCCGCAACCCGCTTAGGAGTTTTCAATAATCCCTCACGCTCAGGATCTTCCCCTACACCCAATAACAAAGTCCGCACCGCTTCCATCATTGGCTCGTTGAGGTCTTCAGAAGGCGGCTGTAAATTTGGTTCTTTACCATTTTGAGTGTTGCGGTCGGGCCTAGTGGAAAGGTTTAGATTTAGGGAGTTTTGTCCGTCCATAGATTCTCTTGTATCAGAAATTAAAGAAGATTCAGCCCGATTTTGCCCGTTATTACCAGTTGTCATAATTTATATAATTAGTTAAATTTGGGCGCAGGGCGCGATCGCATTTTATAAACTTCCCGCGCTGGGCATTAATGTCAATTCATCAATTACAGCCTGCTTGGGCAATAGTGCGGTATGCAAAATTGATTGAGCGACAATTTGGGGCGTTAACATTGCTTTACGGTCAAAGTCGGAGTCCAAAGTGTCCCATAACTCTGTATCTACCGCTCCAGGGCATATTGCTGTAACTCGAATGCCGCAACTTCGCTCCTCGAGCGCTACAGTTTTAGAAAGAGCAATTAATCCAGCTTTGCTAACGCTATAAGCTCCCCAACCCGGAAATGATTGTTTGCCAGCAATAGACGCAACATTGATAATTGTCCCCGCACTGCGACTTCGCATTGTTGGCAATATTCCAACTATGCACTGAAACACACTTGTAAGGTTGATATTGATTACTGTCAGCCAGTCTGCTAAAGGTGTTTCGCTCAACGTCCCAATATAACCAATTCCGGCATTATTTACCAAAATATCAATGCCGCCAAAGTCGGACGCAATTAATTTTATTTGCTCTTGCACCTGTTCAACGGTGGCTAAATCTAGCTCGTAAGCTTTAGCGTTTACTCCAGTGGCGGCGGCAGCACTGGCAACAGCAGTTAATTTATCAATAGAACGACTCACTAAAGCGACATCTATACCAGCTTTGGCAAATTCTAAAGCTGTTGCTTTACCAATGCCACTACTTGCCCCTGTAATTAAGGCTTTAGGCTTACTCAAATTAGTCATAAAACCTTTGTGTTTTCCTTGCGCCAAGGCTGACCGGATTTTGCAATCTCAAAGTGATAATAAAAGCAATAAAACTTTACATCTCTTTACTAACTATACCACTTAGGGTGGATTCAGCAAAAGAATGTTATTAATGTTGCAATTCTGTAAACTTTCCTAGTTGGCGAAATTTTTGGTAACGCCTTTCTCTAAGCTCAGAACTTGATAACTTAGACAACTCTTCTAAGTTGTCCACCAATGCTTGCTTGAGAGTGGCGGCGGCGGTTACGGGGTCAGAATGAGCGCCGCCAACGGGTTCGGGGATGATAAAGTCGATTATGCCCAGATTTTTTAAATCCCAAGAAGTAATTTTTAAAGCTATTGCTGCTTGAGGAGCTTTAGCCGCATCTTTCCACAAAATTGCCGCGCAAGCTTCAGGAGTAGCAACAGTATAAACCGAGTGTTCAAACATTAATAAGCGATCGCCGACTCCAATACCCAAAGCACCACCCGAACCACCTTCGCCAATTACCGTGCAAATAATTGGTACATCTAGCCGGAACATTTCCCGCAAATTATAAGCGATCGCTTCTCCTTGTCCTTGATGTTCCGCTTCTATGCCCGACCAGGCTCCGGGAGTATCAATAAAGGTAATTATGGGCATTCCAAAGCGGTTGGCGTGATCCATTAGGCGCATCGCTTTACGATAGCCTCCAGGGGATGCCATGCCAAAATTACGGGCAATATTATCTTTAGTATCTCGCCCTTTTTGCTGACCCAGCATAACTACTGGTCGCCCCGCCAACCTGCCTACGCCGCCCACCAAAGCCGGATCGTCACCACCTCGGCGATCGCCATGAAGTTCTAGCCACTCATCGCTAATAGCTTGAATATAATCAAAGGTACTAGGGCGGCGGGGATGACGGGCTAGTTGCAATCTTTGGGCGGGGGAAAGACTGCTAAAAATCTCTTGACGCAAGGATTTCGCCCGTGTTTCTAGCCTTCTAATTTCCTCGGACACATCAACGCCGTTTTCTGTGGCTAGTTCGCGGATTTGGTCAATTCGCAACTCTAGATCCATTAACGGTTTTTCAAAGTCCAACAGTAGGGGTTTGCGCTCAATCGTTGCCATAATGTGCGATCGCTCTGTCTTTTTTTATCTGGTATTTTGACTAACTGCTTAAAAGTGGTCGAAATCCGTGCTTAATAGAAGCTGCGCCAATTTGTTCCATTTTTGCGACGGTAATTTGGTTGCGCCCCCAAGAAAAGTTAGTATGTATTTTTTCAAATTCCAACAACATAGATTCTGCAAAACAGGCGAATAGCTGACGTGCTGGCGCATCCAGTATATTCACAATGTGCATAATTCGCCAGTCAATATCTAAGGAATGCTCGACAATACCACCGTTTAAAACGTGAATGCCGGGATGTTGTAACTTTGTTGCTAAGTTTTTGGGATAGCCACCATCAATTAGCAAACAAGGCTGTTTTAAAACTGTTGGGTCAATTTCTACACCTTTAGGCATACTAGCAACCCAAACAATAATATCTGCTTGAGGCAAGGCTTCCTCTAAACCCATAATCTTACCCCGTCCTAGTTCTGCCTGTAGTTCTTGCAAGCGTTCTTGATTTCGGGCAATTAGTAGCAATTCACCGACATCGGTGCGGCTTTCTAGCCAGCGACAAACAGCGCTCCCAATATCGCCCGTTGCACCACAGATAGCAACCGTTGCTTGTGACAATTCAATGCCCAACTGCTTAGAAGCTTGTTCTACCTGACGGCAGATGATATAAGCTGTGTGAGTGTTTCCGGTAGTAAAGCGTTCAAATTCCAGCTTAATATTGCGGACTTGTTTATTGTCTTGTAAATTAAAGTTTTCAAAAATAATTGAAGAAAAACCGCCTAAGGCTGTAATATCAATCCCGTGCTTTTGGGCATGAGCCATTGCATTTAAAATTTTCCGAGTAGCAGCTTTAATTCGCCGATTTGCCAGCATTTCCGGCAAAAAGCAAGATTCTACATAGCGCCCTTCGATTTGTTGCCCAGTGATGCTAGTAACTGTAATATTATCGACAATTTGGGGCGGGGCGCTGCACCAAAAATCTAGCCCTTGATCGGCGTATTCAGGGTAGCCTAATTCTTTAGCTACCGATTGGGCGTGTTGCAAACTGGTAAGGTGACCGATTAGACCAAACATGAATTGCTTTATTAAGACCTATAAATCCGGTCAAACTGGAGTAAGTGGATAAAAACTAGAGTAAAAGTCGCGCTTATAAATATTTCACCTCTTTGCCTAAGCAGTCAAGTTAAGCGCGATAAGTCAATTACTAAATAAATTTGGGGCAATTGTCTATTGCCCCCAATCGTTACTTAAGCCGCACTTAAGCCGTAGGCTGACAGGCGCATGATGTCGCGGGTAGTGAAGCCAATATTACTTAAAGCTTCGCCGTACTGGATCATGAAGTCCTCAACTAAAGCTTCTTTTTCCATAGCGAGAACTTGAGCATCATCAGCTACTTCATTCAACATCCGCCAAACAATGGGTAGATTTTGACGGTTAGCTGCTTCTAGTTCAGCTTTTGAGGTTTCAAAGTTGTTTTTTAGCCAAACTTCGCCAAAGTTGAGGTGGCTATATTCATCTTTGACAACGCCTTCGGTAATTTTGCGGGCAAAATCATCAGCAACGGGGATGTAGATATTGTAAGCTGCGATCGCAAAACATTCGATAATTAACGATTGAATCAGCAAGCAGGTAACTACTCGTCCCTCTTTGGCTGCATCTTGGAAGTTTTGATGCAGGGAAGCAAAAAACGATTTAGCAAAGGGCAAATCTGGCGTTACATTTAGATTGCGACCGCAGGCTTCAAAACCTTTTTTGTGGCGGCTTTCCATTTTGGATAACCGAATTAAATCATCCTGATGTTCGGGCAGCATTCGCGTAAGCGTGATGTAATTTTCGTGGGCTTCTTGTTCCCCTTCAATTACAATGGCGTTGACGCGGCTATAAGCATCCTTATAGGCTTCGCTGTGAAAATCGAGTTCGGAGTTGGCAGCAAGTTGCTGCATAGGTCTATTCACTCCTATTTAACGTGAATTGGTGGACAGCACTAATTTCTAGAACACTTGCTTAATTATTAAGTAAGTGTCACTGTGGTTAATTTAACTTAAACAAGGCACTATTTTAAATAGTAACGTTCTAGGGCAAGAAGTCGCTCAATAACTAGAATAAAACCCTGAACTGATGGATAATAACCAGAAAAAAACCAAATTAGCCAACTTTTTAGCATTACTAAGTTTATTTTTACCGATTCTAGGAGCGGGAATTGTCTTATTGCCTCTAGGGGTGGTTTTCCTTACATCTTTTGCGCCCCCAAATAGTTTAGGTGAATCAGCCCAAAAAGGTTGGACTCTAGTAAATTATCAAGACGCTTGGCAACGGGGGGAGTTCCTGTTAGCTTTTGCTAATTCAACTTTGGTAGCATTAGCAGTTACAGGCTTGCAAATAATTACTTCAGCACTAGCAGGCTATGCTTTAGCAAGGTTAAAGTTTAGGGGCAGGCAAGCTTTACTTCTAGTGGTGCTAGCAACGCTAGTAATTCCGTTTCAGTTATTAGTAATTCCGATATTTTTAGTTTTAAAGTGGGGACACTTAATTAACACTTATGGGGCGTTAATTTTGCCTACGGCGGTAAGTGGTTTTGGAATATTTTTACTGCGGCAATATTTTTTAACTATACCTGTGGAATTAGAAGAAGCGGCGGCGATTGATGGTGCTAATCGCACTCAAATATTATGGCGAGTTATGTTACCGCTATCACGTCCAGCTTTAGTAACACTGTTTTTATTTACATTTATTGGCGAATGGAACGATTTATTTAAGCCTTTGGTTTTTACTACCAAACCGCAATTAAGAACGGTACAACTAGCTTTAGCTGAGTTTCAAGAGCAATATACTAATAATTGGCCCTTACTAATGGCAGCAGTAGCGATCGCCACCATACCCGTAATTTTATTATTTCTCGTCGGGCAACGTCAGTTTATTCGCGGTATTGCGGCTACGGGCATTAAAAACTAAGGCTTTGGGTAATGGGTAGTAATTTCAATGAGCAGTTTCTAATACGTATGAAAGAGCCTGAGATAGGAGAATTGCAGACTCAAGAAAATTATCACACTTTGTTATGCAGAAGCTGGGCTTGGGTTTAATTATTGTCTCCTTTGTGCCTTGGTTAGCATATTTTTCGTCCCCGCTTTGGCGCTAACTTTGGCTCAAAAAGCTGCTTTAGTGCCAATTTTGGTTGTTATTGCCGAAGTTATTTTTTGGTTGGGTGTTTTGATAGTAGGTAAAGAAGCTGCCACAAAATATCGGAAACATTTAAGCCTTAAGGCGCTACGGCGACAGGTTAAAAAGTGGCGTAGATAGTTAAGATTCGGCGCTAGTAGTTTCCTGAATTTGCAGGCGAATATTGCGATCGCCATTTTCCCCTAATTGAATCTCCATCACTTCCCCTGTTAGCTGCTCCAAACAAGTTAAGAGACTGCGTAAATTGGGCGTACTTGCACCCGTATCTACATACAATCTATCAGACAAGCTACCAATACGCTTCCAAGTAGTGTAGAGTTTGGCGATCGTTTGTTCTAGCTGCGATGCTTGATTAACTAAATCTGCCGCCGTGTTAATACAGCCTAGTCTTAAAGCTTCTTCTAAAGCCTTCTCCAAGTCCACTGCACCCTCATCAAATACTTGAACGCTCGTTGCGGCTTCCAGGTATTTTGCTAAGTATCTAGCTTCAGAGGTGACTTGCTTAAGGGTATCTACATCGGGGTTACGGGCGACTTCTTGACGCAAAATTGTTTGATGGGATTCTGGCAATTTTTCAATTTCTCTCACCAGAGGCGGCAAATAACGGCTAGGTAAAGTGCGATCGTTTACTTTGGCTTTCACGCTATCGGGGACTATGTCGGAAGTCATCGCCGTCCATTCATCAGCAATTTGACGCACTTCTCGACGAGTAATGCGATCGCCATTTTTAGCTGCATCGGTAACTAACTGCTGCACCTCTGGGTCGGCTTTGGCTGTCTCCATAAAGGCGCGTTTGCTAAAACACCTCACTGCTGCCGGATCTAGCTGTCCTTCTGCCATTAAAGTATCGGCACTGTTGGCTAAAGCAATGATTGCGTAAGCTTGACTTTTACTAATTTCTCTTGCTTTGAGCCACTCAAGAAAGCCACTACCACGAGCATCGCCATGTTTTTTTTCGCGATCGCGCACTGCTCGTAAAATTCGCCCCCGCCAAATCTCCGTTTGCAAATCGAAGCGATCGCACACTTGCCACGCGGAATCAATTTGCTGTTGAAAGTCTAATTCGGGAATTTCCTCATCTTCTGGATCGGGCAATTGAAAACTTAGAGGAGCTGGTTCAGATAGTACCGTAGCAAGTTCGGTGGGAGTTTGGGGTGATGAAACCATAGAGAGGGCGAAGTTACTTATTACAGACCGATTATTATTGCACGATTCTCGTCTGGTTAAAACTTGCAATTGCTTATCTTAGAAGGGAATTTTTAGTAATAAGTCTTGCAAATTTCCTTCTAATTGGCGCAATTGACGATAAGCACGCTCTAAAACTTCCCCTTCAACTTCAACTTCGGCGGTGGGATAGTTTTGAATGATCTCGATCAAGCTAATATTGCTGCTGTTGGCGGTATTGCCATTGCGATCGCTACTTGCTGATAAAATTAACGCCGCTCTTAAGGCTTGGCGATCGGCTTTACGTGAAGGTGTATGTATTGCTTCGCTAATTCGATCGAGTACAACATTTCCGATGGGGCTATTTAAAACTCGATCTAATAATATTGGATTGACGGCTACAGATTCGGTTAAGTATTGGCGAATTGGTTTTGGATCTTGCTTTGCCAAAGCTAAATTCACTCGCAACGATGTTGACAATTCACCCGTTTGGGCAAATTTTGTTAGTTCGTTAACAGAAATTGATTCCCGAAAAATCCGGTATTTTAGCAGCACATTTTCGGCGGCAAAAGCACTCCCATTAGATAGAGAAAGCGCAATAATTACTAATAGCAGTAAGCCTCGACGAAATAATGACATTTATTTAGATAAACTCAATACAGTGTTAATTGACGGTATCTGTTGTCTATTAGTTGCGCCATCAGACTTAGGCAATAAAAAAGTAGCTTATGTTTAATTTAATACGCTTAATTACTGAGGATAAGCGATCGCGCTTTGGGAACTCTACCACAAATGCTTTGGTCATTGACTTTTAATACTTGAACTTCGTCGAGTGGTTTTAATTTTAAAGAAAAGTAAAAACTTTTTGCCTTTTTCCCGAATCAACGTAACGTAATTCAAGAGATTAACATTAGTAAACAAAATGCTTAAGCAGGGTTTCGACATCTATCAATCAAAAAAATCTAATGCCAGTAATTTACCTTTACGGGCAATACTAACAGCAACTTTACTTGTGGGCAGTGGAGCAATCTTACTTAAGACTAATGCGATCGCATCTCCCATTGCTCAAATTGTAGTCCCCACTGTACCGAACTCTACACCGTCGCCGACACCAACGCCGACAATTACGCCAACTCCAGTAGTTGTTCCTACAGCTACACCAACACCAATCCCTACACCAGTAGTTGTTCCTACGCCTACACCAAGCCCTACACCCACACCAACACCGACAATTACGCCAACTCCAGTAGTTGTTCCTACGCCTACACCAAGCCCTACACCCACACCAACACCGACAATTACGCCAACTCCAGTAGTTGTTCCTACGCCTACACCTACACCAACTCCTACAGTCGTACCATCGCCTAACACCAACCAAGTCCCCACAAGTGGTTCGGTTATTTATGTAGATCCGGTAAATGGTGCAGAGAACGGAACGGGTAACGCCCAAGCGCCTTACAAAACGATTTCCTCGGCTCTCAACTTGGCACAATCAGGAACAGTAGTTCAACTAGCGCCAGGAATTTATAGTGCAACTACAGGTGAAGTTTTCCCCCTGACTATCAAATCTGGCGTAACTTTGAGGGGCGATGAGTCTACCAAAGGTCAAACTAGAGTAATTCTTGGTAGCGGTAATTACGTTAGCCAAACTTTTGCTCGTCAAAACGTGACAATTCGTGCTGAATCTGGTAGTACAGTTTTAGGAGTTACCA
Source organism: Chroococcus sp. CMT-3BRIN-NPC107 (assembly GCA_019359635.1). GTDB lineage: Bacteria > Cyanobacteriota > Cyanobacteriia > Cyanobacteriales > Chroococcidiopsidaceae > Aliterella. The sequence goes on from JAHHGY010000003.1 coordinate 9,594, forward strand.
TTGCTAATCCTAGCAGTCGGGGTACGGGTTTATGGATTGAATCAACTAATCCTACTGTTAGAAATAACACTTTTACTATTAACAACCGCGATGGCATTTTTCTGAGTGGAAATGCTAACCCCACTATTGAAAATAATGTTTTTACCCAAAATAGCGGTAATGGTATTTCTGTAGCTAAAACTGCAAGCGGTCAAATTCGCAATAATCTATTTTTAGATACTGGTTTTGGTTTAGCTATTGGCGGTAGTTCTACGCCTACAGTCACCGGAAATCAACTTTACCAAAATCGAGCCGGGCTATTTATTTCTGATTCCGCTCGTCCTACATTACGTGGTAATTTCATTGAAAATAGCAAACAAGATGGTGTGGTAATTACCGCCAGCGCTCAACCGGATTTAGGTACAGCCGAAAATCCGGGGAATAATCTTATTCGCAATAATACTCGGTACGATGTCTACAATTCAACGCGCAGTAATACAGTTACGGCGGCGGGTAATGATATCGAGCTAGAAAAAATTTCTGGTGATGTAACTTTTGTTGCTGCTACAGTCAATCGTCCGGCAATTAGGCAAGGTACGTTCCGCGATATTCAGGGTTATTGGGCGCAACCTTATATTGAAGCTTTAATTGCTAAAAATGTAATTGCTGGTTTTCCTGATGGCTCCTTTAAGCCTACAGACCCCGTGACTCGCGCTCAATTTGCAACTATTTTGAGTAAAGCTTTTGCGCCCCCATCGCAGCGAGAAGCCCAAGAATTTAAAGATGTCAAGCAAGATTTTTGGGCATACGGGGCGATTCAAACAGCTTACCGAGGCGGTTTTGTGGCGGGGTATCCGGGTGGATTATTTCAACCCCAGCAGGCAATTCCTAGAGTACAGTCGCTCGTTTCTTTGGCTAATGGTTTGGGTTTGAAGTCAGATAATCCTAATGTTTTAACAACTTACGCTGATGCTGCTCAAATTCCTAACTATGCAACAGATCCAGTATCAGCAGCAACACTAAGGCAATTAGTTGTCAACTATCCTATCCCTGGGCAGTTGAATCCTAACCGCGATGCTACGAGGGCAGAGGTTGCAGCCTTTGTTTATCAAGCTTTGGTAAATACTGGACGCGCTCAGGCGATCGCATCTCCTTACGTTGTCAGAATTCCTTAATCTATAAAAAACACGCCAGAGACTCCAATTAGATACTCTGGCGTTTTAAATTTTTTATCGACTGGGTCTTTTATATAGTTGACCCGATTTTGATAAGTTGCTTTTATTTTCAGGGTTTTTAATTTGCTCACCCCGGTTCAATTAATATGGATTATTACAGCATCTACCAAGATAGGTAAATTCCGTAATAATTTCTTTAGTTTCTTGAGCCATTTATTAATGAGCGCCAGTAAAATTACGCAATCAAGGTAATGTTTACTACTTAGAACGTTTTGACGATTCTTTATCCCAGCGAAATAGCAGAATCATTAAAGCAACAACGCCTATTTGTAAAGCGAGGTTAGAAAACGGTGCATCAGCATCAATTCCTGCGGCTATTTGCGCTAAAAATATTAGTGCGCCCACAAAGCCGGAAGCACCAAAAGCAATATAAATAAACCTTCTTAGTCCCCGATAAGGTGCGGCAGCTTCAGCTTTTAGGCGATCGTATTGTTCGGATGTAAAACGTTTATCTTGAGGTGGTTTGACCATCATGCTTTAAAAATGATATCCTAGCAAATTGTGTGCCGATGTGGCTCAGTGGTAGAGTAGTTGATTCGTAATCAATTGGTCGCGGGTTCAAATCCCGCCATCGGCTTAAAACAACACCATTTTTAGAAACCGTAAACACTGGCGATCGCCAGGTCGTAATTTCATTCATATTTTTATCAGCAACGCCAAAGATTTTTATGGCAAGTCAAACTTTATTTATTGTTAAATTACTAACCCTCTCGACAGTGCTATCAGTGGCGATCAAATACATTGCTCCTAGTTTCGCTATTTTACCAACCCCTACTAATGCACTAATAGCAGTGTTGTTGCCCACAATTGTCATGGCGCTCGCCTTTTTAGGTCGTTATGCAATGATGAACCAGCAAAAAAACTAATTAACATCCTTGCGAATCTAGGCGAAATCACCATAATCCGCTAATCTAGCTGCATTGAGATAATAAATACAATTTTTTGCCAGGAGTTATAGCAGAGTGAATATCGGTCAATGGATCGGTTTAATTGCCCTAGTTATTTCGTTGTATATACTGTGGCAGATTCGTCAACTGCTTTTATTAGTATTTACCGCGATCGTGATAGCTACAGCTTTAAACAGACTAGCTCGGCGATTGCAAAAATCGGGTATATCGCGCGGTTTTGCAATTTTGTTATCTGTAGGAATTTTGCTGACTATATTAACAGGCTTCTTTTGGCTAATTGTGCCAGCTTTTACTGGGCAATTTCAACAATTAGCAGAGTTGTTTCCTAAAGGTTTAGCTAGGTCAGAATTTTGGGTGGCTCAACTTGAAAGGTTTGTACCTCCGCAACTTACTCCTTATTTGCCGGATGTTGATGGATTGATTAACCAAGTTCAACCGTTAGCAAATCAGCTTTTTCAAAGATTTTTTACTTTCTTTTCTAGCTCTTTTGGGTTTGTGATCGACTTTCTGCTAGTTTTAATTTTGACTTTGATGTTCATTAGCGATCCGCAACCATACCGTAAAGCGTTTATTTGCTTGTTTCCATCTTTTTATCGGCGACGGGTAAATGTAATTCTAGACCGTTGTGAAAAAGCCCTGCGCGGCTGGCTAATTGGGATTTTGTTTAATATGTTTGTCATCGCTTCTTTAAGCGGCATTGGTTTGTTACTTTTGGGCATTCCCTTACCTTTAGCTCAAGCAGCGTTAGCAGGAATTTTGACCTTTATCCCGAATGTGGGGCCAGTTTTGAGCGTGATTCCACCTATGGCGATCGCTCTATTAGATGCACCTTGGAAATCCTTGGCAGTATTAGGGCTGTACGTAGGCATTCAGCAGCTAGAAACTAATGTTCTAACTCCCTATGTCATGGCGCAACAAGTATCTCTCTTGCCTGCCATAACGTTACTCTCTCAAGTATTTTTTGCAACTTTTTTTGGGTTTTTGGGTTTACTATTAGCGCTGCCCTTAACGGTAGTTGCTCAAGTATGGATTCAAGAAGTATTAATTACCGACATACTAGACAAATGGGGTGACGATAAAGAAGACATGGAAACTCAAGCAAGTTTTAGCAATGTAGAACCACCCAACACCCAAGAAACGCAGGTACAACAAACAATCGTTGTTCAAAAAACTACACCCCTGGAAAAAGGCAACGAAGATAAAACCTGAATCTATGAGAACGATCGCCGAAATAAACGATAAAATTAGCCATTGCAGTGCAGTGGTATGGACAGTAGAAGAATTAAAAGCAAAAGTAGCCGAGTCTAGTGTTGCTCAAGTAGCAAAAGTTGTAGATGTTATTACTACAGGCACTTTTGAGCCGATGGAATCTTCCGGCGCAATTATTAATTTGGGACATACCGACCCACCAATTAAAATTCGGCGCTGTTGGATAGACAACGTACCAGTTTACTCAGGCTTTGGAGCCGTAGACTTGTATTTGGGCGCTACTCAAGCAATGGAAGCAGTAGATGGCGAGGAATTGCGCGATCGCGGCGGCGGTCATGTAATTGCTGACTTGATTGCTGGCTTACCCGTACAAGTAAGAGCTTTAGGACAGGTGACAGATTGCTATCCCCGTGCATCCTTTGAAACTACGATTACCCGTGAAACTATTAACCAGTTTTACTTATTTAATCCGCGCAATCTATACCAAAATTTTATCGTCGGCGTAAATGGTGGCGATCGCCCTCTATTTACTTATTTGGGCCCGTTGCAACCGCGTTTGAGTAATGCCGTTTACTCCAATCCGGGGGCAATTTCGCCTTTGCTTAACGATCCAGATTTGCAATTAATCGGCATTGGCACAAAAATCTTTTTAGGTGGCGGTGTTGGTTACGTTGCTTGGGAAGGTACGCAGCATTTTCCTTTACAAAAACGCCTCCCTAATCGCACGCCTGTTGGCCCTGCCGCTACCTTAGCTTTGATTGGCGATGCCAAACAGATGAGCAACCGTTGGGTACGCGGCTGTTATTTCAAAAGTTACGGGCCTTCATTAATGCTAGGGGTAGGCATTCCGTTACCTGTATTAAATGAAGAAGTAGTTGCTCATTGCGCCGTACAAGACAAAGATTTGGTAGCGCCGATTGTAGACTTTTCTATTCCCCGGCGCGTCCGTCCTACTTTTGGGCTAATCAGCTATGCCCAGCTAAAATCTGGGCGAATTACACTCGACGGCAAAGTTGTACGTACGGCTCCGCTTGCTAGTATCTTTCTTTCGCGCCAAGTAGCTCAAGAATTAAAGCGATGGATTGAAGCGGGGCAATTTACCCTCACCGAAGCCGTAGCGCCCATCACGAACGATCGCACTTTTTTACCCCAAGATCGCTGGACGGAGTTTTAGGAGTGTCTTTACTGCGGTGGATTCTGGCGCTTAATGGGCTTGGGTGTAGGCGACCTGGCAGGTTGTTTAATCGGGGGCGCAACGTTTGATTTACGTACAGGTTGCGGGGGCGCAAAAGTGCGTCCTGTGCCGCCACTCGGAGCATTGTAAGGCTTCTTTTTCAGTTTTGGTTTCGATGGCAAAGCCGCGATCGCTTCTCCTTTACCTAATACTAAAGTTTCAGCTTGCCTTTGAACTTGCAAATCCCAAAACTGTCCTACAGCTTTAGTTGCCAAATCTCCAAAAATTTTGAGCTTAAAATATTTAGGTTTATCTGTTTCGGTGCGGGCAACTTGCCTAATTTTGACAATAAAATGTCCTTCCGCCGTAGATTGGTAAACGATTTCTCCGCGCACCGAAAAATAGTTATCAACTACTTCTGGCATTAAAGAGTTATCTTGGGAAGTTTTTTCTGGCGTAGGGCGATCGCTTTGGGGTTGTGGAGTTAGTTTTTCTGGCTCCCATACTCCTACAATTTGCAGATGGAGGTTATCTTCTTTTTGTCCAGTACGAGGATAAACTACCCATAAATGTTCTTGGGCTAAATCTATATGATTTTTGAGCAAACTAATAATTCGCCCTAATAAAACTGCACTAACAGTTGTTTCATCTTCAGTTAAGAGCGTACCTTGAGTAAATTGGTCATCACTTGCAATGTAACGACCGCGTACTAAGCCAATAGCTCGGTACTGCATCGGTTCGCTAGGGGGCGGAATTGGTTGCAGCCGTTGCCAATCTAACTCTTTGGCATCAATAGAAGCACCAGAAGATGTATTTTGAGCCTCTATTGCCTGCATATTTGTTTGCTGTTGGTTTGAAACAGAATTTGATTCGGACGAATTGATAGAGGAATTCATAAAACTCCTTGCGGCGGAGACTTATCCTTTTTTAGGATTTGCGGGTGGGGTATTACACTTTAACTAGAAATTGGGATAAGTTAAAGGAATAAGCTAATCCTTTGCCCTTTTTCGGTTAACTCTTACTCAGCCTATAACATAAAGGCAATTTTGCTATAGTTATACTCATTTCCAGCAATCGAGCGCTAGTACCAAGCATAGCTTAAGCTTTCAATTGCAAAACATAGTGTGGGCAGCATAGCACAGCTACAGGGTTCGATGGTTGTATTTATCTAACAAAATCTCATTAGCACTAAATGCTAAGTTTTATGGAGAAAAGCTTTGCTCCTTTGCTTGTTGTGGGCAAATCATTCTATTTTGATCGAGGATAATACTATTCATTCAAGGCAGTTTTGTGTCTCAAAAGAGCAATCGCTGGTTAATTAATATTGTGTTGGTGGTGGCAGCTATTGCTTTGGTTGGAGCTTCGATGCTGCCGCTATTGACAAGTACCATTGAGCAAAGCCAGCCACCTATAGCAACACCTCTACCCTCTGGGCAAAATGCGATCGCCGCTCAAAAATCGCAACTAGAAAACCAAGTGCGGGGTTTTGAGTTGGTTTTGCAGCGCGAACCAGAAAACCAAACGGCTTTACAAGGCTTAGTTGATGCCAAAATAAAATTAGGAGATATTCAAGGGGCAATTCCATTTATTGAAAAATTGGCAGCTTTAAACTCTACCCAACCCCAATATACGCTGCTCCTTGCCCAAGCAAAGATCAGAACAGGCGATATTGAAGGCGGTCAAAATGCCTATCGTTCAATTTTGAAAACTAAACCCGGCGATAATCTAGCCTTGCAAGGGTTAGTGCTAACTTTATTGCAGCAACAACGCCCCGATGAAGCTATTAGCTTGTTGCAAGACACGTTGAAAGATGCAAAAGCTGGAAGTGTAGATGTAACTGCCGTACAGTTGCTTTTAGGGGAAGTTTACGCCAACCAAAAACGCTACGATGAGGCGATCGCTACCTACGATCGGGCGATCACGGCAAATCAACAAGATGTCCGCCCTTTTTTAGCTAAAGGTAGCGTCTTAGCCGTGCAAAAACGTTACGATGAAGCGATTTCTCTTTACGATCGCGCTATTGGTGTCGATAGCAAAGATTTTCGTCCGGTACTAGCCAAAGCCAGCGTATTAAAAGAGCAAGGCAAAAACGATCTTGCAAAACCATTATTTGAAACTGCAACTTCTTTAGCACCGCCGGAATACAAGCCGCAAATTCAACAACTCGCTCAAGCAAGTCCTTCCCCTGCACCAACTAACACGCCTACACCTACTGCATCCCCTTCACCAAATAACACATCTACAACTACACCCTCAACGTCGCCGACTAAAACACCGTAATTACCTAGGGGCATACTTTTAGCTATGTCCTACATTTTTTCCCATAAACTCAAAACACCAAAGACTAAAAATAAACCGCCACCAGCAAAAGTAAGATTGCGTTCGCTAATTTGCCCAGCCAGCATTCGTCCGCCAATTACCGCGATTGTAGTACAAATAGCATGACCGATAATTGCGCCAACAGTTACGCCTACAGGGTTATTTGCCGCCGATAGAGCCACTGTAGCAATTTGAGTGCGATCGCCCCATTCGGCGATAAAAGTTAGGACAAAAGCTTCTAAATAAATTGCTGTAGCTATTTGCTTTTTAGACAATTCTAGTTCGGCTTTGTCTACGGCGATCGTTGCTTCTTGGACTATTTCTACGTCGCAAGCATTTTTCGGCATTCGACTTGCTGAGTACAATAGCTTAATTCCGAAACCAATAAATAAAATAATTTCGCCATAATGAACGTATTTAGGAGGTAGCAAGGAAGCAACTTGTCCTACCAAGACAGAAATTATCGTCATTGCGGCTAAAGCAGCTAATACCCCAGCAAATACTATTCTTCTGGAGTGACGCATAGCTAAAATTACGGCGATAAAAAAGGTTTTATCTCCTAGTTCCGAAACTGTAATTAAAGATAAACCTTTGGTAAAAGCAGTTAGCACCTTGTGTTAAGCTCCTCAATAGTTACATTGCCTATTTTTTGAGCTTGATAAAAATGCCCGTAGCACTCCACCAAGCCCACACTTTACTGTGAACTAGGTGAAAGTCTCGCTGCCAAATTGCTGAAATTAGTTACTAATTCCTAACTTGTCGTCAGAACCAGGCGGGATTATTGCCAGTATGTTGATTCCGACGGACTGGCAAAATAATTACCAGTAGCTACTCCCCTTCATTAGTTGTCCAAATTATACATTCCTCTCTGCTCAGATTACAAGCAAGAAGTTGTAATAGAAATTGCTTCCTCCCGAACAAAGAGAGAAATACTGGCTTTTTCAGAGCTTTAGTGAAGCTGTAGGGTGTAAATCAAATAAAACGATTAATACTTACGTTCTTTTGGCTCAAACATAGTAATAGTTACCGGGCGGTATTGAATGTCGATGCCTGCGGGAGAATAATAAGCCATAGTATGTTTGAGAAAATTCTCATCGTCTCGCTCGGTATAATCTTCACGACAATGAGCACCTCGGCTTTCGTTGCGACTCAAAGCCGAAGTTAAGATTATCTCTCCTACTACTAACAAACTCCTCAATTCCAGTGCTTCTACAAGTTCAGAGTTCCAACAATTGCCCTTGTCGTCTAAATATATTTCTTGGTATTGCTGTTGAATTTGCTGCAACTGCTGCAAACCTGCTCGCATGACTTCCTCTGTGCGAAAAACTCCGCAACACTCCGTCATACAGTCTTGAAAAGCTTGGCGAATTTGAGCAATACGATATTTTCCTGATTGAGCGATTAATTGCTGCATTTGTTGCGTCGCGGCTTGAATATAAGGTTGCTCGTCTACAACGGGTAACTTGCGGTTTTGGACAAATTCGGCGATCGCTTTACCTGTTCTGCGCCCGTAAACTACGCACTCTAATAATGAATTGCTCCCCAATCGATTCGCGCCGTGAACCGATACACAAGCCGATTCTCCCGCCGCAAAAAAGCGATCGATAAATCCATCTCCACCACTGCGGACTTTACCATCGGTGTTTACAGGAATACCACCCATAGAATAATGAATTGTCGGACGTACGGGCATTGGTTCGCGCACCGCATCAATACCCACTAATCTATGGGCTTCTTCCCAACAAAAAGGAATCCGACTCATAATTTTTTCTGCTCCCATGTGCCGCAAATCGAGGTACACAAACTTACCTCCGGCACTACCATCAGCATGAATACCTCGATGAGCGGCTATTTCACGCGCGATCGCGCGCGACGTAATATCGCGGGGGGCTAGTTCCATGCGACTAGGGGCATAATTAGCCATAAAGCGCTCGCCATGAGCATTTATTAAATACGCACCTTCACCCCGCACGGCTTCAGAAATTAGTACACCCACCGGATACAGCCCTGTAGGGTGAAATTGGACAAATTCCATGTCTTCTAAAGGTAAACCCGCTTGCGCCGTCATTGCCAGCCCGTCACCTGTCGAAGCGTAGTCGTTTGAGGTGGTATTGTAAGCCCGTCCATAACCTCCAGTGGCAAACATTATCGCTTTGGCTCGCACAACTTCAATATGACCGTCTAAAATGCGGTACATCACAACGCCTTTTGCTTCCTCGTCTTCCACAATTAGCTTCATTACGTACCACTCATCATAAATATGCACCCCGTAGCGTCTCAGGTTGCTAACTAATTCGTGTAAGATAGAGTGACCTGTTTTATCGGCGGCATAGCAAGTACGGTTGTGGGAATGTCCGCCAAAAGCCCTTTGAGCAATGCGTCCATCTTCTAAGCGAGAAAACATTACCCCCATGTGTTCTAAATCGATTACTACTTCTGCTGCTTCGCGGGTGAGAATTTCTACCGCATCTTGATCGGCTAAATAGTCTGAGCCTTTGACTGTATCAAAAGCGTGAGCTTCCCAACTATCGGCGGCATCTACGTTTTTTAAGGTTGCCGCAATTCCCCCTTGAGCGGCTACAGAGTGGGAGCGAATGGGATGAGTTTTGGCAACGACCGCAATATTTAATTTAGAATCGGTACGGGCAATCTCAACGGCGGCACGGCATCCAGCCAATCCACCACCAATAATAATTACATCGTGTTCTAGCATGAATAAGGTGGTTATTTAAAATATTTGTTTTTTTTATTTTGACTCAATAAAAAAATCCTCACCATAAGGCAAGGAAATTTTTAAGCTTTCACTATTTTTCGTAGATTAGCTGGTTGCTTCAACAGGGCGCTGATTAGATACATTTCCAGGCATCGGTTCGTATTGAGTTTGTGCATCTACGGCGATTAATTCAATATGATTGAACAACGTCGTTACAAAGGCAAATAGCAAAAATGGCAGAGATAGCAATACAATTAGTCCAACAGTAGCTAAGGCGTAGTAAGGTCTTCTTGCTCCCATCATCGCCATTGCTGAAGCTAAACTAAGGGTAATGGTAATCAACCAAACAATAATTTGACCGTAGATATCACCAAAGGTTAGAGTGCAGGCTAGACGATATTTGCGTAATTTATCCATAATATTTTCTCCAGAACTATCTTAAACTTTTAAATCAAGGGTGTACTTGTGTTTTAGCCAATTTTTGAGGGTTTTTGATAATTTCGCAACAGTAATTTACAGTTCTTACTATATTCTCTCAGAAGTGGCGATCGCGATTTCTCTTTTGCAAAAAGCAAAAGACTATATTTATCTACTATCTTGTTCTAAGAAACCAATCGCTCAATAAATAATGCTGATAATTACTGCATAAAATGTAACTATCTAATTGCTAATTTTGTGTTGAAGTCATATCTGTGGAAAAAAACCTAATGGAGAAACAACTTGAATTAGAAATATATAAGCAAGAAATAGCAGACTTATATACTGGTAGGAGTCAAACTTATGATAATAGCAATTGGCATTTGCAGATTGCTCATCGTCTTGTTGAGCATGGACAAGTAAGTTCCGGTCAATATATTTTAGATATTGCAACAGGAACAGGTCATGTAGCGATTTTTGCTGCTCAATTAGTTGGTGCTGAAGGTAAAATAATTGGGATAGATATTTCGTCTGGAATGCTTGAACAAGCAAGATATAAGGCTGAAAAATTAAATCTCAAAAATATTGAATTTCAGCTATCTGATGCTGAAATACTCAATTTTGCAGATAATAGTTTTGACCGAATTTTCTGTTCATCTGCGTTCATCTGGATGTCCAATTTAATTGCGGCGTTACGTCTTTGGCATAACTGTCTTAAACCTGGCGGTATAATCGGAATCCATGCTTTTGCTGATACCGCCTTTGTAGGTGGAGTTATTACCCAAAAAGTTGCTCAAAAGTATGGTATTTCATTTTTAATGAGTAAGCCAACAGGTACATTTGAAAAATGTCAAAACTTGCTTCAGCAAGCAGGATTTGAGGCAATTGATATTAAAGTTGAGCAAGAAGGTAGTTAGATCAGTTTAGACAAAGCTAAAGGAATGTGGGTGGGAAGTTCTCATCCTGCACCCGGACAATATCCGCCTCCTTTATCGCAACTTTCATCAGAGCAGTTAATCCAAGCTAAGGCTGAATTTGAGGCTGAATTAGCAGCACTTCAAACGGAGCAAGGAATTTGGAATGATATTACTACCTTTTATATATATGGTCGCAAACCAAAGAGCCAATAGCGCAATTTTTCATTGAAAGAAGGCAAAAAATCTATTATCCAAGATTTTGTCTTAAAAACTAGCTTCCTTCACACAGACAACACTAATTTTATGCTTAAAATGTAACTATTTTCGTGGCGGATACTCCCGGTCTTCTTCTAGCAAGTGGGGAAATATAACGTTGAATTTGAGTGCTTTTTAGAGCATAGGTGCAATTGGCTAGAAGACTATTTAAAGAATAATCCTAATGCGGAATGCCGAAGTATTGGCTTGTAAACAGTCGCCTAGAACAATCTCTAGGCGCGCGCATATAGATCACTTTTGGCGTTATTAATTAACGAAATTTTAGCGTAGAGACGCTGCAATGCAACGTCTCTTGCATCGGTTTTGAAATCATACAAAATCATTTTCGCGCCCTGAATTTAGCAACGCCTGATTTTTTAATCCTTAGTTTGGAATCTTAGCACTGGCAACACGCAGAGATTCTACCAATTGAGCTAAAGCACCCTGTAACTGCACTCCGGGGTCTGTCGCCACCCATCCTTGGTTTGTTAGCTGCCTAACTTCAAAATGCAGGTGAGCGCCTGTAGAATTGCCCGTACTACCTACACGCCCGATTACTGTACCTTGTTCTACCACTTGACCAGGTTCGACAAATATTTCTGATAAGTGGGCGTAGAGCGTTTGTTGACCAAATTTTTGATGATCTAAAACCACCGTTAAACCATAACCACCCATTGAGTCGGCGATCGCTACATTACCACTATAAGCCGCTACTACAGGCGTACCCATAGCTGCGCCGAAGTCTGTACCCGCGTGAAAGCGCCGATCTCCGGTAATGGGATGAATCCGCCAGCCAAATAAAGAGGTAACTGTTGCAGGCATTGAAAGCGGAAAAATTATCCTGGTATTATTGTTACTCAATACCCCAATGGGTTTAATGGTGCGATTGTAGTAGCTGCTAACAAGGATTTTGGGCAAACTTACCTTACCCACAGCTTTTTGTCTATTTATCGGCGATCGCCCAGAGTTTGAATAACTAATTCTACTTGTATTAGCACGAACGGGGAGCATTGCCGTTGAAACTACAGTGCGGCTATTTCTTACCCAACTTGCGTTTGGTTGAACTTTTTGGCGACTAGATATCCCCAGAGAATTAGTTTTAGTTGCTATTGTTGTTTGACGCTGAGATTTGCCCTTGGGGGAACGCTGCGAGAATATAACTTGACTAGGTGGTTCGTAAGCGCTGGTAGCCCCCGTACTATAATCGGTAGGATCTATAAATGCACCGTTGTAATCTTGAGTTTTTTGAGTAGCAGTTTTTCTTACGGATGCAGCACTTGGTGGCATGTAAGTAGATACTCTTGGCTGTGGTGCGGCTTCTTGGCGAACAACTTTAGGTTTAGATAAAGCCCGTTGCAACCTTTGCACTCTATCTGTTGATGGTTGAATTGGTGCAGCTTCAGAAGTTGGTAAGGGAACGAGATTATCTGAGGCGCTTTCGGTTTGAGCAAATACTTGATTGCTGCTAAGAATACCAAAAACGCCTATTAAACTAAGGCTCTTGATTATTAGCGATTTTTGGCGTGTAAGCTTGCGGCGATCGTTGTGCTGAGTCATTTTTCCCCTGAAGTATTGCCTAATTACTAAGCCCTCGTAATTTTAATATTTTCTTTTGTAAAGTTCAACACTTAGCTATAACCGAGACTAATGCTACCTGGATTGAGGGAGATTTCCGAGCTATCTTCAAGGCGTACGCGCAAGCAACAATTGTTAGTAATGCCAATAATAATTCCCGTGCGATCGCCGACAGTTATTGTTTGTCCGATATTTATTAATAATTGTGCGTAGGATGGTAGTAGTTTGGCGATCGGCTCGTTTCTTCCTGTTTCTATACCTTGAATAGTAATAGCAGCAAGCATTTCTAAGGAAGTAATTGTTTTTGTAAAAGATTGAAGATTAATGCCTGTTTCTGGTACGGGGTTAGTCCAATTCATACCTACACCAACAACAGCTTGAGTAATAATTCCTTGCTTAATCTTCGTTTCCGTCAAAATACCGCCTAGTTTGCGCTGATTTATGACTAAATCGTTGAGCCATTTTAATTGTACGGGAATGCCGCAATTTCGCAGAGCGATTGCAATACCCCAAGCAGTGCGTAAAGTTAGTTGGAAACTTTCAGCTACTGGAATATTGGGCGCAAGGGCATAAGACAAATACAATCCCCCAGTGGGAGAATACCATTGATGTCCCCATTGTCCGCGCCCGGCTGTTTGTTGGGCTGCAATTACAACGCTTCCCGGCTTTGCACCTTTATTGATTAACTCCCATAAAGTTTGATTTGTAGAAGGGAGAGTTTCATAAATATGCAAACTGTTAGATTCAAAATTTTGGGCAACTAACGCCTCTAATTTTTGTCTTTCTAAGCTCAAAATTTGCTACTCAAGTTAATATAAATCAAAACTTATTATAATTACTCCCTGCAATGCACACTTGGAACTGGCGCACCTGCGAAGAACTACCATATTTGACTTGCAGCCTTTTAGAACCTTGGCAACACGGCTTTTTTACTCAACAATTTTTCCCTCGCACTCCCGCCGAAATCACCTCAATGCTGCAACCCCAAGCAGAGGCTTATCGAGTCAAACAAGTACACGGTAATGTCGTGCTTCGTCCTAGCGAACTCGAAAAAGGAGATACCTTAGCCCAAGCAGATGGTTTAATTACAGAACGTCCAAAACAAGGGGTGTGGGTAGCAAGTGCCGATTGTACGCCCGTACTTATTGCTGATTCTATTACAGGACAAGTGGCGGCAGTTCATGCAGGCTGGCGGGGAACGGCAGCGAAAATTGTGCCGAGCGCGATCGCACTGTTACAATCTCAAGGTAGCAAACTAGCAGATTTAAAATTTGCTTTGGGACCGGCGATCGCTGGATCTGTTTATCAAGTATCTCATCAAGTAGCTTTAGAAGTAGGGTCTAGTATTATTCCCAACGATTCTAAGTTATTGCAGATATTACAAGAATTACCAAATCCACCTATATTACCCGATCCTCATCCTGGCAGAGTAAAACTAGATGTGCGACGAGTAATTGCTTTGCAGTTAGAAAACTTAGGTGTAAGTCCCGAACAAGTAGCAGTTTCTCCTCATTGTACTTACTCGCAACCAGAGCATTTTTTTTCCTATCGTCGCGCCAAGCTAAAATTAGTTCAGTGGTCGGGTATTTTTAGCAAACATTCTTAAAGCTTTGTCTAGCACAGCTTTATAATTTGTGTAAAATAAAATTAATATTTTTAATGTTGAAAAGATAATAAAATATTATTTTCTTGACGCAAGTTTTAATAATTAATCGACAAAAATATTGCTATTAAAGCACTTCATGTTAAACGCTCGAATAAAGCCGCCAGCACTACATTAGAAAACAAAAAGCCTTCTGGGTCTGTAAGTTGAGCATATTTAAAGCTTTCTTTATCTACAAATTCTATCCAACCTTGCTTTTTGTAAGGTTGCAAACACTGCTCAACTTTTTCTCCTGTATCTGCACCAAATAACTGACTTAAACTCGATAAATTTACCCCTTCTTTAAGCCGCAACCCTAACATCAGCGTCTCTAACAAACTCTCATCTAAAGGCGTTATTGGGCAATCTATGACTCCACAAGCAATAATATATTCACGCACCCAGTTGTAGTATTCGGTAGTCGTGCGGGGTCTTGTATAGCGCTGTCCAAGAACAGCGCTAGTTGCACCCATTCCAAAGCCATAATAGGGGCGATTTTGCCAATAAACTCGATTGTGACGGCATTGATAACCCGGACGAGCATAATTAGATATCTCATAATGCTCGTAACCTGCGGCGGTGAGAATTTGCTGGCTTTGACGATACATTTGGGCAGTAAGATCGTCTGTGGGTAGCGGCGAAACTCCGGGTTTATAATACTTACCAAAAGCTGTAAGTGGCTCAATGGTTAGATCGTAGATAGAAATGTGGTTAGGCGCAATTTTTTTTACCGCCGTTGCTAAAGATTCTTGCCATTGCGCTAAAGTTTGATGAGGTAAGCCAGAAATTAAGTCTAAGCTAAAACTTGGCAAGTTTACTTGGCGAATTATCTCTATAGATTTCCATATATCATCAACAGAATGCGATCGCCCGCATAATTGCAATAACTCTTGCTGAAATGCTTGCACTCCCATACTTACCCGGTTTATACCCGCGTCTATATAGCCTTGCAACTGGTCTAAATCAAAGGTTCCTGGATCTATTTCTATAGAAATTTCGGCTTGAGATGATAACCCAAATTGCTGTTTTAGACTTTTTATAATCTCAGTAAGTTGATTTGCTGACAGCAATGACGGCGTACCACCGCCAAAAAACACCGTTTCTAAAGGGTTTCCAATGTTTGGAGTAGCAGCAATTTCACTCTTTATTGCTTCCACATAGTGAGAGATACTGCGAGAATTTTCTCCGTAAGTGCGATCGCCTACCACTTTTATCGGAAAATCACAGTAAAAACATCGCCTCCTACAAAAAGGAATATGCACGTAAGCAGAACTTGTTATCTCTACTTTTTGAGGCTCAAAAACTGGCAATAAATCTTTTAACACTTCGATTCAAAAACTTAAACTTACTTTAAAAATTAATTAATAGTTTGATTTATTACTTTTTAATCCTAAGATTTGATTATTTTTCTAATAAACTCTAACTTATCAGCACTTTAGTATTAATTTTAACTAGCGCTCAAAAAGAGTAAAAATACTATCATAGAACAATATCAAATTGGTCAAGTAATTTTCTCACCAAAAATTGCTACCAAATTATTCAAGTGGATAAAACCATGCTTGATGCAATTATAATCCTTTCCTTCATCATAGCGGGAGCCGGAATTGGCTTCTACAGCCTCGAATTGCTACCTATATCAGTGCAGCAGCAAGTTACAAACCAAGACGCGCTGCGGACGATTGTGGGTGTTTTTGGCTCGGTTATTGGCGGCGCAGTAGGCTTAAGTTTTCAAATTACCTATCGTCGTTTGGAAACTCAAGTTAGAGAAATGCCTGTAGATGTTCTCTTAACTCGCTCTATTGGCTTAGTAGCAGGCTTATTGGTAGCTAACCTAATGTTAGCACCGTTATTTTTGCTACCAATTCCTGCAGACTTTGCTTTTATTAAGCCTTTAGTGGCTATTCTTGGTAGCTTCATCTCTGCTTTTTCTGGTATTAGTTTAGCCGATACTCACGGACGAAGCTTTTTGCGGATAATTAACCCCAACACCGTTGAATCAATGCTAGTAGCTGAAGGTACTCTCAAGCCTTCGGCTACCAAAGTTTTAGACACTAGCTGTATTATTGATGGGCGCATCGAAACCTTGCTAGAAACGGGTTTTTTGGAGGGGCAAATTTTAGTACCTCAGTTTGTATTACAAGAATTGCAACAACTAGCCGATGGCGCGAAAGATTTAAAAAGAGTCCGAGGAAGACGCGGCTTAGAAATTCTCAACCGAGTTAAAGAATCTTACCCAGAGCGAATCGTGATCAATTCTACCGACTACGAAGATATTTCTACCGTAGACGCAAAATTAGTAAAATTTGCTCAAGAAATCAACGGTACACTGCTAACTAACGATTACAACTTGTCTAAAGTTGCCAGCGTCCAGAAAGTTCCGGTTTTGAATATTAACGATCTAGTTAATGCCGTTCGTCCTAGCTATCTTCCTGGTGACAACATTGATATCAAAATTCTCAAAGAAGGTAAAGAACCAAGTCAAGGCATCGGCTACTTAGAAGATGGCACAATGGTTGTAGTAGAAGAAGGTAGTCCTTTTGTAGGTGCAGAGGTGCGAGTAGTAGTAACTAGCGCCTTACAAACTTCTGCTGGCAGAATGATTTTTGCCAAAACTCAAGCTTCAGCTTTGGCTTAAAATGGCACGTCCGCTCAAAATCAAATCTTGCGGTCGGTGCAGTCTAACTGTACCGATTTTATATAGGGTTAAAGATCGGGAAAATGGCAAATGGTGGTTTGGTTGCGACAATTGTTTACCTGCGGTTAAGGAAAATAACCCATTTTATGTTTATGGCGGTACTTGGAAAGCCCAAAAAAAGGGATCGTAAAAACGTTATTGCAATACAGTTTTAGATACAATCCGGGTCTTTTTGCGATCGCTTTCTGACAATTCTTCCCCCGCCTGCAACCTTGTCGCGCTAGTCTGCAATACGGTTGCAGCATTTTTATCTCCCATTTGCAGCGCCGTTTTCGCCGCCGTTTGCAACAAAGTTGCCGCTCCCGAACGATCGCCTTGTTGCAATTTTGCTTCTGCCATTTGTGTTTGTCGATACTTTGCCAAAGCTAAAATATTTGTCTGTACTTGAGGATTAATCTGGGGTTGATAGTTGCTGGCGATGTTAGCCTCTACAGAAACGATTTCTGAAAGTAACCCCGATTGATTTTGAGATGGATCGTCGTAGCGTACCTGCAATTGAGCGATTTCTTGCTTGCCTTGGGGTAGCCTGCCTACATATACATTTGCCAAAACTACGCGGCTGACATCCTTTGATAAGTCTCCAAGCCTTACCGCCAATCGTCCGTCAGATTCTTCCACACCAGATAATTCAATAGTATCGGGCGCAACTTGAGCAATGGGTTTTAATTCAGCTAGGCGCACGTTTGCACCTAAAGAAAATAATAAATGAGCATTAGTTAAACCAATTGATTGAATGCTGGTAAATAATTGCCCAAATTCCTCCTCTACGCGATTGACTTCTTGAATGTAAGACAACTTCCCACCAGCGACATCGGCAATTTTTTCTAAAATGTCTTGATTCCAACGATCGCCAAAGCCTAAAGTATTTAAAGTTAAATTGTATTCGGCGGCTAGTTGAGCAAAGTTGAGACAACGCCTATCGTCTCCATGTTCGTTCTCGCCGTCAGTTAACAAAAATGCTTGAGAAATTGCTTCTTTTTTGCCTTTTCCTAATTCCTCAATCCCCAGCTTCATCCCTTCATCAATTGCCGTACCGCCCTCTGCCTTGAGTTTATTAATTTGAGCCTTGATTGCCTCTGGATCGTCTACTATTTGATTAGGTATTAATACTTTGGCACGATGATCGAATACTACTACCGATAAGCGATCGCCATAAGTTAATCTATCCACTAACCGATTTGCAGCTTGTTTCACCGTTTCTATTGGTCGCCCCTTCATAGAGCCGCTACGGTCGAGAATTAGGCACAAGTTTAGGGGTACAGTGCGATTGGTACTAGGAGAAACAGCACTAATTGAAATTGCTAACTGACGCTGGCTATTTAGTTGACTTGCATCTAAGTTGACATCATTTAAAGCTGGCTGTAACAAAACCTTCATAACTGAATCCTAAATATAGCGTGACGAGCTAAGAGATTATCCATGAACATTTTTTCAAGCAACATCAAACCAAATGATTAATTACTATACATTTTGCAGTTAGTTATAGTTATTTTTCTGACAAGCTCTCAACTTTTCGATATCTTTAATTAATCTAGTTCAATTCTTTACTAAAGGTTAGCAATTTTACCTATACAACTGCGCTAAAAGTTGTTCAACTTATTACTTTAGGTATAACTTTTATTTTTCAAATGACTTTAATCAACGGCGCTATAGAGATTGTATTTGATTTATAAATATCTTTTGTAAGGGTGTAAGACTTTGCGCCCTCACCACCCTCACAACTAACCTAAGATGGTTACAGCAAACCCTAAATATTTTACCAGTACAAATAGCTACACATTTTTTAGCTTGCGTAAGTTTTTTACTTAAAATTGAGGTATTACCTAAATCGTAGTCATTTAACATCTGACTATCGTTCAAGGCGTTGCTGAAAGTGGGATGATTTTCAATGGTTGGTTGACGAAAAAGACAGACTTTCTAGTTTCACCTTCTTTATCCTATTACCAATTGGGCAACGCCTCGTTCAAAAAATAACAAGCATACTCAAAAGCCTTGCTCTAACTCTAATAGGATGAAACATTATTCTGAAATCTGTTTAAATGATCGCTGACCGCTCATTGCTAGAAGCAAAACTAAAGGTGAAAATGTTGGTAGCAAAACTCGATCGCCGATTAGATAATTTCTCTACAAAAATAGCGATCGTGTAGTTTAGCTAGGAATCCGTACCTCTAATAACCCTAGCCTCGCGCTAGTATTACAAATATTGGTATTATTTCAGGCATTAGTTGCTATGACACAAGTAAAGGCTGTCCAAGCCCCTTATTCGGGCGATTCTTCCTACCGAACACCGCCACCGGATCTACCCTCGTTACTTTTAAAAGAACGAATTGTTTATTTGGGATTACCTTTAGTGTCACCGGATGAATATAAACAGCAACTCGGCGTAGATGTAACCGAGCTAATTATTGCTCAACTACTTTACTTGCAGTACGACGACCCAGAAAAACCTATTTATATTTACATCAACTCTACCGGAACTTCTTGGTACGGTGGCGATGCCATTGGTGCAGAAACCGAAGCTTTCGCTATTTGCGACACCCTCAACTATATCAAACCCCCTGTTCATACTATCTGTATTGGACAGGCAATGGGTACAGCAGCCATGATTCTCTCGGCAGGAACTAAAGGCTTTAGAGCAAGTTTACCCAACGCTACTATTGTCCTCCACCAAGCCCGCCGTCGCGCTCCTTACAGCCAAGCTACCGATATCCAAATCCAAGCAAAAGAAGTTTTGGTCAACAAAGAGATTATCTTAGATATTCTTGCGGCTAATACCAGTCAGCAAAAACAAAAAATTGCTAAAGACATGGATCGGATGTATTACATGACCCCTCACCAAGCCAAAGAATACGGCTTGATTGACAAAGTTTTGGAAAGTGCTAAAGACCTGCCTCAACCCTTAGCTGTTGCTCGATAATCTTTAATCATCCCCTTCTTGGAGAATTTATTATGCCTATTGGAATTCCTAGAGTACCCCATCGTTTTCCAGGTGAGCCTTACACTCAATGGATTAACATTTACGAACGCCTTTCTTTAGAAAGAATTATCTTTTTAAGTGGAGAAGTTACTGATGGAATGGCAAACTCTATTATTGCCAGACTGCTGTATCTAGATTCTGAAGATCAAAGCAAAGATATTTATATCTACATCAACTCTCCTGGTGGTTCCGTTACCGCAGGCTTGGCAATTTATGACACCATGCAGCACATCAAATCAAATATTGTCACGATTTGTGTAGGTATGGCGGCATCTATGGGTTCATTTCTGCTGGCGGCGGGTACTAAGGGCAAGCGTTTGGCATTGCCTCACGCTCGGATTATGATCCACCAACCCGCCGGGGGCGCTCAAGGTCAAGCTACAGATATCGAAATTGAAGCGCGAGAAATTCTTAGGTTGCGCCATCAACTCAATCAAATGTTGGCAGATAGAACCAGCCAGCCTTTAGAAAAAATTGAGAAAGATACAGACCGCGACTACTTTATGTCGTCGGCGGAAGCTAAAGAATACGGTTTAATTGACCGAGTAATTGAAGAACGCTCGTAATTTTATTAGCCTTTAGAGTTAAATCTAAAGGCTATTCAACATTTAACCACCTATGGATATTGCCGCTTGTTATCGCTTGTTAGAATTACCACCTTTAGCGACGCTAGCAGAAATTAAAGCGTCCTACCGACGACTGGCACGGCAATATCATCCTGATATCAATCCGGGCGATCGCACGGCTGAGGAAAAATTTATCGCTCTAACGGCGGCTTATGAAGTTTTAATCGAGTCGGTACAACTTTTGCCACCCGTAGAAATAACTCCACTAAAGCCAAAAATCAAAGTAACGCGCCCCACATCGCCGCCCCTATCTGCCGCCGAACAAAAGCTAAAAAATGATTATTATCAACAATTACAGGAGTTGTGGAAGTACCAAAAATTTCCCAGCGCGATCGCCTTATCAGAAGCTTTAGCGCGACGTTTGCCCTACGACAAAGAAATCAAATCTTGGCAAGCAATTTGTTACCAGCGTTGGGGAAGCAATCTAATTATCCAAAAGCAGCCAGACAAAGCGAGAATCTTTCTAAAAGAAGCCTTAAAAACCGATCCCCATAATCGTCAGTTGTGGTTAGAGGTAGAGCAAGAATTTCGACGACTAGAAAAAATTTGGTAAATTCCCCACTACCCATTATTCATTCTGATGCCTCAGCCCGCAATTACTGTTACTGTCAAACTCTTTGCCGCCTATCAAGAGGCTTATCAACAATCGGAATTAGTATTACAATTTCCTCCCCAAACTCCGGCGATCGCAGTTTTAAAATACCTAATTTCTCAGCATCCCGAACTTGAAAAATGGCAAGAAATTACTCGCTTTGGTGTTAACTTGCAGTTTGTCTCACCCGATACTTTTTTAGTTGATGGAGATGAAATAGTTTTAATTCCACCAGTTAGCGGCGGGTAAGGGAAAATTAGTCGCTAATGTTGAATAATTGTGAAGAAAAAGTTACAGTAAATAACGGTTTACACAAAAAACTATGGATTGCAGCAATATACAATTTTGCGATCGCAAATCTATTATCGATCTTAGCCAGTTGCAAGCGCTATTTAGATTAGGAGCGTTTTGGGCAACAGAGCGAAAAATTGAAGACTTAAATATTGCTATTGAAAACAGCGAACCAGTAATTAGTGTTTGGGATAATCAAAAGTTAATTGGTTTCGCCCGTGCCACTTCTGACGGCATTTACCGCGCTACAATCTGGGACGTGGTGATCGATCCACAATATCGGGGTGCAGGGTTGGGACGCAAGTTAGTAGAAACAGTTTTGAGTCATCCCCGCATGAACCGAGTAGAGCGAGTATACCTAACTACAACTCATCAACAAAGCTTTTATGAAAGAATCGGCTTTGAAGCTAATTCCAGCACTACAATGGTACTCTACAATCAGCCTATAGCTAAAGTTCAGGCTCTAGAAGCGCAGTATCAGGAGTTAACTTAGGGATAGAAATAAGCATTCGTGTTGTTGGCGACTTCGGGCTATTTGTAGGCGCTGGCAAAATTTCTAATTTGCCCTGCATAACTTCCAACAAAGTTTGCGCCAGCAATAATACCAATCCTGGCGAAGTTGTATTGAGAGCAGCCTTTGTTGAGCCGTTAGTGTCTTTAGAAGTTGATATTAGTAAAGAGCGATCGCTTCTTCGCAGCAAATCGACAGGATCGTTCCAGGTACTAGCGGCTAGAGGTACATCTAGGCAAATATAAATAAACTTACTTTCCGGTATCAACTGCACCGATAAAGCAAAAATTTCGCCATCTTCTACATAAAACATGGCTGCATCAATCAGATTAAGTATAATTTGCCGCAGCCACTGAGGATCGGCTAAAACGTAAATTTCGGGAGGAGGGGGAGTTAGTTTTAGCTGATGGCGACGATTTGCCACCACCATTCGCGTAATATTGCAAACTTCTTCTAGAACAAAACTTAATTGTAGAGGCTGAATTTCTAACTTATTTGTACCATGCTCGATTCTGGCAACATTAAGAACTTCATCGAGCAATTTAACTAATTGTAAAGCTGCTTCATGGGCTTGGGCAACAAAGTTGCGCTCTTCGGTCAGATCGTCGCACAAATCGGACAAAATCAACTGATGCAAACCAATAATATTACTTAAAGGCGATCGCAGTTCGTGGGAAGTACGCGCCAAAAAGCCCCCCTTAAATTGGCTCATTTGGTGTGCCATCAAGTAAGCGAGTTGGGATTGCTGCAAAACTCCATCCGACGACGGTGGTAGCGGCGTAGCTTGTGCCGCCGTAGAGAGTTTTGGCAGTTTTAACCAATGACTTGCTAACCCAACTCCCAACCCCGTCGCCAAATATACCCAGTTAGTCCAATCCATAATTAATTGCGTAAATCAAGACTCTAACTTAACCGCTCCCAAGCGTAAAATCTGCCAATTGTTATCAATCCACTTAATAACTGTCGATGGTATAGCACTGGCTAAATCTTCTGTACCTGCTGTAGGTACTAAAGTTAAAACATCAGGGAACTCTGCATCAATTTCTCTCATAGTTTGCAATGGTGGTTTACCCGACTTATTGGCGCTAGTAGTAGCCAGCGCGCCAGTACGAGACAAAATAGCGCGAGCAGTAGCATGATTTGGCACTCGTAACCCTACGGTAGTAGAACTTGCTAAGTTGATTTCTCTAGGTACGCGATCGCTTGCAGGCAGCACCATAGTTATAGCACCAGGCCAATAAGTTGCAGCCATTTGTTGCCAAATTAACAATTCTTCAGCACTACCAGCCACAAAAGCCCATAAATCGGTAGCACAGGCAGCCATCAAAATTAGTGGTTTATCTTGACTGCGCTGTTTGGCTGTAAAAATTAGCGGTGCTTTTTGCGGTAAAGCTGCCAAAGCCGGAACCGTATCGGTGGGAAAACTAATTAACTTACCAGAGAGAACTCCCTCTACCAATTCTGGCAACGTTCCTTGAGTCATTATTGGTTTGAGTAACGATTTAACTATTTTTTAGCAGGGCGAGAACAAAACGTTCAATGCCAGCCAAATCAGGATAAATTGAAATATTAGTATAACTAGGGTGACTTTGCAGCAATGAAGCGACAACTTCTGCTTGTCCCGCCATCATTTCTACCAACCAAATCCCCCCAGGTTGCAAATAATCGGGCCCTGTTTCGACCAAATAACGCAAGCAATCTAAACCATCATCGCCGCCATCTAGAGCAAGCTTTGGCTCGTGGTGGGCAACTTCTGGCTGTAGCTGCGCTACGGAGGCGCTAGGAATATAAGGAGGATTGGACACCATAGCGCTTAATTTACCTTTGTAGCGCTCTAGGGGCTGCCACCAAGAACCTTGATAAAACTCAATGCGATCGCCAAAACCTAAGCTTTGAGCATTAGCAACAGCGATCGCCATAGCCTGAGCGCTACAATCGACGGCGTGGATTTTTGCTAGGGGAAATACTTGTGCAAGGGCGATCGCAATTGCGCCACTCCCGGTTCCTAAGTCTACCCAATGTCCTCTGTCTATGAACACCGACGGGTTATTTTTCGCTGCCATTACCGCCAAATCGATTATTTGTTCTGTTTCTGGGCGGGGAATTAATACTGCTGGAGAAACTGCCAACTTAAAGTTTCGCCAAAACACAACTCCAGCAATATACTGAACTGGCAAACGTTCTTCTAGCCGTCTTTGCCACAATCGGTCTAAGTCTTTAATATCTAGCCGTAGGGGAATTTGGGGCAAGTTGCGAAAAGACTCTAAATGTAGAGTTAAGCGTTCTAGTCCCGCTACTTCTTGCAACAACCAGTCTAATTCCCTGGGGGAAACTTTAGCTGCAATTGCAGCTTTTTGGGCTGCGTTGCGCCAGTGCCAAAGTTCTTCCCCCGAAACTACCCACCGCAATAGATTCATCAATCAGCTTATTTTTTGCGTGGTTGCGCTGCAGGTTGGAGGCTGCGAACAAAGTCTATTGATTCTTTTGGTGGCACTAACATAATTTGATTTAGCTGGTTATCGTTGCGACTTTGCATAGTCTCAATTACGCCTTCTAAATTCACTACTTGAATCTCAACTGTTGAAGCTAAGTCTGGTTGTTGTTTTTTAAAGCGCTCTAACATTGATTGCAATTCTTCTTTATTGAAAAAGAAAGGAATTACTTGTTGGTCGGCTTGTTTAACTGTTAAGTAGCCTTTCTCTTTGCCAGCTTTAGCTACGAATAGCGGCGTTCCCTGAAACTTTTTCTCATCTTGACCTGATTGCTTAAGCAATGCCATTGCCGCATCTACTTGCTGCTTTGCGGGTACGTAAGCAAAGTCTAAGGCGTTGGGCTTGTTTCCACTAGCTTGGTCTAACTTGTATACTTCTCCTAAAGATACAGGAACTACCCGCACGGTCTTAGCGAGTTCTGGGTTTTTGGTTTTGAGTTGATTTACAAACGCTACCGCATCGCGTTGATTGATAAATACCCCCGCAACTCCTCCTTGTTTTTGGTTGTCGCTATTAGACGCAACTAGCGGCGCTCCTTTAGCATCGGTGATCGTAAATACAGGTACAGACCCTAGCTTTTGAACTATTTGCTCTTGAGGTATAGCGATCGCGCTTAGGGTTGTAAAAATTGCCGATCCAACAATGGCACTGCTAACTATTCCTAATTTTGCGCCTAAGCTAAACATTGATTTCATGAATACTCCTGGCATGATTAGCCAATTATTTTGAGTCAAACGGTTATATCTTACTTATTATTCGTTCGATGTGATGGGGAGGAACAATTTATGTGAGTTATTTTATCGTTCATTTTTCTTTTTGCCTGCTCAATATAATTTTATTTATATTGAGCCATTGATAAATTGCGACAATTTTTTGGCAAAATTACTAATCACCGATAATCAACTCTTATTTTTATCGACTATAAGCGATAAAGATCGTTCCCGCTTAATACTATTTGAATAAGTGGATAAAGCTTCGGCAATTTTTTATTGCCAATCTTCAGATTCTAGCTACTTTAGTTAGCACTAAAAATGTTGCTCAACTGTGAGTATTTGTTACATTGATATCGGGATGACAGGATTTGAACCTGCGACATCCTGCTCCCAAAGCAGGCGCGCTACCAAGCTGCGCTACATCCCGGATGTGATTGTTTATCGTACATTAACCTAACACAGAATTACAATTTATAACAAATAATTGGTTTCTTGTACCAAGCAATACATAAAATTTGCTTCAGCTTGGATACCAAAACATCCCTTTAATTCCTTCTGGGTCGGAAATAAAGCCCAGACCCCGATAAAAATCAACAACTTGAGGATCGGCAAATAAAGTTACATTGCTAATATCTTCGCTTCTAAGTTTTTTAATCATATATTTCATCATGGCTTTGCCCAGCCCCTTGCCTTGAAAATCTGGGTGAACCACTACATCCCAAATAGTGGCATTAAAGGCATGATCGGAAGTAGCACGAGCAAACCCAATCAGGCGTTTTCCCGTGCCGCGCACTTCCCACATAGAGGCGACAAGGAAACTAAACTCAATAGCTTTTTTAACCTTCCGCAAAGGACGACGCGACCAACCGACAGCATCGCAAAGTTCTTCTAATTCATAAAGATCGATATTACGATCGCTACTAAACAATATTGTGCGATCGCCATTGCCAGAAAAACCGCCTACAGCTTCAAGGGCTGTATAATCTTCATCCGACGTTATCTTGGTTTCAGTGGTGCTTTCAGCACTGTTAAACCAGCTTTTCCAAAAACCCATGCCAACGTGGTTCGATTAGTAAAAATTATTATGACGTTATAGCTAGTAAAGGTAAAGCCGTTAGTAAGCAACGCTTTAGCTTCGGGGCAAAAACAAATAATTAGAAAAATTAAATTTTTCTGCTCTAAGAAACAAAATAGATTCTCAAAAATAAATATGCTTTTACCTAGCCATTCTCAACTTTAACACTTTGTCTACAATCCGATAGGGTATGGGGCTGGGTTTATGTTGATTAAATACCTAAAAACACGTCAAACATAGCCCTAGAGCTTCGATTGGGTTGTCTGCCAAGCAAATAAAGCTATAAATACTACTTAATTATTTATTCGCTCTTTTAAAGCAATCTGAGAAAGACAGCCAGAGTATTTTTCCTTTTACATCTAAGGCTTCAAACCGGAGGGGTGTTAAGGATAGGATATTGTTATGGCAACTATTGAAATTTTGGGAATTGAACATAGCTACGAACTGACGGGCTTTGCCTCAAGTTCTCCTACTTTAGTGTTTGTTCACGGTTGGCTGTTAAGCCGTGAATACTGGCAACCTTTAATTGAGCGTCTAGCACCAGACTACCAGTGCCTAGCCTACGATTTGCGTGGATTTGGGCAGTCAATTAGCGGTTCAGCGCCAGAAACAGACGCAGCAAAGTCATTTAACAATTCGCTTATCATTGGCTCAGAACTCCAGCCGAGTTCCGCAGCGACGGCGGAAAATCTTGACTCAACGTTCTCAAATAAAGCGCAGAATTTTACTAATAGTTACACGGCGGTGGCTTACGCGAAGGATTTAATAATTCTGCTAGAAAGATTGAATGTTAGCAGTGCATGGCTAATTGGTCACTCTCTGGGTGCTACGGTGGCGCTGTGGGCAGCCGATGAGTGTAAAAAACGCATTAAAGGCGTAGTTTGTATTAATGCTGGTGGGGGTATTTATCTCAAAGAAGCCTTTGAGCAATTTCGGGCTGCGGGTCAGCAATTAGTAAAAATTCGTCCCCGTTGGCTTTGCTATATGCCTTTAATTGATTTAATTTTCACCCGCGCCAACGTAGTTAACCCCATCCCTCGCCAGTGGGGTAGGCAAAGAGTGATTGATTTTGTGACCGCTCACCCCGCCGCCGCTTTGGGAACGCTTTTAGACTCGACTACCGAGGAAGAAGTCAACCGCTTACCCCCGTTAGTTTCTCAGTTAACCCAGCCTGTTTACTTTTTTGCAGGACAGCAAGACCAGATTATGGAACCAAAATATGTTCGTCATTTGGCAAGCTTTCACCCTTTGTTTCAAACTGACGAAGGCAATGTATTAGAAATTCCCAATTGCGGTCACTTAGCAATGTTAGAACAAACGGATATCGTTGCTAGAGAAATTCGTTCTATTTTGGGGCGACACGGGTAAAAGAGTGCGATCGCCAATTTTTTAATGCTGATACAATTGCATAATTTCTGCTAGTGGTAAACGCGATCGCACTCCCAAGGTTAAAGGCGATGTATGTCCGCGCCTAAAGTGTTCTGCCGCCGCGCAACCAATCATTGCCGCATTGTCGGTACAAAGCTTCATCGGTGGAAATAATACTCGCAAGTTATGCTCGGTGGCGGCGGTTTGCAGGTGTTGTCTCAGTCCGCTATTTGCCGCTACTCCTCCACCTACGGCGATAGTATCTAAGCCAAAATCTATAGCACAAGTAACGGCTCTTTTGGTCAGACTCCGCGCTACCGTTTCTTGAAAACTAGCGGCTATATCTTCTACAGGAAAAACTAACCTTTCTTGCTTTAGTTGTTGTACTAGCCTTAATACTGCTGTTTTTAAGCCGCTAAAGCTGGAATCGTAGGGATGATAGCCACCACTTGCTAAAGAAAGTTTGCCTTCAGGAAGCGTAAAAGCTTGGGAATTGCCGATTTGAGCTAATTTGTCAATGGCTGGCCCCCCTGGATATCCTAATTCTAACAATCGAGCCACTTTGTCAAAAGCTTCACCCGCCGCATCGTCGCGGGTTTGTCCCAAGGTTTCGTATACGCCACAGTCTTTGACGTAAATTAAGCTAGTATGACCGCCCGAAACTAACAAACTTAAAAAAGGCGGCTCTAAACTCGGTTCGCTCAAACAATTGGCGTAAATATGCCCTTCAAGGTGATGCACTCCAATTAAGGGCAAATTATGCAAAATTGCTAAAGTTTTGGCCGCACTAATGCCTACCATTAGCGCCCCTACAAGCCCTGGCGCGCAAGTTACGGCGATCGCCTCAATTTTTGCGATCGGCAGTTGGGCCTGTTCTAGAGCCAATGACACGGCGCTATTAATTGTTTCTAGGTGCTGGCGCGATGCTACTTCTGGAACTACCCCACCGTACTGTTTATGAATAGGAATTTGAGACGTAACAACACTACTGCAAACTGTACGATTATTAACCACCGCGACGGCTGTCTCATCGCAGCTTGTTTCTATTGCTAAAATAATTGCCATTTTTAAATAAAGGGATTAATTTACAACTTTTCTGGCTGCTGCCTGCTTTTATTCATCCATTGCTGGCGAAACTTAAACTTTTATTTACTTAAATCAAACTCGCGTCGCCTGCAAGAGTATGATAACTTCCAAGTTCTATTGCGAGTTCGATCGTCAAGCTTTGCTCGATCGTCACGCTTGCGTCCTCAAAAAAACTTGTACAAGTCGTTTCTGTCCTAGAAAGTCGGTGGTAAA
Source organism: Chroococcus sp. CMT-3BRIN-NPC107 (assembly GCA_019359635.1). Lineage (GTDB taxonomy): Bacteria > Cyanobacteriota > Cyanobacteriia > Cyanobacteriales > Chroococcidiopsidaceae > Aliterella. The sequence goes on from JAHHGY010000003.1 coordinate 38,576, forward strand.
ACTATTGATTTACCACAGATTTTCCGCTCTCTTGGAAAACTCCGTGCAGGGAAACCCTGCCCACGGATTTTCCGCTCGTACAACTAACTTTATTTGTTTTGTAACAAAGGGAAACAATTTCATGCAACGATTGTTTGCTTTGGTTCTAGTCATTGGTTTCTGGTTTAACTTTGCCCCTCCAGCCTCAGCTTCGCCGGGAGCTAACCTAGTACCTTGTAGTGAATCACCAGCCTTTCTTCAACGGGCAAAAGATGCCCGCAACACAACTTCCGATCCTCAGTCTGGCGCAAAACGATTTGAGCGTTATGCTCAAGCCCAGTGCGGCCCTGAAGGTTTACCTCATTTAATTGTTGATGGTCGCCTCGACCGTGCTGGAGACTTTATTATTCCTAGCATTCTCTTTCTATATATTGCTGGGTGGATTGGCTGGGCAGGTCGCTCTTATATCCGAGCCGTCAAGAAACTAGAAGGCTCTCCCGAAAGTAAGGAAATTAGCATTGACGTGCCTTTGGCGCTGCAATGTACCGCCGGAGGTGCTACTTGGCCGTTGGCAGCTACTTCGGAATTTTTGTCTGGCGAATTATACGCCAAAGACGAAGAAATACCTGTTTCGCCCCGCTAATTTAGCTTAACTTATCCGTTTATTTTGGATGTCAATTGATGAAAACTAAAGAAGACCAAAAAACTTACTTTCTTCAGTATCTTTCTCTAGCTCCAGTGTTGGCAGTGCTTTCGGTTTCTGTTGCTTTCACTACCTGGGCTGTATTCAATTACATTTTTCCTGACTTGCTTTTTCATCCTCTGCCATAGAAATAAATTAGCTATTGGCGCAAATACTATAAATTAATTGTCCTGCAAGTAATTTATTTAGCCGCTAGCTAATAACATTGAATAAGTCATACTTCTAAGGGTAGAAACTCGCAATTTTCTAAATAGTTAGATTGCGAGTTTTCTTATTGCTTACGCTCAAGTTGGCTTAATTAACTTTTCTAAAGTTAGCGAGGAAAACTGCTATTTGATTGCAGTTAATAACCTAAAATGATGCCACTATCTTGTTTAAATACTAAGAGCAAATATGGCGCAAGCAATAGATGCATCAAAAGATCGCCCCAGCGATCCTAGAAATAGAGAAGTTGTGTTTCCTCCTAACCGCGATCCGCAGTGGGGTGACATGGAGACACCAATCAATAATTCTAGCCTTACTAAATGGTTCATTAATAACTTGCCAGCTTACCGCCAAGGGATAACAACCCAAAGGAGAGGAATAGAAGCTGGTATGGCTCATGGTTATTGGCTGCTTGGTCCTTTTGCAAAACTAGGCCCGTTGCGGGATACCGATATTGCTAATTTAGCTGGATTATTATCAACCTTGGGAATGGTCGCAATTTCTGCCTTTGCGATCGCCCTTTATGCTAATAGCAATCCTGCCCAACCTGTTACAAATGTAACCACTGCCAATAGAGTACCCGATGCCTTCAAGTCTCCCGAAGGCTGGAATACTTATGCTACTAGCTTTCTGATTGGTGGCGTTGGTGGAGCGGTAGTTGCCTACTTCCTGCTAGACAATATAGAAGTAATCCAACGGTTATTTAGCTAGTTGGAAAAATTACGCCTAGTTCTAATAGGCGAGATTAAAGAGTAGATAAGAAAAGTGAAATGTCTTTGCTTTAGCGCAAAAACTTTTGCTTTTTTGCTCTACTCTTAAGCTTTTTAAAAGGAATTATTACTAATTGAATAAGGCTGCTTCAAGTAAATGCAAAGCGGTTTCTAAGTCATCGTTAGTAATTTGGATATCAAATTCTTTGGCAGCATCAATTTCGATTTGCGCGCGTTGAAGACGGCGATGGATAGCTGAAGGAGAGTCTTGAGCGCGATCGCGCAGACGTTTTTCTAAGACACTAAAAGATGGTGGCAAAATAAAAATCCGTAACGCATCGGGCAATGAAGTACGAATTTGATTCGCACCTTCTAGCTCGATTTCTAATAAAACGATTTTGCCCTCAGCAATTTTTTGTTCGATCGGTAAACGGGGAGTACCGTAGTAGTTGCCTGCAAATTCCGTCCATTCTAAAAGATGGTTGCTGACAATCATTGCTTCAAAATCGCTGCGACTAACAAAATAGTAATGCTTGCCATCAATTTCTCCCGGACGCGGCGAACGAGTTGTAGCAGAAACCGATAAATAAAGTTCGCGGTGACGTTGCAAGAGAATTTGCACCAAAGTACCTTTACCAACGCCGCTAGGACCGGTCAAAACAATTACTTTTCCTTGAGAGCGACGATCGTTTGCTGGAGTAGAATTAGAAGTTTGCATTCACTGGCACAAAACCAACCTATTCAATTTTTATAATTTACATTACCTTAGCTAATTATCTGGTTGCTCGCGGCTAAGAACAAATCGATTTGCCACCGTTTCAGGCTGAATTGCTGACAAAATTACATGACTTGAATCGGTGATAATTACGGCTCTAGTACGACGACCATAGGTAGCATCAATCAACTGACCGCGATCACGCGCATCTGTAATAATACGCTTAATGGGGGCAGATTCAGGACTAACAATGGCAACTACTCGGTTAGCAGAGACGATATTACCAAAACCAATATTTATAAGCTGAATATCCATGAAAAACTGACGCGACGCGCCCTATAACAAGCTGGAAAACCTAACTTCAATGGTATATACAAAAATTTGGACTTACAAGGCTAAAAACAGCTAAAAAACTGACTTTTGGGGCTTTTAGTCCTGTTTTTTAAGTTTTTCTACCTTTAGATATCGCTCAAAAGGTAGAACAAGTATTAAATGTTATTCCCTTAGTTAAAGAAGATTTGCTTTGCAACCTGTTGACTTTACAACTTTAATTGCTGCGGTTTGCGAATTGCGATCGCTCTGGCTGCCCGCGCGTACCGAACAAGTACATCAACGCAACCGCTTTACAATTGCGATCGCTCTACGTACTTTAGACAAGCGAGGATGGCTAGAAATATGTTGGCATCCCCAAGCAGCGCACATCTGTATGAGTTCTCCGCCGCCGCGAATTCCCGATACTTTTACGTTTAGCCAACAGTTGATTCATCAGTTGAATGGTTTGGCGCTAGTAGCAATTGAAGAAGTTGCACCTTGGGAGCGGGTTGTCGATTTGCAATTTGCCCGCCGTCCGGGAGAGAGCGCTTTGTGGCATTTGTATGTAGAAATTATGGGCAAATACAGCAATGTCATTCTCACCGACGCAAATAAAGTAATTGTTACGGCAGCACACCAAGTTAGCCAACAGCAGTCAAGCGTCCGCCCGATTCAAACCGGGCAAACTTATGAGTTGCCACCATCATTAAGCGGTGCTGTACCAGCAATAAGCGAGGAGACTTGCCGTTGGATTGAACGGGTAAGCTTAGTTCCAGGAGCGGTAGGGCGTTGTTTGCTCAAAAATTACCGGGGCTTAAGTCCAGCTTTGGTACAGTCGATGGTACGAGTAGCAGAACTAGATCCAGAACAATCGACTGCCAGCCTAGAACCCGCCGATTGGCAAAGATTGTTTAGCTATTGGCTTGAATGGTTGCAAAACTTAGATAAATTGCAATTTTTTCCTGGCTGGACAGCTAAAGGTTATACGGTCATGGGTTGGGAAGTAACGGAACCCGTAGCCAATACTCAAGGGTTGCTAAATCATTACTATACTCATGAACTAAATCAGCAAGAATTTACTAACTTGCGTAATCAGTTAATGCAAAAGCTAAGTAATATTTTAGAAAAGTTACGCCTCAAAGCTCGAACTTTTAGCGATCGGTTGCAGCAGTCTCAAGGGGCGGATGTGTATCGTCAACAAGCCGACTTGTTGATGGCTAATTTGCAAGCATGGCAACCAGGAAGGAAAGAAATTGTTTTGCGTGATTTCGATACTAGCGAACCTGTAGCAATTAGATTAGAACCAGAAAAAAATGCCGTCCAAAACGCTCAGAAGCTGTACAAACAAGCAGGAAAGCTAAAACGCGCTCGTGGGGCAGTAGAGCCATTACTAAACGATGTACAGGCAGAAATCGACTACTTGGAGCAAGTAGAAGATGCGATTTATCAAATAGATAAGTACCGATCGACGGATGATTTGGAGGCGCTTTACGAAATCCGCGAAGAATTAATTGGGCAGAAGATTTTAGAAGATACGCAGTACCTCCGCCCTACCGCTGGCCCTGACTCTACGCCAAATTTTCACAAGTTTCGCGCTCCTAGTGGGTTTGAAGTCTTAATTGGGCGGAATAATCGCCAAAACGATCGCTTAACTTTTCGACTTGCCAACGATTACGATTTGTGGTTTCACGCTCAAGAGATTCCTGGCGCTCATGTATTACTACGCTTAGAACCCGGCGCTGTAGCAGAAGACCGCGATTTACAATTTTCCGCAGATTTGGCTGCCTATTATAGCCGATCGCGTCAAAGCGATCGCGTTCCAGTGGTTTATACTCAACCCAAGCACGTCTACAAACCAAAAGGTGCTAAACCTGGTATTGCTATTTATAAGCAAGAGCGGATTTTGTGGGGACAGCCCAGCCAAGGGGAGAGGTATTTAGGGATGAGCAATAGATGACTAAGATTGAGGATTTTTCCTCTCAATTTGGGGGTAATTTTAGTTTTTACATCTCTCTCTTGAGATAGTTATGTCAAGATACTATGAACTTTTATAAAAAAGTCTGTGCTTCCTGTTACAATATAGGAACAGATTTATACTAGCTGAAGCTTTGGGACGCAGTACAGATTTATACTAGCTGAAGCTTCGGGACGCAGTTGGGTTTCCTGGAATCAAACGACAATCTAAAAAAATCTATAGACTAGCTGTGGTAGGCTGGTCTTTTTTTTATCGTTTCAATCTCGTTTAGGGTTAGACATATTGCTTTGCATTTACCTTGCAAGCGATCGCTATTTTAGTATTTGCAGGGCGAGAATTTTAACAATCTATTTAGGCTTGCACCTCAATTAATAATCTGTTAATTTATAACTAATGTTCGATATAAAAAGTCCGGGAGTAACAAGAGACAATTTAGCTATTGCCTAAAAGCGCTAATTTTATCGCACCGTATGCCGAAGATTGTTGACCGCGACCAGTACCGCCAAGAACTGCTGATGAAAAGCTTTGACCTATTTGCTCAAAAAAGTTATAGCTCGATTACTATGAGGCAGTTGGCACAAGGAATAGGGGTGTCTACAGGAACTTTGTATCACTATTTTCCTAGCAAAGAAGCTTTATTTTTACAGTTGACTGAAGAATTAGATCGCCAAAACGTGATGCACTTTTTAGCAGAAGCGGGAAATCCACCAACTTTAAAAGAAAGGATTGAGAAACTGTTTCAATTTGTTGCCAAACATGAAGACCATATAGGCAAGCAAACTTTGCTGTGGATTGATTTTTGCCAACACAATGAATGGTCTGATAGTTCTATCAAAGAAAGGCTCAAAGAAGTAGACGAACAAACAATTTTAGAACTAGCTGATTATATGCAAATTAGAGATCGCGCCATTGTCGATTTTATTTTTAACTTGCTTTACGGCTTGATGTTGCGGCGGTTATTTGGCGAAGAAACTATTTCTTATACAGAACAAGGAGCTTTGGTAGGTGAAATGTTAGCTAGTTATACGGGAGAGAAAAAATGAGAGATGCGCGACTTTTTCCCATACCTGTAGATAAAAAGTTAATTGGTTCAGTTATAGCAGCGATCGCACTTGTCGCCGCGATCGCTTATTATGGCATTTCTCAATCAGGATTACTAACGCAATCATCCCAAGAGCCAGTAGTAGCAACACCTCCAGCAAAGAAAGTCACGGCTTTAGGAAGATTAGAGCCAGAAGCGGAGACAATTAGCTTGGCGGCTCCCGTAGCCTTGGATGGCGATCGCCTAGCTCAACTATTAGTTACCGAAGGCGATCGCGTTAAAACTGGGCAAGTAGTAGCAATTTTGGATTCGCGCGAAGTCTTAGAGAACCAATTGCAGCAAGCTAAAGAGCAAGTAAACAACGCTCAAGCAAAGCTTAATCAAGTCAAGGCTGGGGCAAAAACTGGGGAAATTCAGGCGCAACAAGCAACAATTACGCAGTTAGAGGCAGAATTAAATGGTGGTAATGAAACTCAAAACGCGGCGATCGCAAGGTGGGAATCGGAAGTACGCAACGCTAATGCTGAGTATAAACGTTTTGTGCAGTTGTACGAACAAGGCGCGATCGCGTCTTCTAACTTAGATAGCAAGCGTTTGGTAGCAGAAACAGCATCGGCGCAATTAAAGGAAGCGGTTTCTAGTAAAAACCGCAATTTTAGAAGTCTACAATCTCAAATTAATCAAGCTAAAGCTACTTTAGATCGGATTTCTGAAGTGCGTCCGGTAGATGTACAAGTAGCAATGGCAGAGTTAGAAACTACACTTTCTGCCGTTAAGAGCGCTCAAACGGCTTTGGATCGAGCTTATATTCGCGCACCAATTGCTGGACAAATTCTCAAGCTTCATACTCGTCCTGGAGAAAAAGTTAGCGATGAGGGGATTGTTGAGATGGGAAAAACTGACAAAATGCTGGCAGTAGCAGAAGTTTACCAAACTGATATTGGGAAAATTAAAGTTGGACAGCAAGCAACAATTACAAGTCAAGCCTTTGATGGTGAAATTAAAGGCACAGTAGCACAAATTGGCATGCAAGTAGAGCGTCAAAAAGTATTTAGCGATCGCCCAGGAGAAAACCTCGATCGCCGCATAGTTGAAGTAAAAATTCGTCTCAACAACCTTGAAGATAGCAAGCGAGTTGCAGGTTTGACTAGTTTGCAAGTGCAAACGGCAATTAATCTGTAGTTGCTTTTGAGCATATATTCTACTGGTTTAGGAGGTAAGGCGAAATGTCAATAAATTTGTTTACATCTATGGAGGTTTAGCAAGATGACGAAGCAAACAATCCAAGAACAAATTGCTTACTACAAAGCTAGAGCTAAAGAATATGATGAATGGTTTTATCGAATTGGGCGTTACGATCGCGGATCGGAAATAAACCAGCGTTGGTTTGATGAAGTTGCGGCGCTCAAAAATATTGTCCAGCAAGGGGGAACTGTTGATTCGATATTAGAGTTAGCTTGCGGTACGGGAATTTGGACGCAAGAACTTTTGAAGCTTGGTAAGCAAATTACAGCGATAGATGCTTCCCAAGAAATGATTAAAATTAATCGCCAAAAACTAAACAATGCTCCTAACGTAGAATATCGGCAGCTAGATTTATTTTCATGGCAACCAGATAAGCAATACGATCTAGTTTTCTTCTCTTTTTGGTTATCTCACATTCCTCCCGCAGAAGTTGATGAGTTTTTGAGCAAGGTTTACAACTCAGTTTTACCAGGTGGGAAAGTTTTGATTATTGACTCTTATTTTGAAATAACATCTTCAGCTAAAGATCATCCGATTCAAGACAAAAACGAAATTTATCAAAAGCGCAAGCTAAATGACGAGCGAGAGTTTCAGATATTCAAAATTTATTATCAACCTGATGTTTTGCGCAACAAACTAACTAAAGCTGGCTTCCAAGCAGAGACAAGACTTACAGATACATATTTTATCTACGGTCAAGGCGTAAAACTTTAATAGTTTGGAGACAGTTCAAATGCGCTCGCAAAAACTACAGACTTCCGGTATAACTCATATAACTCAATTTATAACGAATGTTTGATATAAGGAGTATTTCATGATTCAAACTACATACTTAATTCTCTGCATCGCGGGAACCATTTTACCTTATTCTCAATTTGTGCCTTTTTTGGTAAAACATGGCTTGAACCTACAGCTTTTCTTTGAACAACTATTTGTTAATCGCATCTCTAACTTTTTTGCTATGGATTTGATTGTGTCATCGTTAGTGCTTTGGGCTTTTGTGTTCTGGGAAGGTTCGCGGCTGGGAATGAAAAGTCTATGGATTTATGTTGCTAGTAATTTGCTTGTTGGGGTTTCGTTGGGATTACCGTTATTTTTGCTGATGAGACAGCGCAAGTTAGAAACAAGCGATCGCGCATCTGTAAATCTTTAACTAAACCAGAAAGTCATGCTATACAAAACATCTTTTGTTTGGTTTCGCTTTTTTCGCCGCAAAACTTACTCTTGGATGATTTTAGCGATCGCAGCTTGTAAAGTCGTTTACCTATGTGGAACTGCACAAGATAAAGAAAAAGTTCGCTTAATAATAGCGCTTGCCAAAATTGATTTTGTTAAATTTTACGCTTTTATGAATGATTTACTGTGGTAATAAAAATGAGTACAGAAGTTGTTTGTCTAGAAAAATCTCAGATTGACGCAGCAAGCGTTACACTCGCTTATGCCTTTAATAACGACCCAACTTTTCGTTATTTTACCCCTGAACAAGAACAAGCAAGAATCAATGCAATTGAGTTACTCGCTAAAACTGAATTACGCTACAGTCAGCCATACAACCATGTTTATACAACAACAAATGAGTTAAAAGGTGTCGCAGTCTGGATACCTCCAAGTGAATATCCATTAAACGATTTTCGCTTATTGCAATTAGGTCTATATGCTTTATCTTTCAAACTGCGTTTGAGCAGACTAGGGCAATTAATATCGCTATTTTTGACAATTGAAAAACATCATAAGCAAGATTTACCTCAGCCTTATTGGTATTTATTTATGCTAGGTGTTTCTCCCATCTACCAAAGCCAAGGGATAGGAAGTTTATTGCTGCAACCAGTTCTTGACCAGGCAGATAAAGAAAAATTGCCTTGCTATTTAGAAACTTCTACTGAAGGAGGCGTTCGTTTTTACAAAAGACTTGGTTTTGAGGTAGTGCGGACGGGTGGTTTACCAGAAGCTGACCTTAAATTTTGGACGATGAAGCGATCGCCGAATAATAAAAATAATTATGTTTAACAAAATCCCTTTAGCATGGCTGCAAGTAACTAGAGAAAAAACCCGTCTAGCTGTTGCTATAGCTGGAATCGCCTTTGCTGACTTACTAATATTTATTCAAATGGGTTTTGAAGGCGCGTTGTACGATTCCGCCGTCAAACCCCATCGCACCTTACAAGCCGATTTGGTATTAATTAATCCTCAATTTCAAACGTTGTTTTCCGTCAAAAGCTTTTCTAGAGAGCGATTGTACCAAGCTTTGAGTTATGAAGGAGTTAATAAAGTTAGTCCGCTATACATTTCTACTGGACAATGGCAAAATCCTGAAACTCGTGTCAGTCGGGCAATTTTGGTTTGGGGAGTCGATCCCGCAAGTCCTGTTTTTAAGTTTCCTGAAGTAACCCAAAATTTAGATCAGTTAAAGCTATTAAATCAGGTTTTGTTTGACCAAGCGGGTCGTCCCGAATACGGAAAAGTTGCAGATATTTTCAATCAAACAGGTACGCTGGAAACAGAGTTAAATAGCAAAATTATTAGCGTCAAAGGCTTATTTACCAACGGATCGTCTTTCGCGGCGGATGGTAATGTTATTACTAGCGATTCAACATTTTTACAATTATTTCCCAATCGCAAACCAGAACAAATCGAAGTCGGTTTAGTTAATTTGACTCCTGGTGCGGATCTTGAACAAGTACGAAGTCAATTAATCGCTGGTTTACCCGATGATGTCAAAGTGCTGACTACTGAAGAATTTGCTCAAATTGAAAAAGATTACTGGGCAAGCGGTACGGGAATCGGTTTTATATTTGGATTAGGTGTAGGAGTGGGGTTTATTGTCGGGATAGTGATTGTGTATCAAATTTTGTATGCAGATGTTTCCGACCATTTGCCAGAATATGCCACGTTGAAAGCAATGGGTTATACAAACTTATATTTACTGGGAGTTTTGACTCAAGAAGCTTTATTACTTGCCATTTTAGGTTTTCTTCCAGGTTTTGCCCTCTCCTTTGGGCTGTACCAAGTCACTTATGCAGCGACACTTTTACCAATTTCTATGACGGTAGATCGAGCAGTAACAGTATTAGTGCTAACAATTATTATGTGCAGCGTTTCCGGTGCGATCGCGATGCGAAAATTGCGTTCTGCCGATCCGGCGGATGTTTTTTAGTTAGTCAAATGCAAAATCTTTTTAGCTACTATTTCATCTACAGGCATTACTGACAATCGATTACCGCGTCTTGTTACCCAAACATCACTACCAAATTCTTGCTTTAGTGTTTCTAAAGGTATCAAAGTAGGGAAAGCCTCAATAAATTCTATAACTACTGTTTGCCAACGCGGGGCTTCGAGAGTGGATTTAGAATCGTAGTATTTGCTTTCTGGGTCAAACTGCGTAGGATCGACAACTTGGGGTGTGGTTACGCTGACTAGGCCGACAATACCGGGAATTTTAGTATTAGAGTGGTAAAAAAATGCTTTATCTCCTTGCTGCATTTGCCGCAGAAAGTTCCTCGCTTGGTAATTGCGTACTCCATCCCAAATAGTCTGGCGGTCTTTTTTTAGGTGTAAAATGCTGTAGGTTTCAAAGTCGGATTTAATTAGCCAATAATTCATCGATATTTAAAATAGTGAAAGTCTAGCCTAGCTTATACCAGTACCGTAACATAGCTTTTTCCACCCTAAAATTCATGTCTGAAACTATTACTTCTCACTACGCACCTGTAAAAAACTTTCAAGTGGACGACTTGACAGTACGACTTTGCGATCACATAACTACTCTAACGGACGATGCGGCAAAGATAGCCCAAAATTATCTATCTACTCTGCTAACAAAACAAAGTCAGGCGATAGTGATTTTAGCAACAGGTAATTCGCAACTAAAGTTTCTAGAGGCGCTGATTGCTTTAGGTAGTGTAGATTGGTCGCGGATTGTTTTTTTTCATCTCGATGAATATTTGGGAATTAGCCCCCAGCATCCGGCAAGTTTTCGCTACTATTTGCACAAACAAGTAGAAAAACGAGTAAATGCGGCTGCTTTTCACTACATCATAGGCGATGTAGTGGAACCATTAGCAGAATGCGATCGCTATACTCAATTATTACAGGCGCAACCCATCGATTTATGTTTTCTTGGAGTTGGCGAAAACGGTCACTTGGCTTTTAACGAACCATCGGTAGCATCCTTCGACGAAACCAGGCACATAAAATTAGTAAAACTAGAAACAGCAACCCGCCAGCAACAAGTAGGGGAAGGACATTTTGCCACTACTGAAGACGTACCGCAATATGCTTTTACGCTCACAATTTCCCAAATTTGTAGTAGTAAAAAAATTCTTTGTCTTGCGCCAGAAAAGCGGAAAGCTAAGGCAGTACAAAATATGTTGCAACTTCCTATTTCTACAACTTGCCCTGCTTCCATTTTACGCCAGCAATCTCAAGCAACATTGTTTTTGGATACAGATTCAGCAAGTTTACTTAGCGACCTCTAGCAGTTCATTTTCTTAAGTTGGGTTTGGGTTTCTATCTTTGAACTCTATGCAACCTTTAGAAAAAACTACGAACCATCAGCTATTTAATTATCTTCCCAAGTCTGCAATTGCAAATATACCAAAATAAGTGCGAGCGCAAGTAACACTGTAGCCGCCGCCGCCGCATAACCAAAGTCAAATTGTCCAAAAGCTTCTTGGTAAATATAGTACACCAGCAAATTAGTAGAATTTAATGGACCACCACCAGTTATTACATACACTTGCTCAAAACTTCGTAGTGTAAAAATTGCTGTAGTAATTGCCGCAAATACAATTGTCGGGCGCAATCCAGGTAAAGTAATATGCCGAAATTGCTGCCAATCATTTGCGCCATCTAACTCCGCCGCCTCGTAACGACTTGGCGGAATTGCTTGCAATCCCGCCAAAAACACCACCATGTTAAAACCTAGCTGTTTCCAAATACTCAATAAAATCAATACAGGCATTGCCCAAACCGTACTACCTAGCCAGGGAATCGGTGCAAGTCCAAATATATTTAATAGTCCATTAACCGCGCCTTCAGTTTGAAATAGCCAGCGAAAACCCAAGCCAGCAGCGACAAGAGACGTTATTGAAGGCAAAAAATAAGCGCTGCGTAATAGTCCTCGGAGACTGATAGAACGATTTAGTAGTACAGCTAATCCTAAAGGTATTACTAAGCTAGGAATTACTGTTGCAATGGTGAAATAAGTAGTATTGACTAAAACTTGCCAAAAATCTGGGGTAAGGAGCAAACGCCAGTAGTTTCTTAAACCAATCCATTGGATGCCAGAGGAGGTAAAACTACCAGTAGTAAAGCTGAGGTAAAACAAATAAGCAATGGGATAAAGAAGAAATACACCCAAAAATATCAATGCTGGAGTCAGAAATATCCAAGCCGCGACTTCCTCATTATCCGATCGCACCCTACTATAGAGTTTTGCCATTTATAAAATTTTTCCTGTATGACGCTGCCTTCAGTTTGTAATGAATCTAGTGCTAGTCTAGTTTCTCCAAGTATTTCCTGTATTCCAACTCAAAATACGCCTTTAAAACTAGGAGTTTTAGCTTCTGGTAGTGGAAGTAACTTTGAAGCTGTAGCAGAAGCTATCAAAAATGGGCTATTAAACGCTCAAATTAAAGTATTAATCTACAACAATCCTCAAGCAAAAGTTGTAGAACGGGCAGCTTCGTGGAATATACCAGCCGTTTTACTCAATCACCGCGACTTTAGTAGTCGGGAAGAATTAGACTTGCAAATCATTGAGTGTTTGCAGCAGCACGATGTCAACTGGGTAATTATGGCTGGCTGGATGCGAGTAGTCACGCCAGTTTTAATTAATGCTTTTCCAAACCAAATTATCAATATTCATCCTAGTTTATTGCCCAGTTTTAAAGGCGTAAAAGCCGTAGAACAGGCGCTGGAAGCGGGGGTAAAGATAACTGGCTGTACGGTGCATTTAGTATGCCCACAAGTAGATAGCGGCACTATTTTGTGCCAAGCTGCCGTACCTATATTACCCAACGATACCGCCGAAACTTTGCATGATCGCATTCAAATTCAAGAACACCGAATACTACCACAGGCGATCGCTCTTGCAGCTAATTTAAACTTAAAATAAAGGGTAGAAAGAACAGAGGATTATCCAATGGTAATATTTGACTCCAAGCTCAACTTACCAAGTAGCGAGGAACTGCCTTGTTCGGACGATGCGCCAGTGGATAACGAAAATCAAAATTTTATCCCCAATTTTCTCTTATTTTTATTAGAGTTTATCTGGGCAGAGCGTCAAGATTGGTTTTTCGCCGTCGATATGGGTGTTTATCATACGACAGGCATTAATCCTCTTGTCCCTATAGTCCCCGATGGTTTTTTGAGTTTGGGAACGAGTCGTCGCAAGCCGGGGAATGTATCACGCAATAGCTATGTACTGTGGGAAGAAGATTACATTCCACCAATTTTTGTTTTAGAAACTGTATCGCAAACCCCAGGGGGCGAATATAGCTCTAAAATGGCAACCTATGCCAACTTAGGGGTTTTATACTATGTAGTTTACAACCCCCAATACTGGAAACGCTCCAAACACCAGCCTTTTGAGGTATATAAATTAATTGACGGACAATATCAGTTACAAGCTGGTGAACCTTTTTGGATGCCTGAAATTGGCTTAGGAATTGGACGCGCCACAAGTTGGAGTGGTGGTTTAGAGCGTGAGGTTTTGTATTGGTATGACGAGAAAGGAAATAGATACTTTACTCCTGAAGAATTAGCCGAACAAGAACGTCAAAAAGCTGAGCAAGAACGCCAAAGAGCCGAGCAGGAACACCACCGAGCAGAAAATGCCGAACAACAGTTAGAAGCTCTCCTTGCTAAGTTAAAAGCAAGCGGCATAGATACAGATACGCTTTAAAATATTTTAGGCAAATAATTGTTGATTAAAGCGATCGCCTTTTGTTACTAAAGGCGATCGCATTTTATCAGCATCAGTATGTATTATTACTTAGGCTGTTACATTTTATGTAACTCTTAACTATTTCATTTACTTAGCAGTCATACTAGCAACAATTACAATTTTAAGCTGAGTTTTTGTTGTTAGATTATGCTTTTTAAAGATGTCCGCGACTATCAAATATTATTTTTATCTAGTTTCCTTATTTTAGGTATTAGTACAAAAGATTGGACGTTGAAGCCGGAATTAACTATCGTCTTGTTACTAACTTGTATTATTAGCCAGTGGTTTAATGAAGAATTAAAAACCTATCTGTCAACTAAAAATATATCTTTGTGTAATCCTTTAAAATTACTTTCGCTACGTAGTGCAATAATTACAGCTTTAGGATTAAGTTTGTTGTTACGTGCTGATAGTTATTTGACAATGATACTAGCGGGATTTTTGGCAATTTCAAGTAAATTTGTTTTCAAAGTTGACGACAAACATTTTTTTAATCCAGCTAACTTTGGCATTATTTCAGTTTTAACTATTATGCCAGATGCTTGGGTTTCTCCTGGGCAATGGGGAGATGATTGGTGGTACGCGCTTTTATTTTTTGGTACGGGAGGTATCATTTTAAAGCAAGTAGGAAGATGGGATACAAGCGTCGTTTTTTTAGTTACTTATGCTGGGTTAGAGGCAATTAGAAATATTTGGCTAGGTTGGACTATAGATGTATTTTTACATCGACTTATGAGCGGTTCTTTACTATTATTTGCTTTATTTATGCTTACCGATCCGCGTTCAATTCCTAGTGCTGAAAATGGTCGCTATATTTGGGCTGTTTGTATTGCAGGATTAACTTTTATTCTACGCAATCAGTTTTTTATTTCTACCGCTATTTTTTGGGCGTTATTTGCGCTTGCACCGCTAACAATTATTTTAGATATTATTTGGACTGCACCAAGATTTACTTGGTTGCAAGCAAATGATAATTCATTACTTACAGCCAAAACTAATATTTGATATCTGGAGGTTTTTGTGATTAAACAATTATCAAAGTTGTTAATAATAGCTTTTATAGCGACTATTTGCTTTGTTCCTAGTGCGTGGGCATTTTGTGGATTTTATGTCTCCAAAGCTGATACTAAGCTTTACAATAAAGCGTCTCAAGTAGTAATTGCTCGTGATGGCAACCGCACAGTTTTAACTATGGCAAATGACTACCAAGGCGATGTCAAAGATTTTGCTTTAGTTGTACCTGTACCCGTAGTTTTAAAAGCTGAACAAGTACGTGTCAGTGAAAGTAAAATTATCGAACGCTTAGAGGCTTTTAGCGCTCCTAGATTAGTAGAATATTTTGATGAAGATCCTTGTGCAACTGACTATTTTAATGATGGTGCGCTTAGAAGCCCAGCAGCAGCGCCAGTAGCGCAAGAGTTGGGAAATAGTAGTAGACGCGATCGCTCTTTAGGAGTTACGGTAGAAGCCAAATTTACTGTAGGCGAGTACGATATTGTAGTTCTAAGCGCTAAAGAATCTAATGGCTTAGAAACTTGGTTGAATATTAATGGTTACAAAATACCTAAAGGTGCAAAACAAATATTGCAGCCTTACATTCGCCAAAAAATGAAGTTTTTTGTTGCTAAGGTAAACTTAGCAGAATTTGATAAGTCTGGTTACGAATTTCTTCGACCATTAACAATGGCTTTTGAATCGCCAAAATTCATGTTACCTATTCGTTTAGGCATGATAAATTCAACAAATGAGCAAGATTTACTTGTTTATATTTTGTCGCCCAAAGGACAAACAGAATTAACAAATTACCGCACTGTAAAAATTCCCTCGGATGTAAATATCCCTTTATTTGTAAAAGATGAATTTGGCGGCTTTTATAAGTCAATGTTTCAAACGGCTTACACCAAAGAAAATAAAAAAGTAGCCTTTCTCGAATATGCTTGGAATATGAATAGTTGCGATCCTTGTTCTGCCGAACCTTTAAACCCTGAAGAATTACGAAAAGCTGGGGTTTTCTGGTTAGATTCATCAGATAACAGTAATGTGTTTCTTACTCGCTTGCACGTCCGCTACAGCCGCGATAAATTTCCTGAAGATTTGATGTTTCAAGAAACCTCAAATAATCAGTTTTTTCAAGGTAGATATGTTTTGCATCATCCTTTTAAAGGCGAACTTAAATGCGACGCAGGAAGACAGTATCAAAGGTCTTTATCTCGAAGATTTGAACAAGAATCGCAAACTTTAGCTAGGCTTACTGGGTGGAAAATTCAAGATATTCGCAGAAGGAATAATGTTCCTACAAATTCCTCGGTTCCTTGGTGGCGTAGGTTTTGGTTTTAATTTAATTATTTAGCTTAACGTTAGGAAGGTTAAATATTGATTTAGGGCTGGTATGTTTACCCTTCTTATCTTCTGTCAATTCTATTTTGTACTTTGATGTTCAATTAGCTCATAATTATTGAATCTTTGTTAATTTTACGCAGGTAAGTTTTTGTGCCAGCATTCATAAATACAGTTAGCTTAGGCTTATCACTATAAATTGTATTTGCTAAAAAACTGTCGCAGGATAAATATTTTTCATCATACTCAATAACATTTTTGCGAAGTTGTTCAACTTGAGCTTTATCCATACTAATAATTAATTTAATTGCTTCTATTAAATCTTCTTTTGTAGTAAATTTAACGCAATTTCTCAAATGTTCTAGTGAAGGAAAAAACCAATCGGGATAGTTAGTTATTGGGATAGCGCCTACAGACATTGATTCAATAGCATTGTGGCATAGCATAGTAACTCCTGGCGCGCAAAGAAAAAAGTCACTCTTAGCTAAAACTTCTAGCTATTTTGTTTGTGGAACCCGAAAATTCATTTTATCTTGTTCTAAAATTATACCCTTTTGTTGATAGTCTCCATTAAGTAATAGCTCTACATGCTCCCAATTTTTTACTGCAAGTATTTCATTGCCTAAATAAGAATTTACTGTATGGATTACTGTTGCTCGCGGCATAATTTTAAGCTTGCTTAAAATACTTTGAGGGTTGGTTGTTGAGTAGCAAAGAGGATCGACATTTCCAGCAAAAAGTAATCGGATTTTTCTAATTGTAGTTTGTAAGTTTTTAATTTCTGAATATTGGTCTGTAGAGTAAATAGAAGGGTGCATCATATAGGGCATGAAAGCCCAATCATAATGGGGAGGAATAGGTAAAGAAATATCAAATTCTATATTAATTATCTTTCCCCATGTTTTTGATGTCCAACTCTGGATTGCTCGATCGTATATAAGTATTTTGTCTTCAGTATTTTTAGGCAGCGTTTTTGCAAAAACAAGATTGTTAAGTTTATACCATGATAATCCATCTTATAGTAATCCCAAAAACTAATTTTTTTGACAAGAGCGACCTTTCCTTGCGTAAATGTCAAAAACCTTAGTAGTAGGTATAAATATCTTCCCTTATCTTCGTAGTAAATGTTTCTTTCTTGTATATAGACATATATTTGTATATCTCTAGTTTCTTGACTTCTAGCTTTAATATTAATGGTGTCGCGAATATATTTAGGTAATATATTAATAATTTCTTGTATTTATTTTATAATTGACACTTGAGTATTTTATTAAGTAAAACAATATTATTAAATATTCTAGTGTAAGTTTAGAAAAAGAAAGCATTAATATCTATTTTTTGAAACCCTCAGCAAAAGCAAAAACTTGTATAAAAAATCGTAAGTATAATTTAATAATTGCAATATGATACTTGTAACTAGATTGAAAATGGTTGTCAGTTAAGAATTTTCAAATCGCCATAGCAATTTTGTGGGGAGTTTTATGTATACTTAATTACAAATTTCTGGTAAATTTACGACGTTTGAATAGCTATAAATCACTAAAAAATAGTCAAGTAATAAAATTAGCTAATTGATAAGTTAATTAAAGCTAAACAAGATTTACCAATAAGAAGGAATAATTATGGCTACAGAACAGGAAAAGTCTGTTTCATCCTCTAAAAAGCGATCGCTAATTCTGTGGTTTGATGAAGTCGGAATTAGCGATATTGACCTAGTAGGAGGAAAAAATGCCTCTTTAGGAGAAATGATCCAGCAATTAGTTCCTAACGGGGTAAAAGTTCCTAACGGATTTGCAACCACAGCTTACGCTTTTCGCTACTTTATTGAAAAAGCTGGATTAAAAGCAAAGTTAAAAAGCTTATTTGCAACCTTGGATATAAATGATGTCTATCAATTGCAACAAGCAGGGAAACAAGCGCGAAGTCTGATGATGCACACCGTTTTTCCTGTAGAACTCACACATGCGATCGCCGAGTCTTACACGCAATTATGTCAAAAATACGGCATTGATACCGATGTAGCAGTCCGTTCTAGCGCAACGGCGGAAGATTTACCCGATGCTAGTTTTGCTGGACAACAGGAAACTTATCTCAACGTCCATAGCAACCAAGGAGTTTTAGCAGCTTGTCATCGTTGCTTTGCTTCTTTATTTACCGATCGCGCAATTTCTTACCGCCATCATAGAGGTTTTGACCACTTAGAGGTAGCGCTTTCTGTGGGTGTCCAAAAAATGGTACGTTCCGATTTAGCTTGTTCTGGGGTAATGTTTTCGATCGATACCGAAACAGGCTTTAAAAATGCCGTGCTAATTTCTGCGGCTTATGGATTGGGGGAAAATGTCGTTCAAGGCGCAGTTAATCCCGATGAATACAATGTATTTAAGCCGACTTTAAAGCAGGGATTTCGCCCAATTTTAAAGAAAAGAATCGGCAGTAAAGAACTAAAAATGGTCTACGATGACGGTTCTAAGTTTACTAAAAATGTATTGGTAGACGCAGAAAGTCGCGCTAAATATGCTTTGGAAGATGAGGAGATTTTACAACTAGCAAAATGGGCGTGCGAAATTGAGGATCATTACACCAAAATCCACAACCAATATACGCCGATGGATATGGAATGGGCGAAAGATGGTATGACGGGGGAATTATTTATCGTTCAAGCTAGACCAGAAACCGTACAGTCGCAAAAATCCCAAAATATCTTACGTAGCTATCATTTTACAGAAAAAAATGCCCGATCGCCCTTAGTTACTGGTCGTAGTGTGGGAGAAGCCATCGGTCAAGGTTTAGTAAGAATTATTGTAGATGCTGGTAGAATCGACCAATTCCGCGCTGGAGAAGTGCTAGTAACTAATCGCACCGATCCCGATTGGGAACCAATAATGAAAAAAGCTAGTGCGATCGTGACAAATTCTGGTGGCAGAACCTGCCACGCAGCGATTATTGCTAGAGAAATGGGCATTCCGGCGATCGTTGGTACGAGTAATGCTACAGAAGTTTTAAAAACTAGTCAAGAAGTAACTATTTCTTGCGCGGAAGGGGAAGAAGGACGAGTTTATCCTGGGTTATTACCTTTTGAAGTTAGAGAAGTACCTTTAGAAAACTTACCCCGCACTCGTACTAAAATTTTAATGAATGTGGGAAATCCCGCCGAAGCTTTTAGTTTTTCGGCGATTCCTAATGATGGTGTAGGATTGGCGCGGCTAGAATTTATTATTGCCAACTACATCCAAGTGCATCCTCTAGCTTTAATTCACTACGACAAGTTAGACGATGAAACTGTTAAAGAAAAAATTGCCCAGCTTACGCAACTGTACGACTATAAACCCCAGTATTTTATCGATAAGTTAGCACGGGGAGTAGCGACGATCGCATCGGCATTTTATCCCAACCCTGTAATTGTGCGGATGAGCGATTTTAAAACCAACGAATACGCTAATTTATTGGGTGGAAAACAATTTGAACCCAAAGAAGAAAACCCAATGCTTGGTTGGCGCGGTGCAAGTCGCTATTATGACGAACGTTACTGCGAAGCTTACGCGCTAGAATGTCACGCCTTAAAGCGGGTACGGGATGAAATGGGTTTAACCAACGTTATCCCAATGATTCCTTTTTGTCGTACCCCCGATGAAGGTAAGCGGGTAATTGCAGAAATGGCAAAACACGGCTTAGAAAGGGGCGTTAATGGGCTAGAAGTGTATGTAATGTGCGAATTGCCAAGTAATGTAATTATGGCGGAAGAATTTAGCCAAGTATTTGATGGCTTTTCAATTGGTTCTAATGACTTAACGCAACTAACACTAGGTTTAGATCGAGATTCGGCTTTAGTTTCGCACTTATTTGACGAACGTAGCGTTGGAGTAAAGCGAATGGTACAAATTGCGATCGCAACGGCTAAGAAAAATCATCGCAAAATTGGCATTTGCGGTCAAGCACCCAGCGATTACCCAGAGTTTGCTAAGTTTTTAGTAGAGCAAGGTATTGACTCTATTAGTCTCAATCCCGATTCGGTACTTAAGACTTTGCTGATAGTAGCGGACGCAGAAAAGGTATCTTAGTTTGAATATACGTTGAGCTAAGAATCCTTGTAATATGTCTGCATCTCACAAGCGTCCTAACTCAATTTCCTGGTTTTGGGTTGGTTTAGCGGTGGTATTTTTACTTTCGCTGATCCTGAGATTTTGGGGATTAGGACGCTTTAATACCTTTGTCTTTGATGAAGTTTACTATGCCAAATTTGCCAACAACTACCTGACTAATACCAAGTTTTTTAACGCTCATCCGCCTTTAAGCCAGTATATTATTGCGATTGGGATTTGGATTGGTAGCCATCTTCCCATCGGTCAAGATACTGTAAATAATCTTACGGGTTCCGTGCGTTCCACTTGGAGTTATCGCTGGCTTAATGCTTTTACAGGTTCGTTTATTCCTTTAGTTGTAGCAGCGATCGCTTATCAAATTAGTAATCGTCGTAGTTATGCTCTAGTTGCCGCCTTATTTGCCGCCACCGATGGATTATTTTTAGTAGAGTCTCGTTACGCCCTAAATAACATCTATCTGGTGCTTTTTGGGCTGCTAGGGCAGTTGTTTGTACTATTAGGACTAAAAACTCATGGCATTAAACGCAGCCTCTATTTAGCCCTCGCTGGCGTGTGGTTTGGTGCGGCGGCAGCAGTTAAGTGGAACGGTTTATGGTTTTTATTAGGGATTTATTTAATTTGGCTGGCGGCTTGGGCGATTAAATGGATAAATCCGCTTAAAAATGCTTACACAAGTCGCCGCGACTTTACACCTTTGCAAAACCTCAGTCAGCTTAATATAGGACATATTTTAGTTTACTTAGCAATTATCCCCATTGCTGTTTATAGCCTCGCTTGGATTCCCCACTTGCAACAGAATCCCACTCCCAACTTTTGGGATATGCAGAAACAAATTTTGTCTTATCACGAAAGAATCGGTGATGGGGCGAAAGTGCATCCTTACTGTTCTGATTGGTACACCTGGCTATTGATGTTGCGTCCTGTAGCCTACTTTTATCGCACGGCGGGGAGTAGCACCGAACCTTTAGTTTTTGATACCCCAGCGTTGCCTGCAACTACCGGAAAAGTAATTTATGATGTTCATGCAATAGGCAATCCGGTGTTGTGGTGGCTATCTACTGCCGCGATTTTTTATATGCTGTGGCTGCTGCTGCGCAATAGCTTATCTACGCAGAAATTCAGCTTATTTTTCCAAATTAGCGATCGCCAAGTTATCGACAATTGGATTATTTTGTATTTAGTCCTGAACTGGTTAGCTAACTTGCTGCCTTGGGTTCCCGTAACGCGCTGTACGTTTCTTTATCACTATATGGGCGCTTCGGTATTTTCAGGACTTGCGATCGCGTATTTTATAAATAATTGGCTGCAAAGTTATCGCTCATCAGTACGGATAATAGGATTAACAATTATCTTATTAATCCTTAGTGCTTTCGTTTTTTGGATGCCCGTTTATTTGGGTTTACCCTTATCTTTAGACGAATATCGCTTGCGTTTACCTTACTTCGACTATTCGCAATTACCATCGTGGATAAAGCCATGGCTACCTCATTGGATTTAACGGCGGCTAAATATTGCTCGATAGACAGGTTCGCCGCGCGATAAAGTCCTCTGTTCTCTTTCGGTCGCTACTGGTAAAGGATTGGGCGTTAGTGAGGGTTCTGGGCTTTGCAAGCTAAAATCTGGGTGACTATAAAAGCGATCGCGCATCTCTAATAATAACCCCTCTATATCTGATTGCAGAAACACCATGCCACCACTAGCTAAATAAGTTGCTAATTCTGCTACTAATTGCGGCTGCAACATTCGCCTTTTGGCATGACGATTTTTGAACCAAGGGTCGGGAAACTGAATAGTCACGCGCTGTAACGTTCCTGGAGAAAGAGACTGGAGTAATGGGGTAAGAGAATTATTGACGTTGCAAAATAAATAATGCAAGTTTGTTAGATTTAGTTTACGAGTAGTAGAAATCGCATCTTCTACCAAAACCTCACGAATTTCTAACCCCAAATAATTCCAACTAGGGTCAAGCTTTGCCATATCAAGCAAAAACTGTCCTCTAGCACAACCAATATCTAAATGTATTGGTTGAGTTGAATTTGGATATATCTGCTCCCAATCAAGAGCCAAAATTGGCGTTATGTACTTAATAGCTAACGGATTAACGTGCTGACGAACTCGAACAGGTGACAATTAAAACTCCCTAATTTAAGGCTGACGACAAATACCAAATACCGAAGTGTAGCCATGTAAAAAAGTGCTACCACTAACTGGACCAATTTCACCGCTACAAAAGAACCCACCTAAAGGAATATCGTTTAAATAGCGCCTAAATAGTCCTGAATCAAAATTTGGTTTGCCATACAAACCTTCTCCGCGTCCCAAACAAGCAAACATCAAAGCACCCGCTTCTTGAGGTTGGGATTGATTAGATTTTTGGTATTTTTGCAGCCACCATTCTAAATCTTCTGCCGAAGTTTGGGCATCGCGGAGGTGAAATTGAATCCGTTGACCCGGACGAATGCGATCGCCAATGGCGATCGCGCCTACACTAGGATCTACTCCTAATAAGTTACGAATCAAAAAATCTCCCTGTCCCAAATCTTGCTTAAATTCATCCCGCGTCACGCCAATAAATAAAGCTGTTTGCGCTAGGCGTTGGTCTTCTTCGTTCAAGCTGTCAATTAGTTGCCTAAGCTGTGCCAATGGCGGTTTTTCGTCTAACTCTAAAATAATATTGCGATCGCTCGAACTTACCTGGTAAGGCTTGCCGATAGGTCTGCATCCTTGCGCCACAATGGTTTCTAAAACAATATTGCCACTTAAAGCAACTCCAATAGTTCCTTCCCGATAAAGGCTATGGTTGCAAAATAAGCCTGTAAGTCCTGGAGTTGAGCCACCACTGGCTAATCCGCCCACCACTACCGAACCTGGATAAGCAAAATCTAGTCCTTGTAATAAATCGTTAATCTTACTAGAGAACGGATCGGATAATAGAATAAATTGCGGCGACTGGTCGGGTTCTACACCAATCAAATCTACCCAAGTCTGCGGCGGACTATCAAGATCGGGCAATTCTTCCGGCACAATATGAAAGGCTTGAATTTTTACATCGGGCAAGTGCGCTAGGCTCAAGCTCAAAGCTGGGGAATCTTCCAATTCTTGCATTTCTCCCCACGCAGACACCCCCACAATTCCCCCACCACCGCAGCCAATTAAAACCTTAATATCTGTTAGTTTTTCTTGTAGCAGAGGCAGCAAACGGGGATAGTCGCTGGTAAAAGCTGCCGAAATAAATACTATGGCTAAATCGGCGGGCGATCGCAATATAGAAGTAGCACGTTCTACAACCTCCGCCACCGCAGATTCTAAAGAAGACTGAGTTGATAGGGCATTCGCCCACTGCATTTTTGTCATGAGTTCTACCGTAGGGTAATACCACCAACATACCAAAGTGCGATTGGTGGTTGTCCTAACTAGCATCAGCTATTAGCTAAACTTTTAACGAGCCAAGCCGCAATTTGATAGATTTGTTAAAACATCTATAGCAATCTAAAAACTACAGTATAGTTGCCTGTACTGCTAAAGATTAGTAATATCAAAGCTGTGATAGATAAAAATACCTATGGGCGCGTGTTAGCCTTTAGGAGTAAGCAATGAGCAGCATTTTTGATGCGATCGCCTCCTAAGAAACTTTCAACATCAAAGGTTTCTTATAATAGACACAAGAATACATTTGCCAAAAAAATTTATGAGCGACATCAATCAACAAATCGAACAAGAAAGAGAGCAAGCCCGTAACGCTTGCGCTACTGAAGGTGAAACATCAGCAGCCTGCGCCGCAGGTTGGGACGTTGTAGAGGAATTGCAAGCAGAAGCAGCCCACAAGCGCCAAGTTAAACCCAAAAATTCCTTAGAGCAATACTGCGATGACAACCCCGATGCTGCGGAATGTCGTCTGTACGAAGAATAAGCAAAAAAGTAGTAAAACTTACTTAAATTTTGAGCAACGTAGGACACTAAACTTGGTGATGTGCTACGTTGCTTTTTTATGTCCGTTCAAGGGCGATCGCACTTCCGCTACTCTAGAAGATGCTCCTAAGCAAAAATTACGCTGATTTTATTTAATCTATGCTTGCTGAAAACTGGCTTCGCTCTCTAATTTGGACAGACTACCGTTTAGCTGTTATCTTTACAGTAATTTTGCCGTTAATCCTGCTACTTTGGGCTTTGGCACAAAAAGCCGAAGCCATCCAACGGTTATTAACTATCTACTGGCGCGTGTCTAGCTTACTAGCAATTTCTGTATACCTGTTAATAGCTGCTTTTCCTGTAGGCTTTGTTTCGGGAATTATGGCACGAATATTGATCCCTATTTCCTTGTGGTTTTGGGTCGATCTCAACGAAGAAATTGCTGATCGCTCGACAGGGGCGCTAGCTTTGAGTTTTAATGCTTGGCGGTGGGCAATATCAGTTTATTGTTTTATCGGTGCGGTTTCTACCTTGCCATTTTTACAGTGCGCGATTTCTACCGCAGCCATACAATCGCCCTTATGTCGTGCCTTTGTAGAGCCACCCCTACTATTTAAAGAGTATTTTCATCCCAATACCTCCGCCGGATTTTTAGGCTTTTTGGGCATGGTGGGTTTAATATTCTATGTCGGTTGCTTGGTTTATTTTGTATTTTTTAAGTTAGGCAAACAAGGACGCTCGGCACTTTCTTAAAATACTTTATGACTTTTAGTAAGCGTTTAGAGCAGTACACCCTCAAAAAACCGCAAGAAGTTTTAATTGTCGAAGTAGAAATTGCTGGCGAAAGGGACTTACTAATTATCTTTAAAGGCTTTTCTAGCTCTTTAATGCGTCCAACGGCTTTCGACCCCGATGTGCCAATTATCCCCACTGAAGCAAAAATTATTAGTATCGATCGCCTTTCTAGTCCCTACAATCCTGACTCGCCGCGTTACCTCCAACAAGGACTAACGCGCGAGAGTATAGAATTATTACTAACCGCAGTAGGGGTGTAAATTTACTCCCTACGTTACTTGGCAAAAACTCTAACCAGGGAGGAAAATTAGCATACTCTTGGTTGAACTAGCAAATAATTTTTTCAAAATTAACATAAAGTGCTATCCTCTACCCGTATGAGTGTGTTGTGTGTGGAGTAGTTAAAGTATGGTCGTGTCTCCGGTGGAAATCCAAAATACGGTTTCTCAATCTATGGATTGGGATGTTGATTTTTTTGCAGGCAACAATAGCTTAGTCCTTCCTAAATCTCCCTTATTTGGTACTGACGGCATCCGGGGACGAGTGGGAGAATTATTAGATACTGCTTTAGCATTGCAAGTAGGTTTTTGGGCAGGGCTAGTATTGCAAGATGCTCATAAATCTGGTGTAGTCATTATTGGACAAGATTCGCGCAATTCTAGCGATTTCTTAGCAACTTCTGTGGCGGCAGGTTTAACGGCTTCTGGGTTAGAAGTTTGGAATCTTGGCTTATGCCCAACTCCTGGCGTTGCTTATCTTACGAGTATTAGCAATGCCGTAGGTGGAGTGATGATTTCTGCAAGTCACAATCCACCAGAAGATAACGGCATAAAATTTTTTGGTAGTAATGGCGCAAAGTTAGCAGAAGCTTTGCAAAACCAAGTGGAAGCTGGAGTACGGGGACAAACTCTCCTACCAATTAATAAACCAAACAAAGGGCAGCACTACCACCGCCCAGAATTAATTAGAGATTATTTAGAAAGTATCAAAAAAACCTTCTCCAGCAGCCTCCAAGGAATGCGGATAGTTTTAGATTTGGCTTGGGGAGCCGCCGTCGGCATCGCACCCGCCGTATTTAAAGAGATGGGAGCAGAAGTAATATGTTTGCACAATCAAGCCGATGGCGACTTAATTAATGTAAATTGCGGCTCTACTCATTTAGCTCCTTTACAAGAAGCGGTTTTAAAACACAATGCCGATTTAGGTTTGGCTTTTGATGGCGATGCCGATCGCGTTTTAGCTGTGGACGATCGCGCCAACCCAATTAATGGCGATTATATTTTGTATTTATGGGGCAAAAGCTTACAAGCAACCCAGCAATTACCCAATAACACCATCGTCTCTACCGTCATGGCTAACCTTGGCTTTGAAAGAGCTTGGGAAAAACAAGGGGGCAAATTATTTCGTACCAACGTCGGCGATCGCTATGTCCAAGCCCAAATGCAAACTACCGGCGCAATGCTAGGGGGCGAACAATCAGGACATATTCTTTGCCCCCACTACGGCGTTACGGGAGATGGCATCGCTACAGGCTTGCATTTAGCGGCTTTAGTTAAGCGTTCTGGTACGAGTTTGTCGCAACTAGCTACAAGCAGTTTTACTACCTACCCGCAGTTATTAAAAAACGTGCGAGTCGAAAACCGCGATCGCCGGATGAATTGGGCAGCGTGCGATCGCCTGCAAAGCGCTATTTTTGAAGCGGAAACCGCTATGGGCAACCAAGGGCGAATTTTAGTTAGAGCTTCTGGTACTGAGCCTGTAATTCGAGTGATGGTAGAAGCCGCCGACGCAGATTTGACGCAGCATTGGGCAGAGCAATTAGCGATCGCCGTGCAAAAGTACATTGTATAAATTCCAAATGGACGATTGGTTGTACAAATATCCGCCACTTTACCCAGGTATTTTACTTAAAAGGTACAAGCGATTTTTTGCAGACATTGAACTAGAAACGGGAGAAATAATTACCGCTCATTGCCCAAATACGGGGTCAATGAGCGGCATTAGTACTCCTGGTAGTGCGGTGCAAGTTTCTCATAGCAGCAGTCTCAAGCGCAAGCTCCCTTATACTTGGGAAATGATTCAAGTATTTGATAACCAACCAACTTGGGTAGGAATCAATACAATGATGCCCAACCGCGTTGTTAAACTAGCATTAGAAAAATTTTTATTTCCTGAACTCGGCAACTACGAACAGATTCAATTTGAGGTTGCTTACGGACAAGACAAAAAAAGTCGAGTAGATTTTTTATTGAGCAGCACTACAAATCGCTCCATTTATGTAGAAGTCAAAAGCACCACTTGGGCGCAGCAGCAACTAGCCTTATTTCCCGATACCGAAACGTTGCGCGGACAAAAGCACCTGCGAGAACTTACAGCTTTACTACCTACTGCTCGTGCAGTAATGCTGTACTTTATCAATCGCGGCGACTGTAGCCAGTTTGCACCAGGAGATAATGCCGATCCAGTTTATGGTAAATTACTCCGCAGCGCGATCGCCTTGGGGTTAGAAACTTTGCCCTGTCGCTTTGAAATTTCCCCAGAAGGTATACGTTACTTGGGTTTAGCTCCGTTGCATGACTCTATTTTATAACAATCATCAGCGCTTTAATTAAGTTATTTACTAGAAACTACTGGCTCCATTACTAAAGTAGGTATCAAGTTTGATTGTGGAATTACTAGCGGTCTAGGTGTGGCTATGCCATAACCTTGAGCATAATCTACTCCCAACTCGCGGATTTTTGCTAGGATGCCATTGTTTTCGACAAACTCCGCGATCGTTTTTAGCCCCATTACATGACCAACTTGATTAATTGCTTCAGTCATTGCCAAATCTGTAGAATCGGCAAGGATATCTTTGATAAAACTGCCATCAATTTTTAGATAATCTACAGGCAACTTTTTAAGATAACCAAAGGACGACATCCCCATCCCAAAATCATCTAAAGCAAAAGAACAACCAAGTTGCTTAAATTCATTAATTAACGCTACAGCTTTAGTCAAATTAGTAATGGCTACAGTCTCAGTAATTCCAAAACAAAGTACCTGCGGTGGAATTTGATATAACTCTATTTGTTCGTGCAGAAAGTTTATAAAGCGGTCGTCATTGATAGTTGCACCCGAAAGGTTGATTGTATATAAACAGAAACCGCCGGATTTTTGACAGTCTGCGTAAGTTTGTCGATAGTGCGCCCCTTGACTTGCAAACAGAGTAGTAATTACCCAGCGATCGATTAATTGCATTAAGTTGTAGCGTTCTGCCAACGGAATAAAAGTCATTGGCGGAATGATTTTGCCTGTGGTTCGATCCCGCAGCCTGAGTAACACTTCGTAGTGTTCTTGAAAGTGCGATAAATCAGGGTTGGTTGGGGCGATGGACTGGTAGTAAAGACAAAAATGATTTTCTTCTAAAGCTTGATTTATCTGCTCTATCCATTTTATTTCGCTACTTTGTTCCAGAGTGCGATCGCGTTGATAAACTTGCACGCGATCGCGTCCTTGATTTTTGGCAGCATAGCAAGCAATGTCGGCGTGACGGAGAGTATCGACGAGGCTGTGGCTATCATGAGCGATCGCAACTATACTGATACTGACACCAATTCTGAAAGTTTTTTCTTCCCATATAAATTGAAAAGCTTGAATAGTCTCGCGCAGTGCATTGGCAATAGCTACAGCTTGCTCTAAGGTTCATCGATCGAGTAATAAACCGAATTCATCGCCACCCAAACGAGCCAACACATCTACCGAACGTACTTGGCTTTGCAATAATGCCGTAACTTGACGCAGCAGTTCGTCTCCGGCTATATGACCGCAAGTATCGTTAACAATCTTGAACCGATCTAAGTCTAAATAACACAATGAATGCTGAGAACTGGTAACTCTAGCACTATGCAAAGCTTGTTCTAGATGCTGTTCAAATTTTCTTCTATTAACTAATCCTGTTAAAGCGTCGTGGTTAGCTTGCCTAGCCAAATGCTGTTCGCTTGTTCGTAAAGCTGCCTCTGCTTTTTTGCGCTCGGTAATATCTCTTACTACGTGACAAAAAACCTGTTTTCCCGCCCAAGAAATTAAGTTAACATTTACCTCAACATCAACTAAATAACCATCACGGGAGCAATATTGTTTTTCCCCAGTAAAACATTCTGCTTTTGTTTCTATATATTGTAAATATTGAGCATGGCTTTCGCAATTTTCTACTACTATATCGTTAATAGTTAAGCTCAGTATTTCTTTAAGGCTACAACCAAGTAACTTTTCAAAAGCGGTATTTGCTTCTAAAAAATGCTTAGTTTCAGCATCTACCAAAAATATACTTTCCGTAGCTTGCTCTATCACAACTCGATAGCGTACTTCGCTTTCTCGACGCTTAACTTGAAAAGTAATTAACTTTTGCGCCAAGACCTGGGCGCCGCTCCCAAATACTACACCAACAACTATTAAAGATATCAATAGGTAGCTTAAGTTTTTTTTCCCTGAAGATAAATTTCTCTAGCTTTAACTACACGCATCAATAAAACTGGTTTACCATAAATATCTTTTAGCCAAGTATACCCAGCAATTTTTTGGTCTTTGAGATTTCTTAATACAATCGAATTTTTATCTAATAGAGCTAAACGTGCCTCCTTAAAATCTGGCGGCATTTGTGGCTCATTAATTGAGTATACGTCTATTGATACGGTTGAAGATTCACTGCCAGATAGTCGCTTGACAATTTCTGATGTTTGTATATAACGCCCAAGTATAAGACCTCCACGGATGGGTCCTTGACCTTGGTCGCTTAATAATGGTAACGAGCTAATCAACATTACTCCTTTAGGTAAAGTTACAATCCCTGATACACTTTTGCCAGTATTTGGATACTGTACAAGGATATTTTCTGGATAAATTTCTTTCTTTAATACGCTAGGAATTGGTAATGTTTTCTGCTCTGTGTTGTCCCATTCTTTAGCAAAGATGTTTTTTCCACTTTTATTAAAGACCACAGCTAAATCAAATCTTCTATTCGGGAATAATTCTTGCTTTAAATTTTCTTGGCTATCAGCTTCTTGATAATTTTGGACAAAATTGTAAGTGATGTCCCACTCAGACCATCCAATATTTACATAATAAAGATCCTCCGCAATTTTGCTATGCGCTCGCAAAACTTCGTTAACCCTTTGATGAACGGTTTTTTGATCAGCAAGATTGTTATTATATAATAGTAAAGATGAAGTAATTGAATATAAAGTACTTAATAAGCTGACTAGAGTTACAACAATTAGTATTAGGGTGGTTCCTCGTAATTGTTCTATCGATTTATTTTTATTTATATTATTTAAAAATAGTAGTAAAAACCTCAAGCTAGGCGGTTTCATAATTTATTTAATTGTTTCGTATAAATTAATTAAAATTAATGTTGTATATTTTGAAATATTCAAGACTTATCGGAATTTACTTTTTAAAGAAACCTATGAACGATACAATCTAAATATAGTTTATGCCCTAAGCTTCTAGCTCTGTAGAAATTACTGAAGTTAATGTAAAAGTTTCAACGTCGTATATAAAGCTAACTTTATTACTGCTAACTAATTAAAAGCTGATTCATCTAAGTACTTAGTAGCAAATATAACAAAAATAATAGAGTCAGCTTGGATTCAGGGCAGGATCGACCTAGAGGCAATACATTAAAAATGTCTCTGCCTAACTGATACAGCCATGCTACTTAAATTTTACACGTAAGTATTGTCAATAATTTAAGTTATAAATGCAACTTGTAAAAAGCGGTAATAAATGAAGTATAAAAAGTATTAACAATCTTGTTTCTCTCGGTAGATTCTTAAAATGTTGTTCTAATTAATTGAAGATAAAGTAACTACGACTTTACGTTAGGTACTCAGCTACCCAAAATAAATTGATAGAATAACATCTTGCGACTTCTGCCAGCATCTAAGTGAGTTGTACAGAAGCCACCGCCAAAAAATCTAAATTTTACAAAGAGGAATAAAGATTGTTATGGGAATGACTTTGACTGAGAAAATTTTGGCTAAAGCCTCAAGTCAAGCGGTGGTAGAGCCGGGACAAAATATCTGGGTAGATGTAGACTTATTAATGACTCATGATGTTTGCGGTCCCGGTACTATCGGCGTATTCAAACGCGAATTTGGGGCAGATGCCAAAGTTTGGGACAGCGAAAAAATAGTTTTGATTCCCGACCACTATATTTTTACTTCTGACGAACGCGCTAATCGCAACGTTGATATATTGCGCGACTTTGCGCGCGAACAAGACATAAAATATTTTTACGATATTACCGATCGCGCTGACTTCAAAGCTAATCCAGACTATAAAGGTGTTTGTCATATAGCGTTAGCTCAAGAAGGTCATACTCGCCCAGGAGAAGTCTTATTTGGTACTGATTCTCATACTTGTAACGCTGGTGCTTTCGGGCAATTTGCCACCGGAATTGGTAACACCGATGCTGGGTTTATTATGGGTACGGGCAAACTGTTAATTAAAGTTCCGGCAACGATGCAATTTGTTTTAAATGGAACCATGCCCGATTATTTACTAGCAAAAGACTTAATTTTACAAGTTATTGGCGATATTGGCGTTGCGGGGGCAACTTACCGGACGATGGAATTTGCTGGGGAAACCGTGCAAAATCTCACAATGGAAGAACGGATGACCCTATGCAATATGGCAATTGAAGCTGGCGGGAAAAATGGAACCATTGCTGCCGATGAAACTACTTATAATTATTTGCGATCGCGTACAAACAAACCTTTTGAATCATTTTATAGCGACAGCGATGCCAAATTCTACAGCAGCCATACTTACGACGTTTCTCAGCTAGAACCTGTAGTGGCCAAACCTCACTCTCCCGACAACCGAGCTTTGGCGCGGGAATGCTCGGATGTCAAAATTGACCGAGTTTACATTGGTTCTTGTACTGGAGGAAAAACCACCGATTTTATCAATGCAGCGCGGATTCTTAAAGGGCAAAAAGTCAAAGTCCCAACTTATTTAGTCCCTGCTACTCAGAAAGTTTATGAAGATTTATTTACTCACAAATACGCAGAACAAACCCTATCAGAAATTTTTATCGAATCGGGTTGTATTGAACCTGCGGCTCCTTCTTGTGCGGCTTGTCTTGGCGGTCCCAAAGACACCTTTGGACGGATGAATAGCGCGGAAGTTTGTGTGTCTACTACTAATCGCAACTTTCCCGGTCGGATGGGAGAAAAAACCGCTCAAATTTATCTAGCCTCACCTTACACCGCCGCCGCTTCTGCTTTAACAGGTCATGTTACAGACCCACGAGAATTTTTAGGGTAATAAGTAATGGGTAATGGGTAATTAAGCAGTGACTAATTCCCAATCCCCATTATTTTTCGACTCCGCTCCAATAGTCGGATACTATTGCCAGCCGACTTGGTTTATAACCGAAGGTAATGTCAAGAGACGCAAAAATGAATTTACAAAACTTAGGTTACACAATCAATAACCTCAGCCCACGTCAGAAAATGGCTGCTTTGGCTGTAATTGTTGGAGCTAGTGCTGTAATTAGTACAATTGCACTCTCCCAACGCCAATCTAGCCAGACTACCACTGACCAAGTAAGCGATCGCGCTTTACCTAGTACATCTTCTAATCCTTTAGACCCTACAAATGCTGTACCCGATGCTACAGGTAACCTCGATACTACCCTCACACCAGGTATTGTCCCCTTACCCTCTGAGAATGCCACAAGTAGATTCAATAATGGAATAGGAACTAGCCCTGAAAGTAACTCAAACATAGATAGCAGCAGTGCGACACAGGATCGCAATTCGAGTTTAGGTAGAAATAGGATTATAGATAACTTAAATTCTGCTAATCCCAATATAATTACAACTGCTCCTAGTTCTAGCCCTACTACTACCCTACCCAGACAAGTCTACGTTCCTGCGCTTCCTAGTCCCAGCATCGCTCCCTCAAGTCCCCTAATTCCTAGAGGTACATCGTCTCCAAATCAAAATTTTACGACTCCAAGCGTCGGTACGAGTCCAGTTGCTCCTGCAATACCGCCAGAAAGCCCTACCGTTACTTCTCCTAGCGACACATCGCTTCCGCCTAGCGTTACTGAAAATACTCCAACGTTTGATAGTAGAACTGGAACCTATACCACCACTCCCAGAGAACCTACAAGCAGCCCCGGTAGTTTGAGCAGTCCTAGCGGCAGTTTGAGCAGTCCTACTAGCAATGATTCAAATTTCGGTAACTCCAACTTTAGTCGCCCTAGTGGAGGTTCTAGCAACCCAAATCCTACTAGCCCAATTTATGGTAGTTCTAATGGAACTTCTAGCAGCAACCCCATTTATAACAATCCCAATGGCAACGCAAATTCTACGTCAATTTATGGCAATCCTAACGGTGGCAGCACTTCTAATACATCGCCCAATGGAATTACGCCCTAAAATTGGGGAATACTAATAATATCTATTCTGCGATCGCATGATTGTTGTTGTCATGGGTGTTTCGGGTTCCGGCAAATCTACCATTGGTAAATTGCTGGCAGCATCGTTAAACTGGGAATTTAGCGATGCTGATGATTTTCATTCGTTAGCTAATATCGAAAAAATGAGTCGAGGTATTGCTTTAACCGATGAGGATAGAATGCCTTGGCTGTCTCAATTGCAAAAGGCGATCGCATTATGGCTAATAGAAGATAAAAATGTAGTCTTAGCTTGTTCTGCTCTCAAATCTTCTTATAGACAAATGTTGTGGCAAGACTCTGAAAAAATGCGCCTAGTCTATATTAAAAGTTCCTTCGAGCTACTGCAAAAGCGCTTGCAACAACGTCAAAATCATTTTATGGCTCAAACTCTTTTAAAAAGCCAATTTGATACTTTAGAGGAACCAAAAAACGGCATCACTGTAGACGCAAATCAGCCTGCAATAGTTAGCGTTCAACAGATTCGAGAAAATTTAGGATTTTGAAACCTAGTTTAGGAAACGCAAGCACCAGCTATTACTTTTGGATCGGTTTGGGTTAACGCGATACGAACGGCGGCGAGATCGTAAGGTATGGGTGGCTTACGGGGAATATAGTCACGCTGGTTTGGTTCGCCGTGACGCAATACCGCATTTACTAACACGCAAGGCTCACTATCAAGGTTAATTGCGCCGTGCAATACTCCCGGCGGGATAATTGCTACTACTGGGGTGCGATCGCTTAAAGCAATATATTCATAACATCGATTAATTAAAGTCACAAGGACAATGCGACCTTTGACTACTAACAATTGGTCGGTTTGAGCTTTGTGAACGAATAAGTCCTCAATAGAGTGAGCCGAAATTTGTACCAAAATAGTTTGGTCGCTAGTTTGGGGAGTATAAAAGTCAGTCATACCCCCCTTTATAGCAGTCAACGGACGAATTTCAATTCCTCTAGCTGTACTCATAGCCGCCTCCTAGCTTATGAATGAAGATACTTCAATCTAAGCTCTGAAAAATTAAAAATATGTTGCCAAAGCAACAATAATTAACCAATCTATGATAAAGCGGAAAAAATGTATCAAAGAGCAGATATTTTTAAACTATTTGGTTCTCCCAAGTTGCCCTGCAACACAATATTGCGTTTATTGGTGGCAAGATGACGCAAAATTTTATAAATTGCCTCTATTTGATCCTCTTCTCCAGCTTTTTCGGCGAGTTCCATTAAAGATATGGGAGTTCTTTCATGGGCTATAACTTGACAGATTTTTCTTTGCAAGTCTAAAATCGCCGCCGCCGCCTTTTTCCCGGCTTCTACTCCTGGTTGATGATAGGCATTAACGTTAATTAAAAAGCCATAAAGTCCTACCGCCCTTTCGTATAAGGCAATTAAAGCGCCTACCATGCGCGGATTGAGTTGAGAAATAGTTACTGTAATTGAATCGCGCTGATTTTCGTACAGTGCAAGGCGAGTTCCTTGCAGCAAGCCCGATAGATAGTCGCCAGAAGTAACCCCCGGTTCTACTTCCGAGGAAGTACCTAAACGATCTTCTAAAACTTCCACAAAGGTCATAAAAAAGTTGGCAACCCCTTCACGCAACTGTTGGACGTAGGCGTGTTGGTCGGTAGAACCTTTATTACCATAAACCGCAATGCCTTGATTGACGATTTGATTGTCTAAATCTCTTTGCTTACCCAAAGATTCCATTACTAACTGCTGCAAATAGCGGCTAAATAACAGCAAGCTGTCTTTGTAAGGTAAGACAACCATATCTTTTTCACCCCGTCCGTTGCCAGAAAAGTACCAAGCCAAGGCTAGCATTGCGGCAGGATTAGTTTTAATGTCAGGGATACGGGTGAGATCGTCCATTTCCTTCGCTCCGGCAATCATCGCGCGGATATCAATGCCTTGCAAGGCTGCTGGAAGTAAACCCA
Organism: Chroococcus sp. CMT-3BRIN-NPC107; assembly: GCA_019359635.1. Classification (GTDB taxonomy): domain Bacteria; phylum Cyanobacteriota; class Cyanobacteriia; order Cyanobacteriales; family Chroococcidiopsidaceae; genus Aliterella. The sequence goes on from JAHHGY010000003.1 coordinate 73,934, forward strand.
CCGCCGACAATTCGGAAGTTCGCCCACCTACCCAATCGTACATGGGGAAAGTTGCCAGCCAATTTTCGGATTTTGCTAGATTATCTAAATTGCTGCCCTCGCTTGTAATTGCGATCGCATATTTACTAAAGTCTAAGTTGTGACCAGCGTAAGCTTTTTTTACTTCAATCATGCCATTACGCGGTTCGGGCGTTCCCCCAGATTTGGAGATTACTAACACTAAGGTACTAGCAAGGCGATTTCGCAGCCGCGTCAGAATGCGATCGATGCCTGCGGGGTCGATATTATCAATAAAATGTATTGCTAAAGGGGGAAAATCTGGGGCTAAAGCTTCGGCTACAAATTGCGGGCCAAGAGCAGAACCGCCAATCCCAATAGAAATAATATCGGTAAAATGAGCAGATTGGGGCGGGTGAATAGTTCCATTTAAGATGTTATTAGCAAAAGCTTCAATCTTATCTACGGTTTGAATAATACTTTGCTTAATTTCTTGGGTCGGTGCTAAATTGGGATTTCGCAGCCAGTAGTGTCCCACCATACGATTTTCGTCTGGGTTGGCAATTCCACCTCTTTCCAAATCTGCCATCGCTGCAAAGGCGCGGTCAAACTTCGGTTGCAACCCTTCCACAAAAGCATCATCAAACCTCATTCGACTGACATCTAAATAAAATCCCAGTCCTTCATTGTAATAAAGCAAGTTTTGATAGCGTTGCCAAAGTGCCGCAGCATCCATAAAAGTTCTCAACTTCTGATGTTCTTACACCACATAATATATTGAAGCGGAGGAAGATGCGTTACTAAGCCTTGTGCAGAAAAAATATCAATAGTTTAAAACCGTTGCAGAAGCTACTAACCAATCCTCTCACTAGGGTACAATCTAATCGCCTTGCGTAGCATAACAACTGTTTGTCATGCACAGGTTATCTTCTTCAAGCTTGGTGTAATGGTAGGGTATTTAGTTTTTTTAACCATAACTACAGGGATTTTTGCTTTATTTAGTCTCGGTCTAAATTTGCAGTGGGGTTTTACAGGACTAATTAATTTTGGTCATGTGGCGTTTATGACTGTGGGGGCTTACACTACAGTTTTGTTAAGTTTGTACGGCGTACCGCTAATTTTGGCGGCTTTGATTGGTAGTTTGGTAGCGGCATTTTTGGGGCTGCTAATTGGGCTAACAACTTTGCGGTTGCGGGAAGATTATTTAGCGATCGTTACAATTGGCGTATCGGAATTGGTTAGATTATTTGTCAACAATCAACAATTACCCACGCCTAACGGTTTAGTTGATGGAGTTCAAGGGCTGCAAAGTTATCCTCTACCTTTAACTAATATTGTCCCCAATCCTTTGTATAAGTTGGCAACTATGGGGCTATTAACGGTAGTTTTTGGCTTGTGTTTGTGGCGAATGTGGGGCTGGATGAAAGGACAGCAAAACCCAAAAAGTCCTCGTTTTGCCTTTGTCAAGCGCGTAATTTTAGGTACGGTAGCGGTAGCATTTGTAGTAACAATTTATCTTACCGGGCTAACAGCACTTTCCGATTACAGCAGGTATGAAAAATCTGGCTTAATGGTAACGGTGTTAGTTGTGCTGACGATGGTATTTTGGCTATTAGAATTATTAGTGCGAAGTCCCTGGGGTCGAGTCCTTAAAGCCATCCGCGAAGACGAGCAAGTACCCAAAGCTTTAGGTAAAAATGTGTTTTGGTACAAGTTGCAAGCCTTTATGCTAGGAGGTGCGATCGCTGGAATTGCTGGAGCTTTCTTTGCATGGCAATTAACTACTATTTATCCTAATAGTTTTGAACCGCAAACTACCTTCAATGCTTGGATTATAGTAATTTTGGGTGGCGCAAGTAATAATACTGGTACATTGCTGGGTGCGATCGCTTTCTTTGCTTACGAAGAACTAACCAGAAATGTTTTACCCCAAATTATCCCCCTAGATGAAGCTCGTTTAGCGGCATTTCGCATCATGGTAATTGGATTATTGTTAATGGTAATGATGATTTGGCGACCCCAAGGCATTTTAGGTAAAAAGGAGGAACTAACCCTTGGTAAATAATGAATTTAACCCCAGTTTAAAAGATTGTTTGCCACAATTGCCTCCTTTACTTACAGCTACAGGCATTGCTAAAAGTTTTGGCGGCATTAAAGCCGTAAATAATGCAGAGATAGAAGTAAATGAAGGCAGTATTACCGGATTAATTGGTCCAAATGGAGCAGGGAAAACTACCCTTTTCAATTTACTTTCTAATTTTATTCGTCCCGATCGCGGTACGGTAATTTTTGATGGCGAACAAATCCAACAATTGCAACCTTATCAAATCGCTCAACAAGGTATGGTGCGGACATTTCAAGTTGCCCGTACTTTGTCGCGGCTATCAGTAATGGAAAATATGCTCTTAGCGGCGCAAAAGCAGACAGGAGAGAACTTTTGGCTTGTTTGGTTTCAACGCAAACTTGTAGCTACCGAAGAAAGACAATTTCGAGATCGAGCGATCGCATTGTTAGAATCTGTCGGACTAGATCGCATGGCAAACGAGTACGCAGGGGCGCTCTCGGGGGGACAGCGCAAGCTCTTAGAGATGGCACGGGCATTAATGACTAATCCTAAGCTGATATTATTAGACGAACCCGCCGCCGGGGTAAATCCAACGCTAATTAATCAAATCTGCGATCGCATTAAGTTATGGAACTCCGAAGGCATGACTTTTTTGATTATTGAACATAATATGGATGTAATTATGTCTTTGTGCGATCGCGTTTGGGTACTAGCCGAAGGTCAAAATCTAGCGGTGGGAACCCCCGCAGAGATTCAAACCAATTCCCAGGTGTTAGAGGCGTATTTAGGTCAATAACAATATTTTGTAACCCCACAATGTTTTTACCCCGCCGTATTCTGTAGAGACGTAGCGCTGCTCCGTTTCTACACCGCCCCATAATTTTTCAGGTAAAATCGATTACCATAGATTCTAGGTAATATTTTTGATGTCCATTTCGTCCCAGATTTTAAATGGGTAGGAGGAGATGAATGATTGGCATAATTTCTTTAACCACGTTGACGATAATTTAGCAACCAGCACTTACCGCATTTTCGACAAGCAATCCAAAGCCGAGATTTTGGATTGGTTTAGTCGAGAAGATATAGCAAAAGAGCAAAAAGAAGACTTTATTCAGGCTTTAGTAGATTTTAAAGATGATTGCGGCGATTTTTACCATTATCGCGCCTACTTACTAGCCGCCGAAGCACTGAACTGTTTTAAAGATTGTTCTAGAGGAGATGCGATCGCATTACAAATCCTCAAATGGAGCCATAACTTTTTCCGCCAAGACAAGCAAGATTGGCAAATAGTACCTCAACCCTTAGTTGAAGCGGCTAGATTAACTCTGGAAACCACAGATAGACAAAGAGTAATTGCTGCTTTTGTGCATCTAATTCACACTACAGAAAGCCGAAGTATTCTCCGCATTGCAGCAGAAAAACTAGGAAAACTCGATCCAGGGAATAAAAGTGCGATCGCAGCTTTAGTTCTACTCCTTCAAGTTACCAAAGATGAATCCCTGCTTTGGGATATAACTTGTAGTTTAATGAAAATCGATCCAGACAATTCAGTAGGAATTTCTACTTTATTTAAAGTAATTCAATCCAGCGCAGATGAAAGTTCAGATTTAGATAAGAACTGTTACACCGTCGGCTATGCAGCAGAAGCTCTAAGAAAAATTGATTTAGACCAAATAGGAATTAATGCTTTAGTTCGCCTAATGCAGACGACAGCGAATAGAAACGCCGTTGAATTTGTTATCGAAGAATTGATAATAATGGCTAAAGATAATCAAACTGTAATCGCTGCTCTTACTGAGTTTTTACAAATAAATCAAGGCGATCGCATTTGTATCAATGTAGCTAACGCTTTGGGGCAAATTGATAAAGGAAATGTAAATGAGATCGCTACTTTAGTTAAAACAATTGAAACTACTGCCGATATATTTACATTGGAACAGGCTGCTGGCTATTTATGGGAGATCGCTCCTATAAATATAGATGCAATTTCTGCTCTTACTGAAAGGTTGGCAACAACTCAAGATGAATATTTCTGTTGGCGAGTTGCGGCTAATTTGGTGCAATTCGACCCCACTAACGAACTTGCGATCGCCACTCTATCGCAGACAGTTCAAAGCAATCCTTTTACATCCTACCGTTTGCAAGCAATAGATAGTTTACTGAGTATAAATCCTAGCAATCAACTTGCCCTAGATACTCTATTTGAGCTAATCCAATATTTAAGTAAATCTCCACCAGCTCCAAGAGGTGACAACCATAATGCTTGGTACGCAACTAAAATTTTGCTAAGAGTCGATCCTAGCTATCAACTAACGATCGCTGCCTTAGTAAATCTGCTCAAAACTATAAAAAATGATAGCAATCTCTCTATGGCTATTAGAGACTTAGGAGACTTTGCTGTTGGAAACAAAGATGCGATCGCAGCTTTAACTAAATTTATTGATTCCATTAAAGATAATAGACTTTTGTTCCTTGCAGCTTGTAGTTTGGACAAAATCGATCCAGGGAATCAAAAAGCGCTCTTTACCTTGATTTCATCCAAAATTTTAATGAATGGGATGAAACGGAGCTTTATGGTGCAGACGATGGGCGATTGTGTCGTGATTTTCAGCTTTTAGATGCAGTTAATAAGTTACAGGAAATTTTGCCCATTAACCAAATGCCGCAAGTAATTGCGGCTTTGAAAACTTGCCTTAGTAAATTCGGGCGATATGATTCTTACTGGTACGAAACTTGTTACAACCTAATTTGGCATTGCGCCCAAAATATGACTTATCCAGATTTCTACAAAGCTTGGCATAAATCGCCGTAGTTGAAAACCTATACAGGCGGGTTTTGTATATCTAAATCCGCTTGTTTGCTTTGTTAATGCGATCGCATTGCTGGCTTCTATTCTACTTAGAGCGCAGTAATAATTATGCTTCAATTGGTATTCAAGATACAGGTATTGGGATAGACGAATTTGAGCAAAGGCAGATTTTTAAGCGATTCTACCGCATAAATAGCGATCGCTTCTGCTTTAATGGTGGTTCTGGAGTAGAACTTGCGATCGCTTTAGTTATTGTCCAAGCATACAAAGGTAGTTTGCAAGTACAAAGCCAATTAAGTAAAGGCAGCATTTTTATAGTACGCTTGCCCTTAGCAACCATCAACCTATTAACCTAGCTTCTCCCTCCACTCAAGCAATAGTATTGTTAAATACATTACTTAAGTTAGTAAAAATCGTATATTTTGTAGTAGATTCAGCGTTAATCGGCTAATTTAACGAACTATCTTAGCTTTGCTCAAGCTGCGACAAAATTAGGTGTGAGAGTACGTGACAAAAACTTTAGGTAACTTATGGCTGTGGACAGCTATATTAACGAGTATTTTGGCAAGTGAAAGTATTGTTTTAGCGGAAGAATACCCCACAGAGGCAGAAATAAGCGATCGCTCTCTAGTCCAAAATGAAGCTTTAGCTCAAGTAACTTCTGTTTCTCAATTGTCCGATGTGCAACCTACAGATTGGGCATTTCAAGCACTACAATCATTGGTAGAGCGCTACGGTTGCATTGCTGGGTATCCTGATGGCACGTACCAAGGAAACCGCGCCATGACAAGGTACGAATTTGCGGCGGGTTTGAATGCTTGTTTAGATAGAATTAATGAACTAATCGCTTCCTCAACTAATAACTTAGTCACAAAAGAAGATTTAGTTAGTTTGCAGCGATTGCAACAAGAATTTACCACAGAACTTAGTGTTTTACGAGGTAGAGTTGATGCGGTAGAAGTGCAAGTTGCCGAACTAGAATCTAACCAATTTTCCACTACCACTAAAATTAATGGCGAAGTAATTACTTACCTTGGCGATGCTTTTGGGGATAATGCTGGCTCAATTAATAATACTACCCTTGGTTATCGCCTGCGCCTAGACTTTAATACTAGCTTTACTGGTGAAGATCGTTTGCGAACTCGGTTTCAGTCTACTAATTTAAGATTGTTTGATACTGGCGCAACCTTTGGCGGAAGTCCTGAAGTAGCCATCGGCGGTGTTTCTAACGAAACTCGTTTTACACCTAGTAGCGTAACTCAAAACGGCGAAATTAGACTCAGCCAGCTAGAATACCGCTTTCCCATTGGCGAAAAGCTCAAAATTTATCTAGAAGCTAATACTATCGATCCTTCCTATGTCACCGATACCGTTAGTCCTTTTATCGATACAGCCACAGGCGCACTCTCTAACTTTGGTCAAGTAAACCCCGTATATTTTCCTTTAGGCAATCAAGCAGGTATTGCAGCTAACTACAGCCTAACTAAAACTCTAAGCTTAGATGCTGGCTACTTTGGCGAAGATTCTGCTACAGGCGCACCCAACAACCCCGGCGATGACTCTGGTTTGTTTAACGGTGGCTACAGCGCTTTTGGTCAATTGGTATACGATAATAGTCGTTTTAAACTTAGTTTCCTTTATCTCAACTCCTATTCGCCGCGCAATGGCGTTGATACTTTGGCTGGAAGTAATGCAGCTAAAGTTATTGGTGCAGGCCCGGTAATTGGAAACGGTTACGGCGTGCAAACTAATTACCGTATTAGTAGCGGTTTTGAATTAGGTGGATGGGTTGGTTATACCGCCGCGCGAAGTCTTGGTACGAAAGGCGATGCTAGTATTTTTAACTATGCTGTAACTTTATCGTTTCCCGATTTAGGCAAAAAAGGCAACTTAGGTGGGATTGTCGTCGGGATGCAGCCAAGGCTTACCGACACTAGCAACGATGCCATTGCCAGCGCTATAGGTTTACCAATTGAAGATGGAATTCAAAGTAGAAGCGATCGCAATAGTGGTTTGCATATTGAAGCTTTTTACAGATATCAGTTAAACGATAACATTTCCGTTACGCCTGGTTTTTTCTGGCTAACCGCACCTAACCATGATGCGCGCAATCCTGACGTGATTATTGGTGTAATTAGAACTACATTTGTCTTTTAAAATTATGGTTAACAACATATTAAATACCTCTTAAGATAGTAGTTAAAATTTTTTAAATTCTCTTTGATTAACATACTGCTGGCGGCGCGTAATCTCAGTAACAATGATTAGAAAAAAAATATTAGTTGCAATTACGCTCTTTGCTGTAGTTGCTTTAAGTATTATTAGCGGAAATAGTCTAATAGAAAAAGCGATCGCTCAATCCGGCGGCGAGAAAGTAATAATGGTTACTTCGGCGGATTATCCTCCCTACGAGTTTCGAGATACCGCTTCAGGCAAAAACGAAATTATTGGCTTTGATGTAGATATTGCCAAATATATTACTAAAGAGCTTGGATTGGAATTAACAATTACAGATACCGATTTTAATGGCATAATTCCAGCTTTGCAATCAAAACGTGCCGACTTTGCAATGGCTGGAATGACACCAACCGCAGAGCGCAAAAAAAATGTCGACTTTTCCGATCTTTATTACGAAGCCAAAAATACAATTGTTAGTTTAAAAGGTAGCAATTTAAAAACACCAGAAGATTTAAGCGGTAAAAATGTTGGAGTACAACTAGGTTCAACTCAAGAAACCGCCGCCAAAGAGTTTAAAAATGTCAAACTCAAATCCTTAAATAAAACTTCAGAAATTATCCAAGAAGTTAAAGCAAAACGGATAGAAGCAGCAATCATTGAAGATACGATCGCTAAAGGTTTTATCAACAACAATCCAGATTTAGAATTTACGACTATTCCCAACGCTGGCGAAGCTGGAAGTGCGATCGCATTTCCCAAAGGATCGGCGCGAGTTGCTGACTTTAACAGGGTTTTGGCGCAAATGAAGCAAAGCGGCGAAATTGATAACTTGGTTATAAAATGGTTTGAAAATAACCGTAAACCCCTTGCTGCCGCAACAGAAACTCCTAGCAATTCAAGCTTTGGTTTTGGCAAAATAGCTCCTAGTATTCCTTACATTATTGATGGTATCCGAGTGACATTACTGTTCACCGTACTATCAGCGTTTTTAGGCTTCCTTTGGGGCGTGATGTTGTCTTTATTCAAAATCTCGACAATCAAGCCTTTACAGTGGTTTGGAACAGCTTATACATCGGTATTTAGAGGTACGCCGCTATTATTACAAATTGCTCTAGTCTATTACGCAACACCGCAATTAACGGGTTACAATATTCCGCCTTTATTAGCGGGAGTAATTACTTTTACTCTCAATTCTGGTGCGTATATTTCCGAAACAATTAGAGCAGGAATATTGGCGGTAGATAAAGGACAAAAAGAGGCGGCTTTGTCTTTAGGTATACCCTATAAACCAATGATGCAGGATATCATTTTGCCGCAAGGATTAAAAAATATTTTGCCAGCATTGGTAAACGAAAGTATCGCCTTATTAAAAGATTCGGCTTTGGTTTCAACAATTGGTGTAGCCGATTTGCTGCGCCGCGCTCAAATTGTCGGAGCAGAAAAATATATTTATTTTGAACCTCTACTATTTGCAGGCGTTGTTTATTATTTATTAGTTATGAGCTTAACCTGGGGGGGCTATGCACTCGAAAGAAGACTTCAACGGAGTAGTTAGCGATCGCACATTTAACAGCAATTCTAAATTAGCGGTTAGAGTACAAGACTTATACAAAGCTTTTGGTACGCTTAAGGTTTTGCAAGGTATTTCTACACAAATTCATGCAGGGGAAGTTGTCGCCATAATTGGCCCTTCGGGATCGGGAAAATCTACTTTTTTGCGTTGTATGAATCTCCTCGAAGTACCAACTTCTGGAAAAATTTATATAAATGATATAGATTTGACGGCGAAGAAAACTGACATCATGAAAATTCGCCAAAATGTGGGCATGGTGTTTCAACACTTTCATTTATTTCCTCACATGACAGTAATCAAAAACGTTATGTACGCACCCTTAAATGTTAAGCATCTTTCCCACGAGCAAGCTAGGCTCGAAGGCATGGAATTATTGGAAAAAGTAGGTTTGAGCGAAAAAGCTGATGTCTACCCCTCCAAGCTTTCTGGGGGACAAAAACAGCGCGTAGCGATCGCCCGCTCTTTGGCAATGAAGCCAGAAGTAATGTTATTTGACGAGCCTACTTCGGCTCTAGATCCTGAAATGGTCAAAGAAGTATTGCAAGTAATGAAAGACTTGACTCAAACCGGGATTACAATGGCAATCGTTACTCACGAAATGGGCTTTGCAAGAGAAGTTAGCGATCGCATTTTGTTTTTAGACCAAGGTAGACTAGCTGAAGATGCTACCCCTAAAGAGTTTTTCAATAACCCGCAGTGCGATCGGGCGAAACAGTTTCTTGAAAAGATGTTGTAATTAATTACTCGTACTGCCATCCGGCATCGTAGCACCTTTTAAATTGGCATTTGTTAGGGTAGCACTGCTCAATTCTGCCCTAACTAAATTGGCATTACTCAAGTTAGCATTAGTAAAATTTGTCTTCGCCACAAAAGCATCAATTAAATAAGCATCGCTTAAATCGGCATAACTCAAATTTGCTCTACTCAAATCAATTCTATTTAGACTAGCTTTACTTAAATTTGCTCCAGTCAAATTAGCTCGATTCAACTTACCATCAGTAATTGCCGCCCCACTGAAATTAACATCAGTCAAATCAGTATCGATCATCGATGCTCTTTCGCATCGGGCATTACTTAAGTTTGCCCCATTAAGTTTTGCCCCATCTAAATTGGCATCGTTAAGCAAAGCATGACTAAAATCGGCATTACTCAAGTCAGCGTAGCGAAGATCCGCTCCACGCAAATTAACTTCATTAAAATTGGCGTAGCGTAAATCAGCCCGCGATAAATTTGCCCCAGCTAAGTTTGCGCCGCGTACATCAGCGTTAAAAAGTGTCGCACCACACAGATTAACAAAGTAGTTATTTTTTTCTTGGCGGAGATTTGCCCCACGCAAGCACACACCCGTTAAATTTGCTCCAGTTAGATTTACATTACGCAAATCTGTATCGAGCAAATTGGCATCTAACAAGTTTGCCAAACTCAGATCGGCACTACGCAAATCTGCACCTTGTAGAACTGCACCATGAAGATCCGCATCATGCAATTGAGCCACCCGTAAATCTGCTTGAGTAAAATTCGCCCCACACAACTTTGCCTTGATTAAATTAGCTTTGTATAGTTGCGCTCGGTTGAGGTAAGCAAAAATTAAGTTTGCACCTTGTAAGTCGGCGTGAATGAGAATGATACTAATTAAATCGGCAGCAAATAAATTAGCACCTTTCAAATTAGCCCCGCTAAAATCTATTTCTCCGGCAGCATAACGCTCCAGCAGTTCATCAACATTCATATTTCGCACCCCACGACCTACCTAGTATTCCCAAATTTTTAGAAAATGCAGCAGTAGGAGGTTAAAAATATTCGCGTTTTGGAGAAAACCTTGCGCCTAGATAAAAACTGCTGGATAAAAAGGTTTCAACGCCTGGCTGATAACTCTTGCTACTTTGAGATTTTCATCAATTTCTCGCATAATACCCGCCGTAATTTCTAACTTACTGACGAGATCGGTAAATGTTGGATAACTATCTACCAAGTTTTGGATTAATTCATCAAATTGTTGCGTTTTCAGCATTGCCCAATCTTGACTACTAAAATTAAATTGCTCGTATATTGCCGAAAACAGGAGTATTTTTGCTCTTAATGGGTTAATATTTCCAATAATTTCCGCTCTAATTTTGTACAGATCGTAAGGCTTAACAACTTCTGGCTGGTTAGGCATTTCTTGAGATGTTAAATCTTCTTGAAAATTAGCTAAACAAGCTACAGTTACATCTTCTTCAATGAAATATATTTTTTCTAGCTGGGCGATAAGTATATCGGCTAATAATAGATATTGTTTGGGCTTGTTGGTTGTTTTAGCCATGCCATATATATATTTATTTAAGCTGATAAAATTTGGCTTTTTGCTAACTAATTCTTGAAGCAAACTTTGCCAGTCAGCATTATCTATTTTTGTTCGGTCGTTTTCCCAAACTTGATGGCAAATGTAAAATGATAGCTTTTTTAGTCTTAGAGAGTCTTTGTGCTGTTCTAAGTTTTGAATAACTTGAGGTAATAAATATAGGTTTTCCATACTAAAGCATTATTTATTACCTCGATTGTATGAGGGGTTAATTGTTGTTAGGTATAGGAAGTATGAAGATTTAGTGTTGGAATGCGATCGCTCAATAAAAAACCCGTATTGCTACTAACAACACGGGTTAAATTAAAAATTTAAGTGCTATATGGCTTCTCGAACGTCTAAGTTAAACAGCATTTGCAGCGATCGCATACAAAGCCTTCTTGCTTCGATATCTTGCTCTGCTCGTAATTGCACCATCGGATCGTGAAGAATTTTATTAACAATTCCTCGCGTTAAAGCTTCCACAACTTCTTGATGCTTTTCGGCAAACTCCGAACCCAGGCGAGACAAGGCTTTTTCTAGTTCCTGCTCGCGGATAGCTTCGGCTTTATCCCACAAAGACCTAATTGTTGAAACTGTTTCTAAACTGCGCCACCAACTATCAAAAATTAATACTTCTTCGTCTAACAGCTTCTCTGCTTCCATAGCCATCTTGCGACGGCTGGCGTGATTTTGGGCGACTACAGCCTTCAAATCATCTACGTTGAATGCTTGGACGTTTTCTAACTCTTTCGCGTCTCCATGCACGTTACGCGGTACGGAAATGTCAAATAACATCAACGAACGATTGGGTTCTAAAGCTGCTTCTAATTTGGCGCGATCTAGTAATGGTTCGGTAGCATTGGTACTTGTAAATACCAAGTCGGACATTGCTACTTGCGCCATCATTTCCGAAATCGGTTGAATTTGTAAAGTTGCTTGACTAAATTGCTTGGCTAATTCTTCCGCTCGTTCGCGCGATCGATTTAAAATTGTGATTTCTACCGCACCTTTTGCCAACAAATGCTGTACCAGTAGCCGCGACATTTTCCCCGCACCGATAATCGTCACTCGACAAGCCGCCAAGTTTTGGACTTTCATCTGCGCTAGTTCCACCGCCGCCGAACTAATGGAAACCGCCCCCGTACCAATATTTGTTTCAGTACGAACGCGCTTACCTGCCGTAATTGCTTGTTTAAATAGCTTATTAAGAATAGATTTGATGCCGTTGTATTGCTGCCCTAACTTGTGGGTTTGTTTGATTTGAGAAAGAATTTGCCCTTCTCCCAACACCAAACTGTCTAACCCCGCCGCTACTCGCATTAAGTGCATAACCGCATCTTCATGAAGTAGAACAAATAAATGTTGTCGCAACGCCAACATCGGCAATTTACTATGTTCTGATAGAAACTGATTTACTTCTCTAATTCCTTGCTCGGTCTCGTTAGTGACGATATATATTTCTAAACGATTGCAAGTGCTAAGTATCGCCACTTCCTCAATATGAGGATAGCTACACAGTTGCGCCATAACGCTTTCCATCTGTGGTTCTGGGATACTTAACTTTTCTCTAACTTCCACCGGAGCAGTCTTGTGACTTAACCCCACGACAGCAATATTCATGTCTCCTCCAAGTGTCGGCTAGGAGGATGAGATTGTTTTCAATCCTACCTAGCCTTTTACCTCTTACCGTAGTTGCAGCGATTTGATGTTATCGAATAGATGAATCGTATCGACAAAACGTGCTGTTTGAGATTGGTTAGAAATGACTAAGCTTTGAGTTCTAGCACCGCCACCAAAGAAGCGGACACCTTCCATCAAAGTACCAGGAGTAATACCGCAAGCAGCGAACAATATAGTTTTGCCCGAAGCTAGTTCGTCAGAGTTATACACCTTATCAGCGTCATTAATCCCCATTTCCTTTAAGCGGTTTAGGTTGCCTTCGCGACTTTCACCAATCAAACCTGTTTGGACTACTTCTGGATCGTAGATCAATTGACCCTGGAAGTGTCCGCCCAAACAACGCATTGCTGCGGCAGAAATTACACCTTCGGGGGCTGCACCAATACCCATAAGGGCATGAATATTCGTACCCGCAAAGGCGCAACAGATAGCAGCAGAAACGTCGCCATCGCTAATTAGCCTAACTCTAGCGCCCGCTTCGCGGATTTCTTTAATTAAACCTTCGTGACGGGGGCGATCCATCACGACTACAACTAATTCCTCTACTGCACGATTCAAACACTCAGAAAGAATTTTGAGGTTATCAGTAGCGGATTTATTGATATCTACATGACCTTTAGCTGCCGGAGGTGCAGCCAATTTTCGCATATAAAAATCGGGAGCGGCAAATAAGCCACCTTTTTCGGCAATAGCTAAAACTGCCATAGAGCCATTTTGACCGTAGGCAACTAAGTTAGTTCCTTCGCAGGGGTCAACGGCAATGTCAATTTCAATTAATTCATCTGGGTTGCAGTATGCTTTGGCATCTTCGCGGGTACAAATACCCACTTCTTCACCGATGTACAGCATAGGAGCTTCATCGCGTTCGCCTTCACCGATGACAATGCGACCCCGCATATAAATTTTGTTCATCCGTTCGCGCATGGCTTCTACAGCCACTTGGTCAGCGATGTTTTTCTCACCTTTGCCCATCCATCGAGCGCTAGCGATCGCTGCTTGCTCTACTACCTCAATAATCTCTAGCCCTAATGTATTTTCCACGAAGTCTGTCCTCTAAACTGCCGATGAAGTTTGGCGATTTCAGTTCTCAAGTCTACCAAAGCGCGGATACCTCTTATAAAAAGTATTGCCTTAACGAGTGTTAAGTTTTGCTGCTAAGGTAATTTCGCCCTAGTTAAGCGATCGCTTTTAAAATTTAGATGTAGCTATTTTTCCCCTAAAACTCTATGTTAAATTTTCTCAACCGTCACCCAGAACGCATCAAAGCCAACGTAGAAATCTACACCTGGCAAACTTGCCCTTACTGCATCCGTGCCAAATTGCTGTTGTGGTGGAAAGGTGTAAATTTTACCGAATACAAAATTGATGGCGATGAAGCGGCGAGAACCAAAATGGCAGAACGTTCTAATGGTAAACGCAGCGTGCCGCAGATATTTATTAATAATCAACATACGGGCGGCTGCGATGACCTGTATCAGCTTAATGCCCAAGGTCAGTTAGATAATTTACTGGCTCAAAGTGCGTGAGTCAAATTGCCCCACCCTACGAGCAACACAAATATTGGATGCAACAGGCGGTTGCTCTTGCCGAGCTTGCAGGCAACGCCGGAGAAGTACCTGTAGGGGCGATCGTGGTTGATGGAACGGGGAAGGCGATCGCCCAAGCACAAAACTATCGAGAGCGCCACCATGACCCCACAGCCCACGCAGAAGTTATTGCTTTGCGCTTGGCGGGTCAGCACTTACAAACTTGGCATCTCAACGATTGCACGCTGTACGTGACTTTAGAGCCTTGCCCAATGTGTGCGGGTGCGATTATCCAAGCACGAATAAAGTTGCTAGTTTATGGTGCAGACGATCCCAAAACGGGTGCTATTCGCACTGTGCTTAATATTCCCGATAGTGCTTGCTCTTACCATCGGCTGGCAGTGCTGGGTGGTATTTTAGAATCTAACTGTCGCCAACAATTACAAACATGGTTTGCCCAAAAAAGAATGGTCAATAGGTAAAAATAATCAATTACTCATTACCAATTTCCAATTGACCAATAGTCAAAGTGTCTTCATTAATCAAGACAATCACTATTAGAAAATTTACGTTTGAATTACTCTAGTTTTAGTCCGCCGCCATTATGATGACGCAAATGGAACCCAAATCTCTAAATCCTTCAAAAACTAGCACCTCGCAAGAAGTTGCTCTTTCTACGCCGATTAGTTCCAGGGTTTCGCCTTGGTTAGCACCATTGGCGTATTTTTTAGGGTGTCGGATTGTTTTACCGTTGCATTTTGGCAAAATTACGACTTCTGGACAAGAAAATTTACCAACGAATGGTCCTGTTATCCTTGCCCCTACTCATCGCTCTCGTTGGGATGCGGTAGTAGTCCCGGCGGTAACGGGTCGCACTATCACCGGGCGAGATTTGACTTTTATGGTGTCAGAAAATGAAGCTTCAGGACTTCAAGGTTGGTTTGTCCGCCGTTTGGGTGGTTTCCCTGTCAATACTGACCGTCCGTCAATTCGCACATTGCGTTATGGCGTTGAAGTTCTCTTGCAGCAAGAAATGCTAGTAATTTTTCCTGAAGGTAATATTTTTCGGGATGGTTCCGTTCATCCCCTTAAACCCGGACTTGCGCGTCTAGCTGTAAGTGCGGAAACAACTCATCCCGGACTTGGAGTCCAAGTTGTCCCCATTGGTCTTAAATACAGCCAAAGCTATCCACAGTGGGGTTGTGATGTTTCTATTTACATCGGCTCCCCGCTAAAAGTCGCAGATTACAACTTAGGTTCAGTAAAGCAAAGTGCTAAAAAACTAACAAGTGACTTAGAAACTGCGCTCAAAACTTTAATTTAAAGATTCTCTAACATTAGAGGAACTAATTAAGCATTAACTAAGTCTACGCCAGAGAAACTTTAATGCGAAACAAATTTGGTAAAAGCACCAATGAGAGTTAAGATACCCAAAGTTTTAATTAGTTCGATGTTCTCTTTGTACCCAGTCACGCCATGATATCTGCTGGAACTGTTCGCTTTTTGCCTCGCTACACTTATTTAACTCTTTTATCGTCGGCATTAGTTTTATTTACGCTATTACCAGCTAATGCTCAAAATGCGACACAGCAACCGAACAACTCTAATGAGTCTCAAAGCGTCGCTCAAAACAGCCCGAATGTTCTCAGCCCCGATACTCAAAATAACAGTGTATTGAGCGTCCAAGGGGGGCAGCGCTTGATGAGCGAAGCTAGTGCGGCGGTGACTGCCCAAAACTATACTTTAGCCACCAAAAAGCTCCAAGATGCTCGTCAGGTATTCAATCAGGTATCGAATTTTTATCAAGAACTAGCTACTAGCTTTTCTGGCATTGATAATCGTCTTGCAGACAGCCAGCGCAAAAAAGCCTTAGACACTGCCCAAATGCGCGATGATGCTACCTATCAACTAGCCTTAGTCCATCGGGCGCAAAATCAGCCAGAACTTGCTGTACCCTTGTTAGTGCAAATCATCCGCAGTCAAAACCCGACACGAGACTTGGGTAAAAAAGCTTATCAGCAGTTATTTGAGTTAGGATTTGTGGATGCTCCTTTTCCCTCCAGTGGCAGTGCTAGTGGTCAAAATAGCGATCGCCCTGCAAATCCACCCAAGAAGTAGTTAAATTAGAAAGTATTGAGCAGCGATATATTAAGGAACTGTAATGATTAGCCCGCAGCAAGTTGAGGAAATGATTAAGGTGAGTCTTCCTGATGCTCAAGTTCAAGTACAAGACTTAAAAGGCAGTGGCGATCACTATCAAGTTACAGTGGTTTCATCCCAATTTGTCGGCAAAGGACTTGTACAACAACACCAATTGATTTATCAGGCGTTGAACCAGGCGATGTCCTCCGAAGCTATCCACGCGTTGGCAATAAAAACTTCTACTCCTCAAGCTTAATTGCTTAAAACTCAAGCCCTCTAAAGCATAACAACAAAACTATGACTCCAGAATTGCAAACAAAAATTGATAATTTAGTCAAGCAAAACAAAATTGTCGTCTTCATGAAGGGTTCTAAGTTAATGCCCCAATGTGGATTTTCTAACAATGTCGTCCAAATTTTAAGTACCCTTGGTGTACCTTTTGAAACCGTTGATATTTTGGCAGATAATGAAATCCGCCAAGGAATTAAAGAGTATTCCAACTGGCCGACTATTCCCCAAGTTTATGTCAATGGTGAATTTATTGGCGGTTCGGATATTTTAATAGAAATGTACCAAAAAGGCGACTTGCAGCAAATGGTAGAAGTTGCTTTAGCTTCTTAGAGTTTTTACTAGAAATCCCCAAGACTGTCTGAAGTCTTGGGGATTTTTTTATAAGTTTAATATTTATTATAAATTTTGCTCAAAAATTCAGTTAGTAGTAATCTGATTCCGCTTGGGTTTGGGGAAGCGGGGCTTCAAAGTTAAAAGGATCGTAAAGAAACCGAGTTGCTTCTTCTTCTAAACGATGAATTAGATAAGGCTCGATAACTTGAGATTGACGCAAAGCTGCCAAATAGCCATCTAAAAACAGGCGCAAATCGTCAGAGCGATAACCTCTTTGCCATAATTCAACTAAAGCATCGGTCAATTTTTGATAGAAGCGGATCGTTTGAGTATCTTGTAACATAATTAAAAACCAGGCAAAAGAATATTAATTGGTACATAGTTAGAAGTGAAAATTTTATCACTTCTGTATTTAATGTTTTCACATTATCGGCATTAATAAAACCTCAGCAATTCTATTAATTAACCATTCAATCAACCACGAATACCGCCGCCCACTTTCAATAGTCAAAAGATTAGCGCGATCGTAAGTTGTATAAATACATTGTAGTCAAATAAATCTGTTTATAAAATATACCTATCGGGCGATCGCTGCTTCAACTCGTTACCTGCTCAAGCTGTTTTTTAAGTATAAATACTGGTTAGCAACTTCCGAAATCTTGTTGAACAGGAGCGGGAGGATTTTTTGCCATCTAAAATATTTTCTCAAAAATAGCTACTAAAACATACTCATAACGAGCTTGACTTGTTTTAGATTGAGGAATAACATGAGCGATCGTGAAAAGTTGACAACAGCGACGGGTTGCCCGATTGCAGACAACCAAAATTTACTAACCGCAGGTGCGCGCCGCCCTTTGTTGATGCAGAACTTCTTGGGCAATGCCTGCTTTTATAGTTCCGCAGCTAGGAGTAGCTATGGTTACAAAACCCTGTTACTAGCTTTGTTATGTTAATTGTTGAAAGCGCAAAGGAATGTTTATTGTGGGTTTGGTTGCAATTGAAATTGTTGAAGGTAATCCGCATCTGCGAAGTCTCTTGAGTTGGCACTTGCAACAAGTCGGCTACCGAATGTATCAAGCGGCTAACTTGGCTCAAGGTAGGGAAATATTTTTAACTCAGCAACCAACTTTAGTAATTTTAGATTCCGATTTGCCGGATGGTAATGGTTTAGAATTTTCCCTGTGGTTGCAGTTGCAGCAACAACCATTAGTATTGATGCTATCAGCACGAAATACTGAAGCTGATATAGTTGCAGGTTTGCAAGCCGGAGCCGATGACTACTTAACTAAACCCTTTGGAATGCAAGAGTTTATGGCAAGAGTTGAAGCAATATTGCGCCGCAAACGAACCCCAATAGCTCCTGCGTATCTAGATTACGGGGCTTTGCAAATTGATTTAATCCAGCGCCGCGTTCGTTTTCAAGGAGAATTTATAGATTTAACTCCTCAAGAATTTAGCTTATTGTACGTTCTTGCTCAAGCTAATGGTGAAGCCCTTAGCCGTTCCGAATTACTCCGCCGCGCTTGGCCCGATGCAATTGATAATCCCCGCACTATTGACACTCACGTTTTATCTCTACGCAAAAAAATTGAAATAGACTCCAGAGCGCCAAGCTTAGTTCAAACGGTGCGGAATGTAGGCTATCGTTTCAATATAGAAGAAATTGATAACAAAAGTTCTGCCGCCTACGAAGTAAATTATCAGCCTAAAACTACTCAATTTAAAAGTTTTCAAGCTACGGCGGTGAGAAATCAGCGTTAAAGTCTGTATTTTTGCAGTCGTAGCGGTTCAAAATATAGATTGTTCTGCACTAAAATCAATCTATGCGATCGCCAATTAATGTAGCTGTAGTCGGTACGGGCTTCGGTCAAAAAGTCCATATTCCCGGCTTGCAAGCACATCCACATATTCAAGTTGTCGCCGTTTATAACCAAGATGGAGCTAAGGCTCAAAAAATCGCCCAAGCTTACAACATTCCTCACTTTTGCACCAGTATTGAGGAAGTTGTTGGTTTAAAAGAAGTGCAAGCTGTCAGTATCTCTACGCCGCCATTTTTGCATTACGAAATGGCAAAAACTGTATTGCAAGCGGGAAAGCATTTATTGCTAGAAAAACCAACAACATTATCGGCGGTGGAAGCACGGGAGTTATACAATTTTGCCTTAAAACAGAACGTTGTTGCAACAATGGATTTTGAGTTTCGGTTTGTACCCGCGTGGCAGTATTTAGCCGAACTCCTCGCCACAGACTACGTAGGGCAACAGCGCCTAATTAAGATAGATTGGTTAGTTCCTAGCCGCGCCGACGCTACAAAGCCTTGGAATTGGTACGCTCGTAAAGATTTAGGCGGCGGTGCTTTGGGGGCTTTGGGTTCTCATAGTTTTGATTATATTAGCTGGCTATTTGGCAATGTAGAGCGATTGTGCGCCCATTTAAGTACTGCCGCGATCGAGCGCCCCGATCGCAATGGAGAAATGCAGCCTGTGGATGCTGACGATAGCTGTATGCTAATGCTAGAACTTGCTAACGGCGTTCCTTGCCAGGTTACTATTAGCGCCTGTACTTACCAAGGACGGGGGCATTGGGTAGAAGTTTATGGCGATCGCGGTACTTTAGTATTAGGCAGCAATAATCAAAAAGATTACGTGCATGGTTTTCGTGTCTGGAGAAGCCTTGCGGGAGAACCTTTAATGGAACTGGAAATTCCCCAGCGTCTAGCTTTTAATCAAACTTTTACCGATGGACGTATTGCCCCTTTTATTCGCATTGTAGACAATTGGGTGCAAGGAATCGATCGCAATACTTCCTTAACACCCTCCTTAAAAGAAGGAATCTACAGTCAATTGTTGATGGATTATGCCCATCAATCCCATCAAACTCGCTGTTGGGTAAATGTGCCAAAATTGAACAATTTTCTTAACCCATAGTTTCCCTAACGGCTTTGATTTCCTCTAAAGATATATCTTGCTTTTCGCCTGCAAAGTCATTATCTGGGGTAAGAAAAAGCATACAGTGGCACTCTTTGCGCTCTCTCATCGGTACGCAAGGACAATTCCAAAAGGTAGCGTGGACTTCGGCTTCTTTATCTTCATAATGGCGACAAGGACATAAAGGTGCGCCCAAATCGTCTTTGTGTTTGGCAAGTCCTTCGATAACTACTGCCGTCACTGAAGGTTCGGCACAAAAATAAGTTCCCGTGCGTTTGGCGTAGGTTTGGGAGAATTGCCACATTGCTTCGAGATTTTTATCGGTGGATAGTTTGGAATTTTCTTGTGAATCCATAGTAAGAGCGCTTGTTAGATGGGAGTTGCTATTTAAGCATTTTAGCGGAGATGCGATCGCCAGGTTGTCAAATTAAGGGTTTTTGTAACTGTAGTTGCAAGGATTGTTCTGATTGAATTGTTAGCCCCGGTAACTGTTGATTTTCTAATTTGCTAGGACTAGAAGTATTTTGCCACAGTACCCAGCGACTACTAGGAGGAAGACTATTTAATGTTTGGGGATTTTGACTTAGCCAAATTAGGGGATGAGGCGGTAAATTAGGACTAATAGCTTCTTCTGGGGCGTTTGTGGCAGCTAAAGCTTCTAAAACCGGGCGATCGCCTCTAATTAATCCGGTACTCGCCGTCCACAGTTTTACATTTAACTGCTTTAACACTGCATAAAAATACAAAGAAGCCGCCGCCGTAACTGCTTGTTCAAAATTATCGCTTTGCCAAGATCCCCCACTATCTAAGCAAATAACTATTTCTTGTCCCCCGGTAATTACTTCTAATTCTCGCACTCGAAGTTCGCCATAACGGGCGCTGGTACGCCAGTGAATTAGACGAATGGGATCGCCCATCCGATAAGGGCGCAGACTGCGGGTAATGCCCGAATTGGACGATTGAAAACGCTTTTGACTATTTACCTGTTGCTTGTCTTCTAGCCCAATTTCATCGATTAAGGGACAATTAGTGAGGGCAAACACGATCGGATAAACGATCGCTTTTGCGGGAGATGTGCGATCGCGCCGATACCAAAATAAGCCTAAAGGTGCAGCAGTTCTTATTTGTACGCTTTGCCATTGGTACACCCCCCGGCGGGTAGTAGAGAGTTCGTGAACCCAACGGTAGCTACTTTGAGGCGCAATTTCTTCTATCGCTGTCTTTGCAGGCTGTGCAAGCACAAAAGGTAAAACATCTGTTACTTGCAATAAAATTCTTGATTGAGGTGTTTGATTGACTATTTCTAGTTCAATAATTAAGTCATCCCCAGCGCTTACAGGCTGGATAGACTGACGGCGAATAAAAATCCCGTTGAGGGCGCGTTTTGGTAAAATAATAGATAGCCCCAAAATGGCAAAACTTAAGCCACTAATGACATACAGCCATCCTGCCATAGTATTAACCGCCGCCCCAAAAAAACATATTGCTACCCCTGTCAATACCCAGCCACTATAAGCCGGTTTAACAGCGCGAGTCTCTAGCCAGTTGGTGAAACGGTTGGCAATACTCATATTATTAGTTTAAAGAACTGTGTTTATTAATCAAAATATGGGAACTCTAGGAGGGTAATTAACCAGACTCTAAGTACAGGACAAAAACTGTAGCACTTGCATAAACTCACTCATTTTCTGGTCGAGGTTGAGTAGGATATTACGTAGATGATCCAAGCCATAGCGAAAGATGCTTTTGGCTTTGCGTCCATGCT
>JAHHGY010000009.1 GCA_019359635.1 Chroococcus sp. CMT-3BRIN-NPC107
GTCTTCAAACAACTTCCATTCCAAATCGCTCAACCCCTCAAACCTACCTGCCATTTTGTCTTCTTTTTGTTCTATTTCAGCTTTATGCTGATTATAGCTCTTATTTCTGAGTTAGTGGGATAGGTTCGTATAAGGCAAATGCCATGCCAATACAGCACCGATTGCTGCCGCCAAAGGGGAGGTGGTAATATTGCAAATCATCTCGCCGTAAGACTTCATGCGATCGCCATGAAAAGGCGGTGTTAGTAACTTTCTTTGCCTTTGGTGGCTGCGTCCATCTAGTAATAGTAAGGATTTGTCTCCTACCCAAGGTTGTAAAACAGAATTTGCTCTACCAGAATCAAATTGCCCTTGGTGAAGCGTGAAAATTTATTCTATTGCTTGGGGATTGCTCAAAAACACTATCGGTTTGAAGTTCGCCAACCGGACTGTAAAGCAATCTCCGTAATGCTGGCTGCAAGTATCCATAAATGTTAAAGGATTAGCAATTCATTGAAATAACTGGATAAGTGGCAAAGCTTTAGAACCATTGGGTAGTTTCATAACTTGCTTAATTAAAATAATTTTTAACTTTATTATTACTTTGGTTTTTCTCTAATCTGTCTTAGGTGGATTTAGAGCCAAGAGACTTCGCTGTAGACTTGCGGAAAGCAGCTTGTTGTTTGTTTGGCGATTTCTATGGGTTTAGATTTAGAAATATATCTTATCGATCTATTTGTTATTGGTTTTTTGCTACTTTTTGTGACTTTAGGATCGGGATGGATTGCCAAATTACCGGTTTCTTTTGCTTTAATTTATTTAGTTGTCGGCATTGCTTTAGGCTCTTATGGGTTCAAAATCGTTCAGTTGCGACCGGATGCTAACTTTTTAGAGCGATTGACAGAATTTGTGGTAATTGTCTCCTTGTATAGTTGCGGATTGAAGATGAATCGGCAGCTAAACTTTTGGGCTTGGCGTTCGACGGTGCGATTGATTGGCTTTTTGATGCCAATTTCAATTTTTGCGATCGCAGCGATCGGTCATTGGGTTTTAAAAATGGAGTGGGGAGTTGCTATATTATTAGGCGCAATTCTTGCACCCACCGACCCCGTACTAGCTTCAGAAGTTCAACTAGCAGATACCGATGACAAAGATGAATTGCGTTTTGGCTTAACTTCTGAAGGTGGCTTAAACGATGCTTTAGCGTTTCCGTTTGTTTATTTTGGGATTCATTGGCTAGAAAAAGGTAATAACTGGCAAGATTGGTTTAAAGAATGGGTGGCGGTAGACCTAATTTGGGCGATCGTTGCTGGGATAGGAATGGGAATTATTGTTGCTAAAGCGGTTGTTTTTTTAGAGCAAAAACTCGAAAAACATACCCATATAGACAGTTTGATGGCAGATTTTGTGGCCATTAGTACAATCTTACTTACTTATTCTCTAACAGAATTTGTCTACGGCTACGGCTTTTTGGCGGTTTTTGTCGCAGGGATAGCCGCCCAAAGACAATATGAAGATGAAGAAAAACGTCATTCTCAACTCGAATTTACCGAACGAATTGAGAAATTAATGGAAGTGGCAACAATTTTAATCTTAGGTTCGTTGTTGCGCGTCCAAGCAATTTGGCAATATTTGAGCGTTGGGTTATTAGTGGGAGGGTTGTTGCTATTTGTAATTCGTCCGGTTGGCGCTTGGATTAGTACAATAGGAGGTCATTACAAACCCATTACCCGCTTGTTATTTGGCTGGTTTGGAGTGCGCGGTGTCGGTTCTATGTATTATTTGTGCTATGCGTTAGGACATGGATTGAAAGATTCTTTGGGCGAACAAGTTGCCTGGATTACCTACATTACTATTGTGCTTTCAGTAATTTTGCACGGTATTAGTACAACACCATTAATGAACCGTTACGAAAAATTGATAACTAGCCGCCGTCGAAAGTTTGGTAAAACAGCACCGGAAGCTGAGGAAGTTTAAACAAAAGCAGCCCTTTCTGGTATGGAAAGGGCTGCTTAATAGATAATTATTTTGCAAGTAGTTAGGTTTACATATCCGCAAGCGAATAATAAAAAGTCTTTATTGCTGCCAAACAAATACTTTAGCTTCGTACTCACCCAAGTCGGCCATTAATCCATCTTCGCCAGATTCTAAATCGTAGTCCTTTGTCCATTCGTGCCATTTTCCGGCGGGACATCCAGAAACTTGATAGCCGCCTAAGAAGTTATCCGAGAAGTTGGCAACTACAACCACGCGAGAACCTTCATCATTCCAACGAGTGTAAGCTAAGACTTTTGCTTCGGGGTTTTCGTGGAAAAACTCAATATTTTCTGTATATAGTGCATGATTGCTTTTACGCAGATTGATTAAACCTTTGTAGGATTCAAATAAACCGCGATTTAAGTCATTGCCTAACAAAGTCCAATCAATTTTGGCAGAATCTGGGGTTTTGGGCTTGTATTCGCCAAATTCTTCACCCATCCAAATTAGCGGGACACCTACAGCAGTCATAAGAATTGCTGCGCCTAGTTTGACACGAGTAAAAGCTGCTTCGTCAAAGATTTCGCGATCGCCTAATTCTACCATGACATGATTGTGATCGTGGTTTGTCAAGTAATTGACGACATTCGTAGCACCTAAAAACCCTTGACGTTTGCAATCAATTACATCTTTAAGGCGTTCTAAATCGAAAACATCGCCGCAGATATGCTCTAAAATGCAGTGATAAAAACTATCGTGCCAGCAGCCATCCATTGGTCCGTCTACATTAGTAATGCTCGGAGTTTCGGGGATGTGTTCGGCAACAGTATAAAACGGCTTCATGTTCGCTGTATCTTTAGCTTCTTTGACAATCCAGTGCATGAAGTCGTAATTAGCGATTTGCCGCGCTGCATCAAAGCGGATGCCGTCAGTATGATATTCGCCCACCCAAAAACGCACGTTATCGCCAATAAACTTACGGGCGGGATAAGTTTCTAGTTTTTCGTCGTAAAATTCGTAGTTAAATTCTGGGCCCCAGTTATTATCAGGATCGCGGGGGGCGTGATGATACCAATAATCGTGATCGATTTGAGTTAAAGGTGCTTCGGCTTCGGAGTGGTTGTAAATACCATCCATAATTACCCGCATACCTCTACCATGACATTCATCAACCAACTGCTTCAATCCTTCTGTTGGACCGTAACTTGACTCGGTAGCAAAGAAGTGGCGAGGATTGTAACCCCAACTATGATCGCCGGGGTATTCTTTTACAGGCATAACTTCGATCGCATTTACGCCCAATTCGCACAGATAATCTAATTTTTCGACTACGTGCTTATATTTTCCGCGCTCGTAAGGATCGTCTTCTCCCCCCGAAAAGTCGCCTACGTGCAACTCATATATTACTAATTCGCTATCGGCGGGGAGGGGTTTATCGTCGTGTTTCCATACATACGTATCGACAATTTTTTCTCCACCCTTAATCCGCGCGATCGCATTTTGACTAGCATTATCAATATCGACGGCGTAAGGATCTACAACTTCTACCCATTGATCGGGTTCAAAAAACCACGATTTAGATTGAACGCGAAATTTATACTGATAAACTCCGTCTTCTAATTCTACGTAAGTGCGAAAGTAGCCATCTTCGCCTTTTTCCATTGGTACATCTTTCCAATCGGAAAATTCGCCAACTAATGCGGCTCCCTTGATATACGGTGCAAATAAATTAAATTCTATGGGAGTTGCCATTTAAGTAAGTCAGGTATAAAAACACAATTCTCTTATTTTCTCAATTTACCTATATTAAGGAATCGTTCTAGGGAGATAACTTAGGCTATCGACTGTTGAGCTTACCTAGCCAGCTATAAAAGCTAATTACAGTAAAATTTGGCTAATAATGGCATTTAATGGGCTTAATTGCTCATCTGAGTGATCGCTAGACATCATTTTTCGCTCGTGCCTAAAAGTAGCAGACAATCGATCTTGTCGATTCAAAAATTATCTGTAAGGGTTTAAGCCCATAGTTATCTTTAAACTGCTGCGAGAATTTATAGCCTAAAATTTTGCTGCTAAGTGTTAGCTTTAACAGCTTTCAGGGATTTATAAGTGTAGTGGGTGACGGTAAATAATCTTAAATGAGGAAATAATTATGTGGAATATTATAGAAAATTTATTCGGCGACGCTATAGAACAAGCTGAAGAAATCGTCAGTGAATATATAGAAGGGCAAACAAAAAAAGAGGCAAAAGTATTTAACTACACATCAGAAAATACAGCAAAAGTTATGGCTATTTTATTTAATGTGCCTGGAATGAACCAAGCTTACAGCCGAGATTTTTTAAAATCTAATCCTATATTTAGCCTTAAAGATGGCACTATAGTTAAAATTTCTCAAAGTCCAGCTATCGCTCGTATTTTCTTAGTAGATAGTGAAGGAAAATTGATTGTTGGATATTTTATTAGTCGGACACAAGCTAAAGCCCTTAATGAAGCATTAAATAAAATTAAAACAGAGTTTACTTAACGCTCCTACAAAGCTATTAAAAATAAAATAATATTAACTGCTCAGATGAGAAATCGCTTGACGAATCCAATCTTCCGCATTGGCATTTTTTGCCAACCCCACTTGTTGACTCACCGCTTGCAAAGCTTTAGAAACTTCGCTAGGCGTATAACCCAAAGCAAGTAAGGTCATCTGCACGTCTTCTAAAATGGCAGGGCTAGGGCCATCAGTAGGGGCAACCAAGCCCGGAATATCCGTCCAATCTGCTAGTTTTTTCCGCAATTCTAAACAAATACGTTCGGCAGTTTTTCCCCCCACGCCAGGAGTTTGAATTAATAGCTGCGTATTGCTAGTAACGATCGCGCTAATTAAATCGGGTAAAGGTAAAGTATCGAGGAGAGAAATCGCATTTGCAGCCCCAATACCTGTAACGCTAATTAATTGCCGAAATAAATCTCGTTCGGCTAAAGTGCTAAATCCATAGAGTAAAGGTTGTTCTTCTCTAATTTGCAAATGGGTGAAAATCTGGACAGTTTCGCCAAGGGGAGGCAATTGTTGCACCAACCGGGCGGGAATTAGCAAGTCGTAGCCGCAATTGTTGACTTCTAAAGTCAAAGTAACGCGATTAGTAGTAGTTTTAGAAATGCCTGCAACAATGCCTTTAAGATAGCTAATCATTCAATAAAACCAAAATGATTTAAGCCCTCTAGAATACCACCCGCACAAAAAGCTTGCGCTAAATAATGATAGTCCGCCGGGTTTTCGTTATGCCATTGCAATAGTTCAGACTTGGCATTACCCACAATAATGCCCCGTTCTTCTGTTTGAGAAAATAACGAAATATCATTGCCAGAATCGCCACAAACAACCGTCTGCGTTGCTTCTATATCCCATAAAGAGCGCAGATATTGCACGGCTAAACCTTTATCGCCATGACGGGGCAAAATATCTAAGTCTATACCAGCGCTGTAAATTAACTTAGTATCTAAGCCTTGCTGTTGTAAAGATTTTTTTAGCTGTGGTAAAACTTCTCGCGCAGAGTCTTCCGTCAGCAAAAAACTAACTTTGTACGGACGCTGTTCGGAATCTGGTTGCATTACCAAGTCGGCAAAATGAGCCGTAGCAGCAATGATTGCCTCTCGATCCCATCCTGGGGTTAGTTTGTCCCACCATCCCTTATCGGCGGTATCGCTACCGTTAAAATAAATTTCTGTACCAACAGAGGCAACTAAAGCATCTGGTTCTATGAGTTGCTGTTCGTTTTGGAGTTCGGCAAATAGTAGAGGCGATCGCCCAGTAGCATAAACTATTTTTGTACCGTGTTCTTCTCGATGCTGTACAAGTTTATCATTGAGTGCGGCTAAAGCGCGACTTTCTCCCACAAGGGTATTATCTAAATCGGTTACAAACAAAAATGATTTCACGGCGACTCGTTATAGCTAACAATTCATTAGGTTAGCAAAAGGAATAGACTTCGCCATGACTTATGACAATATCTGCAAATATCTAGCTGAAGAATATCCGCTAAATTTTGCCCGTTGGTTATTTCCAACGCAAGCAACAGAAGTTGAGGTACTAAAAACCGAATTAAGCCTAGAACCAATCCGCGCTGATTCAGTAACACTATTACAAACTTCTAACCAAATCTTGCATTTAGAGTTTCAAACTCTACCTGTACTAGAACCACCGTTACCCTTACGAATGCTCGATTATTGGTTGCGACTATATCGGCAATATCGGTGTCCTATCGAGCAAGTTATTATTTTTCTCAAATCCACAACTTCTGAAGCTGTATTTATCAACGAATTTACCGCCGCCAACACTTGGCATCGCTACCGAGTAATTCGTCTGTGGGAACAAGATCCAGCCCCACTACTGGCTGATAATGCTCTCCTCCCACTAGCAGCCCTTGCTAGGGCAGAAATACCTAGAAGTTTATTAGAGCAAGTAGCCACGCAAGTCGCTAGGATTGAATCAACGCCACAAAGACAAAATTTGGCTGCAAGTGTAGAAATATTGGCGGGTTTAAGATTCGAGCAAAACTTAATTAATCAATTATTTAGAGAGGATATCATGAAGGAATCAGTCATTTATCAACAAATTCTCCAAGAAGGAGTTAGACAAGGACAGCAATTAGGCAGACAGGAAGGAGAATCAACTTTAGTTGTACGTCAACTAGAACGTCGCTTTGGCAGCATTGAGGCTACAACTTTAGAGCAAATTCGTAGTTTACCAAGCGATCGCCTAGAACAATTAGCTGTAGCTTTACTAGATTTTTCGGCGATTACCGATGTAACTACTTGGCTACACGAAAACTAATACCTACGTGCGATCGCGTTCCAAGCCAAAAATTACTTTCTCTACCCACCAATCTACAGATTTATCCGGGTTTCTAGTCTTTGCTAAGGCGATGAGCCGATTTGCCGTATGGCGATCGCCATTTAATAACCGTAAAAGTTTTGTTTGCAGATTTCTAGAAGGCTGTCTATTAACTCGCTTTCCATGACTGCTTTTAGCTTTGCGCTCGTAAAAAAAATATAACCCCCACAATATTGCAATTAAAATAAGTACCTTTAAAATTACAGAAGTCATTGGATAATACAGATACGCGATCTGAGGAAATATTTATGTATTTATAATTCCCTTATTAGTTATCAAAATTACTCAGTACATTCCGCATATATCTAAAGATTGAATGAATTTTTCTAAAAAAAATAACTTGCCTTCCGGGATGCCTCAGCTAGACCCTCAAGTTTGGATTCTGGCAATTGGGCGTTTGCTATCTGAAGTTGGTACGGGCTTCACTTTATTTTATGCTCCGATATTTTTTGTCAATCAAGTAGGATTATCAGCAACGGCGGTGGGTTTTGCCTTAGGTAGTGCGTCGATTTCTGGAGTTGTGGGGCGAATTTTGGGCGGTTCGTTTTCCGATTCGCAGTATTGGGGACGGCGTAAGACTTTATTGCTTTCGGCAGCTATTAGCGCGATCGCTTCTTTAGTCCTTGCAAGTGCTAATAATTTTCTCATCTTAGTTATTGGTAACTTGTTAGTGGGTTTAGGACAAGGCTTATATTGGCCTGCCAACGAGTCGGTAGTAGCCGATTTGACCGCCCCCGCCCAACGTCATGAAGCTTACGCTGTGACCCGCCTTGCAGACAATCTTGGCTTAGGAATGGGTGTGGTCTTAGGTGGGGCATTAATTAGCACGACTGGGGCTTACAGGTCGCTATTTATTATTGATGCCATCTCTTTTGTAATATTTTTTGGCGTGGTGTATTTTGTCATTAAAGAAACCTATAAGCCTGCCCTAAATGACTCGGCTTCAGCCAAATCTAGCTGGCAAATAGCATTAAGCGATCGCCGATTATTAATTTACGTTTTAGTAAATATTATCTTTACCACCTATGTTTCGCAGTTGCAAAGTACCTTACCGCTTTATCTCAAAAACTTTGTAAGTTTAGGAGCGTCGGGAGCAGAATTTACTGAAGGAACAATTAGTCTAATTTTTGGCTGGAATTTGGCAATCTCTATACTCACTCAATTGCCTGTCGTTAGGGGCTTAAGACGCTTTACTCATCCCCAAGCCTTAAGTTTTTCGGCTTTGATGTGGGCCATTGGTTTTACTTTAGTTTGGGTGACAGGAGTTGCTACTAATCATCAATTATGGTGGGCAGTTTTAGCCGTAAGTGTATTTGCGATCGCGATCGTTTCTTATACTCCCTCTGCTTCTGCTTTAATTACCGAATTAGCACCCAAATCTCAACTAGGAGTGTATTTTTCAATTAGTTCTTTATGCTGGGCTGCGGGCTATTTTATCGGGCCGCCATTAGGTGGCTTTGCGCTAGATCAAACTCCAGTATTTGCCGATAATTTTTGGCTATGGTTGGCTTTGAGCGTAAGTTTGCTGATTTTAATGTTGTATTATTTAGAGCAAGTGTTATCTTGCCAAGATTAAAACTGGCGGTAAAAATGTTTTATATTGAAGCCGCTTAATTCTTTCTTTGGTAGGCTTGCATTTTAGAGATTTGTTTGCCGAAGGAAACAATGCGGGTCTGTTGTTTAAACAACCGTTGTATCGCTCTAGTGCTAGTGGGGATGCAGTGACGGAGATAGCAGGAGAAGAAAGAGCCGTTCCTTAGCATTTAGAAGGTTATTATCGCTTTAGAGTTAACGACAATATCAGCGTGACTCCAAGAGCATTTGTTTTATTCAATCGTGAATCTAATAGCAATAACGAAATAACATTAGTAGGCTTAGTCCGCACTACTACTTTCACGTTCTAAGTTTAGGGGAGCGTAGCTATAAATACGCGCCCTCTAAATACTTTTTTTAGCGCCGACGGGCTTGCAACTGGCGATAAACATCTTTAATATCTACTTGATGGTGGGCTAAAGCAACAAGAGTATGATACAGCAAGTCCGCAGCTTCGGATGCGATCGCCTCAACATCATCATCTTTACAAGCCATCACCACTTCCACCGTTTCCTCGCCGAGCTTCTTTAAAATTTTATTATCCCCAGCCGCAAATAGCTGGCAAGTATAGGAGCTATCGGTAGGACGATCGCGGCGATCGCATATTACTTTAAATAATTCTGATAATGTATCTCCTGGCGGCGCGACATTTTGCCCATCGGTGTCCCCGTAAAAACAGCTGCGTTCCCCGGTGTGACACGCAATATCGCCAATTTGTTCTACGCCTACAAGTAACGCATCGCGATCGCAATCGTAGCGCATGGTTTTGACTTTTTGAATATGCCCGCTCGTTGCGCCTTTATGCCACAACTCCCCGCGCGAACGACTCCAAAACCAAGTTTCACCACTATCTAGGGTTTTTTGCACCGATTCAACGTTCATCCACGCCAACATTAAAACCGTGCCATCTAAATAATCTTGAACAATCGCCGGAATTAAACCGCGCTCGTCGTAACGAAGTTGAGACAAAATAGTTTGAGGTGACATGGTTGCTGGCATTTCAGGCAATAAATTATTTGTTTACGATACCATCAGTGTGGTTTTCGCATCTATCTCGGCGGCTACCTAAATAGGCACGAAGCCTCTAACAGGATTTTTTTTAACTCCGTTTATGACAATGGGATGTATAGTGCTAATTCTAGTAAATTTAATCAACGTTGAATCTGCCTACTTGGAGTCGCTGAAACTATCAAGAGCGATCGCCCGCTGACGCTACCCCTTGGGTAATCGCATCTACAACGGACGATTGATTGTATCTTGGGTAACTTATTTCTAAAATCGGTATATACGGATCTGGAGCCGAGGCGTTATGCAATCTTATGATGTGGTGATTATTGGAGCAGGACACAATGGTTTAGTCTGTGCTGCTTATTTACTCAAAGCTGGTTATAGCGTTCTACTGTTAGAAAAACGTTCGGTTCCAGGTGGTGCGGCAACTACCGAAGAAGCGCTCCCTAAAGAAGCTCCAGGATTTAAGTTTAACCTTTGCGCGATCGATCACGAATTTATTCATTTAGGCCCAGTAGTTCAAGAATTAGAACTAGAAAAGTACGGCTTAGAGTATTTAGAATGCGATCCGGTAGTTTTTTGTCCCCATCCTGACGGTAAATACTTTTTGGGGCATAAGTCTTTAGAACAAACTTGTGCGGAAATTGCTAGATATAGCGATCGCGACGCTGTAAAATACCGCGAATATACAGAATTTTGGCAACGGGCGCTAGGGGCGATGATTCCTATGTTTAACGCTCCGCCCAAATCTATTATTGATATTGCTGGCAACTACGATATCAAAAAGCTAAAAGATTTGTTTGCTGTCATTGGTTCTCCGGCCAAAACTCTAGACTTTATTCGGACTATGCTTGGTAGCGGCGAAGATGCCCTCAATGAGTGGTTTGATAGCGAGTTTCTCAAAGCACCCTTGGCTAGATTGTACGCCGAACTTGGCGTGCCGCCTTCACAAAAGACTAATGCTGTTGGTGCAATCATGATGGCAATGCGTCATAACCCAGGAATGGCAAGACCTCGCGGCGGTACAGGGGCGTTAGTACAAGCTTTAGTAAAGTTAGTCAAAGCCAAAGGCGGCGTGGTTCTTACCGACCAGCAAGTAGAAAAAGTTTTAATTGATAATGGTAAAGCGGTAGGCGTACGCGTAGCTGGAGGAGTCGAATACCGCGCCAATAAAGGGGTAATTTCAAACATTGATGCCAAAAGAGTATTTTTGCAACTGATAGATGCGAGTGACGTGCATAGCGCCGATCCAAATTTACGGGAAAGATTAGATCGCCGCATCGTCAACAATAATGAAACTATCCTCAAAATTGACTTAGCTTTAGACAAACCTCTCAACTTTGAACATCACAACCACGACGACAGTTATCTTATTGGTTCAATACTAATAGCCGATTCTGTTACCCACGTCGAACAAGCACATAGTAAGTGTACTTTGGGCGAAATTCCCGATGCTGACCCTTCTATGTATTTAGTAGTTCCTACCATGCTTGACCCTTCAATGGCTCCCCAAGGCAAGCATACAGCGTGGATCGAGTTTTTTGCACCTTATCAAATTGCTGGCGCTGAAGGTACGGGTTTAAAGGGTACGGGTTGGACTGACGAACTAAAAAACCAAGTAGCCGACCGAGTAATTGATAAGTTAGCCGACTATTCACCCAATGTCAAAGATGCAATTATTGCCCGTCGAGTCGAGAGTCCCGCCGAACTTGGCGAACGATTAGGCGCTTACAAAGGCAACTATTATCATATTGATATGACCCTAGATCAAATGATATTTTTCCGTCCTTTACCGGAAATAGCTAATTACAAAACACCAATTGAGGGATTATTTCTGACTGGTGCGGGGACGCATCCCGGCGGTTCGATTTCAGGAATGCCAGGACGCAACTGTGCGAGAATCTTCTTACACGAACAACAACCAATTGCTCAAAGATTTAGAGATGCGCGAGATTCAATCAAATCAACCGTTGGCTCGGTATTTAAGGGACAATAAAACTCAACTAATCTGCTTTTGCACCGATAGTTTATTACCAATTCAACAATGCCTATTTATGTAACTGGCGAATGAGTTATCTTTATTAAGCACTTCTTAATATTTAATAGATACCTTTACATAAATCTTATCCATGCAAGCGTATGATGTCGTCATTATTGGCGCTGGACATAATGGGCTAGTTTGTGCCGCTTACCTCCTTAAAGCTGGCTATAGCGTGTTATTACTCGAAAAACGTTCAATTCCCGGCGGTGGTTCGACAACAGAAGAAACCATGCCTCAAGAAGCACCGGGGTTCAAATTTAACCCTTGTGCAATTAACCACATATTTATCCATTTAGGTCAAGTAGTAGAAGAACTGGAACTAAGAAAGTACGGATTAGAATATTTATACTGCGATCCAGTAGTATTTTGTCCTCATCCCGATGGCAAGTATTTTTTAGCCCATCGTTCTGTAGAAAAAACTTGTAAAGAAATTGCCCGATTTAGCGATCGCGATGCCGAGCAATATGCTAAATATGTCGAATACTGGCAGCGCTTTGTCAACTCTATCGATGCTTTTTTCAATTCCCCACCCAAATCATTAGTTGATATTGCTGGCAACTACGACTTTAAAAAACTCCAAGACTTGTTTTCAGTTATCGGCGGTGTTGATACAACGTTGGATCTATTGCGGACAGTTTTAAGCAGTCCCCTTGACAACATTAACGAGTATTTTGACTGTGAGTTTGTCAAAGCACCTCTAGCGCGGATGTCTGCGGAACTTAGTTCGCCACCCTCGCAAAAAGCAATGGCTTTTGGGGCGATGATGATGGTATTGCGCCACAATCCAGGTATGGCAAGACCTCGCGGCGGTTCTGGTGGTTTGGTGGATGCTTTAGTTAAGTTAGTTACAAGCATTGGTGGCGTAATTTTAACAGAGCAAGATGTCGAACAAGTAATAGTGGATGATGGCAAAGCTGTAGGTGTAAGAGTAGCTGGCGGTAAAGAATATCGAGCAAATAAAGGTGTAATCTCAAACATTGATGCTAAACGGCTATTTTTGCAGCTTGTAGACGAAAAGGATATTGATAGCGCCGACGCAAATTTGCGCGATCGCCTAGATCGTCGAATCGTCAATAATAATGAAACTATTCTCAAAATTGACTGTGCTTTATCTGAACCATTAAAGTTTGAACACCACGATCATCGAGATGAATACTTAATGGGTTCGGTGTTAATTGCCGATTCAGTTAATCATGTAGAAAAGGCTCATACCGACTGTACGATTGGCTTAATTCCCGATGAAGATCCATCAATGTATTTAGTTATGCCTACCGCCCTCGATCCTTCAATGGCTCCAGAAGGTAAGCATACATTATGGATTGAATTTTTCGCACCTTATCAAATTGCTGGCGCTGAAGGTACGGGCTTAAAAGGTACGGGTTGGACTGACGAACTAAAAAATACAGTAGCCGACCGTGTAATCGACAAACTAGCTCAGTATTCGCCTAACATTAATAACTCTATTATTGCCCGTCATGTCGAAAGTCCTGCCGAACTTGGAGAACGGTTAGGTTCTTATAAAGGCAACTACTATCACATAGACATGACTTTAGACCAAATGCTTTGTTTCCGTCCTTTGCCAGAAATAGCCAATTACAAAACCCCCATTGATGGCTTATTTCTTACAGGTGCGGGAACTCACCCCGGCGGCTCAATTTCGGGATTACCTGGGCGCAATTGCGCGCGGGTATTTTTGCAAGAACACAAACCCATCGCTCAAGCCCTTAAAGATGCGCGAGACACCATCACATCAACAGTAAAATCTGTGTTTAAGGGTGATTAAAAGTTTAGGAAGAATGCGATCGCATTCTTCCTAGCTGATAATTCGAGACATGGGTGAAGATTGAAAGACGATTGTACTTATCACTTTTCCGTTATCTCCTCACAAACGTAGGGGTAACATATGCTAGGAATATGATTGAAAGCGATCGCACTATGGAATTGCAAGTTCTTCAGCAGCCTTCCTTCAGCCTCAAAGCCTGTTGGGACAATATTAGTGTTGAGTATTGTTGTTTAGATGAAGTCGGTGAATTTGATTTTGCCATGCCATCTCAGGCTATCAGTGTTGCTTTTCTACCGCACGAGCGCGTAACTTGGTCAGTTGATGGCAATCAAAGCCAGTCAACACCTTTGCCCCCAGGAAGTGTATTTATTTACGGCGATCGTAACTTTGTCTGGCATAAAAGAGAACGAGAAAGTGAATATGTCAATATTTTGCTAGACCAAAAGTTTTTAGCACAAGTAGCCTTAGAAAGCAGTCTCTCTGCACCTGTTGAACTACAACACCGCGTTATTTTTCTAGACTCTACCATTCTGTACATTGCCCAAATGTTCAAATTAGAGCTTCTCAACGGTAGTGTAGCAGGGAAACTATACGTTGAATCATTGAGGAACTTATTAGCCGTTCATCTGCTGCGAAACTACAACTTTACCGTAGCAAAGCCCGTGCTAGTAAATGGAGCATTGGATGCTTTTAAGCTAAATAAAGTAAAAGATTTGATTGAAGACCAACTTCACGAAGACTTAAGTATTGCTGATATGGCTGCGGTTGTACATATGAGCCAGTTTCATTTTGCCCGTGCTTTTAAAACTGCTACAGGTACTTCACCTCATCGCTACCTAATTTTAAGACGAATGGAAAGGGCAAAAATACTGCTAAAAGTCACAAAAATGTCTATCGCCCAAATTGCTTACGGACTTGGGTTTGCAAATCAAAGCCATTTTATTGCTCAGTTTCGTAAAGCTTTTGGTACAACACCCAAAAATTATCGAGATAGTTTTTAAGGGTTCGCAAGATTTTGATACTTCTAGGCAAGAAATCGCTAGGAATCAGCCTCTTGCTGTATCTAAGCTATAAAAAAGGCAAAATCTATTGCTAGAAAAACAATGGTTATCCTCAAAAACTTATCTTGTACCTATCCAAAAGCTTAGATCAAAAACAGAACCAACGGAAAAAATTACTTTTTTTGGAAGATTAATCGCATTTTCACTTTTTTCATCTAAAAATCACTAACCATGAGCAATAAAATTTTTTCCATTTCTCGCCAGAAAGCAATCGGTGCTGGAGTTGTAGAATTAGCTGCCGCTACAGTTGGTCAAAGTGCGATCGCCAATACTCAAAAACCACCAGCGCCAGCAAGCGGGAAAGCAGATGCTAACGGTGGATTTCAGAACAAACTATTCGTGATTTTCTCTACTTACTTGCAGAGAAAAACATGGACGCTTTGATTAATGTGTTGGCAACAGGAATCACTACTGCGGTTTGTTTCACTTGCAAAATGGGCGTATTGTTTTGTTTCGAGAATATTACAACTAGGGCGATCGCCCTAACCGAAGCATTCGGTGGTGCAACAGCACTAGCTGAAGGTTTAGCTTAAATCATCAATCTATTTTAGAGAAAATTATCATGCACTACAAACTTTTAGGTAAAAGCGGTTTAAGAGTTTCTGAACTCTGTTTAGGCACAATGACTTTTGGTGAAGATTGGGGTTGGGGAGCTTCTAAAGACGAAAGCCGTCAAATATTCGATGCTTTTGTGGCAGCAGGTGGAAATTTTATCGATACTGCTAATGGCTACACTGATGGCTCTAGCGAAAAAATTGTTGGCGATTTTATTGCTTCAGATCGCGAACGTTTCGTACTTGCTACTAAATACTCGTTTCCTTTAGCAATGAACGACAAAACAGGTAATCCCAACGGTAGCGGCAATCATCGCAAAAATATGATGCGATCGCTAGAAGGAAGTCTAAAACGCCTTAATACTGACTATATCGATTTATTTTGGCTTCATGCTTGGGACTTCATGACACCGATTGAAGAAGTAATGCGAAGTCTTGACGATCTGGTACGCGCTGGCAAGGTACTATACATCGGCATTTCTGATACACCTGCTTGGATTGTGGCGCAAGCAAATACCTTAGCACAGTGTTACGGCTGGACACCTTTTGTCGCGTTGCAAGTAGAGTACAGTTTGGTGCAAAGAACGCCAGAACGAGACTTATTACCGATGGCAAAAGCATTTGACTTAGCGGTTACGCCTTGGAGTCCTTTAGGTGGTGGCGTACTTACAGGCAAATATAACAAGTCTCAAGGTAATAGCGAGGAGCAAAGGCGATTAGAACAAATTTCTGACAAGAATTTAGCTATTTCTGAAGTTGTTAGTCAAGTTGCCTCGGATATTGGACATTCGCCTTCCCAAGTTGCTTTAGCTTGGCTATTAGCTCAAAGTGGTGTGACTATCCCAATTATTGGAGCGCGGAAGTTGTCGCAATTTGAAGATAATCTCGCTTGCCTAGATGTTACGCTTGCGCCAGAGCATCTACAACGCCTAAATGAAGTTAGCCAAATTGAGTTAGGTTTTCCTCATGATTTTCTTGGTAGCGATACGATCCGCGATCGCTTATTTGGCGGTACATTCAACGCAATTCAAAATCACCATCTCTAAGCACCGAAATTGTTTTTAGCCATTGCTGCCCAACACATCTTGAGATAACGAGATCAACAGCCTTGGAGCTTTATTAGTGAAGAAACCAAGGCTGAAGGCGATCGCCTTTCTTTAAAACTAAACTGTACAAATCTAAATCTTGATGAATTTTCACCGCACCATCTCGTCCATCTTTTGCCGCAATCGACCTTAGTTTATCTAGCTTTTCTTCTAATCGTACTATTTAATTGGCAAAAGAAAATGTATGGTAAATGCCTAGCCAGCTACGCCCTCCATGACCGTTTTAATTGCCTGGTCGTAAGGCGATCGTTATGATGTCTGCTATATTTAGTTTGACATTAAATTATTTAATATTGACTTAATAATAGTAATACAAGTTGTCAAAAAGTATTAGTAAATACTACCAAATGCTGTCGGTAAGTTGGCATAAAACAAATACGATTGATTCGTTGTTTAATCGCTCAAAAGTCATGAATACAATCAACTCGCCAAAAAATGTTCTCGAAGCTAGAGCGCGTTTAGGAGAAATCCCCTTTTGGCATCCTGACGAGCAATTGCTTTACTGGGCGGATATTTACAACCATCGCGTCCATCAGTTTAATCCAGCGACAGGGGCAACTAACTTTTTTGATGTGGGTGAAGTTGTTTGTTGTATTGCACCCGCCGGAAATAATCGCCTAATTATCGGTCAACGTCATCGGATCGCTTTTTTGGATACTAGCAATGGTGAAGTTACGCCGATTATGGATATAGAAGATAATCCTGACATTCGTTTTAACGATGGTAAATGCGATCGCGCTGGGCGTTTTTGGTTTGGATCTATGAGTAGTAAGGGCGAACCCCAGGGCAAACTTTACCGTTACGATCGCAATGTACAGGTAATGGAAACCGGACTAACAGTATCTAATGGCTTGGGCTGGAGTCCAGACAATAAAACTTTTTATCTGACAGATTCGCCATTAAAAACTATCTATGCTTACAATTATGACTCCGATAGCGGCAGTATTAGCGATCGTCGCGTATTTATAGATTTAAAAGCTGAATCTTTCTTTCCCGATGGTTTGACTATAGATAAAGATGGTTGTATTTGGTCTGCTATGTGGGACGGCTGGTGTGTTATCCGGTTTGACCCCACAGGTAAAGAGATGATGCGAGTAAAAATGCCTGTACAGCGTCCAACTTCTTGCACATTTGGCGATGAAAATCTAGAAACGCTCTATATTACAACCGCTTCTGTAGGTTTGAGTGAAGCAGAAATTCAAGACAGCTTTTATTCTGGCGATTTATTTAGCCTTCAAACTGACACCTCTGGTTTGCCAACGCTTCATTTTGGGGGTAAAAAGTAGCGTTACTGAAAGGGTGGTGATTTTCAAGGGGTGGTTGACAAAAAAGACAGAATTTCTACTTTCACCTTCTTTATCCAATTACCAATCACCCATCACCAATTACCTATTCAGCAACGCCAAAAATTTATTCTTGTTTGCCCAGCTTCTTACACAAGCGCCCTAGCTCTACTTGTTCGTCTAAGCTCAAAATACTCATTTGTTGGGCGATCGCCTTTGCATGAGCCGGGAATATATCGCTAATTAGCTGTTTGCCCGTGGGGGTAAGGGATACAGATATACATCGGCGATCGCCTGTTTCGCGATCGCGCTTTACCAATTGCCGCTTTTCTAAGTTATCAATCACTAAAGTAATATTTCCGCCACTTTTTAGCAGTTTCTCGGCTAAGTCTCGTTGGTGCATTGCGCCTAAGTGAAACAATGCTTCTAGTACGCCAAACTGAGTCACCGTTAACTTATAAGTTTCTAAATGGGGCTGGAGGCGATGAGTTACTGATTCTGTAGCTCTAACGAGTTTAATATAAGCATCTAAAGCTGTAACTTCTTCAGTTGTTCCTAAATATCGAGTTCCCATCAAACATTTTTACATTGAATAATTCAATGCTAATTTAAAATTCAGCTTTCTGTTTATTCAATGGGGCTAGGGTATTTATTCCAAATCGTTACAACTGTACCCGTACCTTGTTTATCTGGAGCTAAGGCTAAATAAAGCGGATTAGAACTATTTTTGGGAGTTAGTTTATAAAGTCCGCCACCCGCAGCATAAGTACCGCTAGGCTCAACTGTAAAATCTGCGCTTTCTAACTGCGAACGAAAAAACTCATCAAACACTGTATCGGGATTTTTGTCAGGAATTTGAGCAACTTTACCCACAATATCGGGGTGCAATTTTCCGCCAGGCTGGGTAAACATTTCTGCTTCCGCCATTACTTCATTAGGTTGTTCTACAACTTGCCAATTAGGATCGACGGGTACGCCATTAATTGCCTTGGTGGCGATGGTTGCAGGGCTAGGTGCTACCGAAGGAATAACTTGAGGCGGTGGGAGTAATTCTTGATTTTTTGTATCTAGCTCAATTTCAGGCAAAGAATCAATAACAACAGGTGTTACAGGTTTTGCTATCTGCCTTTGAGGAGATGCGATCGCAGGTGTTACAGGCTTTATTATCTGTTTCTGAGCAGACGGTGCAACGGGGCTAGGAGGCTTTTTAGCAATAGTAGGTGCTACTTGTTTTGTCGCTAACACTCTTTGTTGTGGAGGTTTGGGGCGATTAGTAGTTGCAGGTGTTGGAGATGTTTTGATTTTTGGTGCAGGTGAAAGCGTTACCGAAACCTTGCTAACTAACTCTTGAGGCTTTTTTGTTGGTTGATGTGTTTCCGCCGCCGGAATTGGGATTACTAGCAGCAGCCCATGCAATCCTAACGAGGCTAACCACATTGGTTTCCACATCTTGCTTAATGATGGCGGTGAGTTTTTGGTGTGCTTCATGAATTGATTATTCCCCACTTGTATTACACCAAGTTTTTAACTCGCTTTCAACTAAGTTTCTTAACAGCAACAGCCTAATTGTAAAGCTTAGTCATAATTATTTGCAATAATTATGGGCTAAAAAATACTTATAAACATTGCAATATAGGCATTTTATAATATCTAGGCTTTGCTTCTAACTAAAATGATTTGCAAAAGCTTCTTAAATAAGTCTAATTAGTGGTATTTTTTTTAAAGGAAAAGCTAACGTCTGGGAAAGTTAACGGCGAGGATTTCTTGCCGACACTTCCGCTTAAAAAGACGGTTATTTACAAACATGAGGATGAAGTTGGTGGCAAGTAAGCTTGGGAAAATTTCTGCTATCGTAGCGGCGGCGGTAGTTGTAGGTGGAGGAATAGCCTTTAGTAGCGAGGCAGCACAACAAAGAACGCTAACTATTTACTCTGGTAGAGACGAAAAACTAATTGGGCCCTTAATTGCCAAAGCTGAGAAAGATTTGGGGATAGATATTGAGGTACGATACGGCGATACAGCAGAACTTGCGATCGCATTACTAGAAGAAGGCAGAAACAGCCGCGCCGATATGTTTTTTGCTCAAGACGCTGGCGCTTTAGGTGCTTTAGCCAAAGAAAAACGCACTTTACCTATTGCTAATAACTTACTAGCAAAAGTAGAGCCACAGTTTCGCTCCTCGGCAGGACAATGGATCGGCATTTCAGGACGAGCGCGAGTAATTGACTACAATACTAAGCAAGTTAAAGCCAGCGAATTACCAACTTCTGTAGCACAATTAACTAATCCCAAATGGCGCAATAAAGTAGGTTGGGCCCCGTCTAATGGTTCTTTTCAGTCCTTTATTACCGCTATGCGCTTGCTAGAAGGAGATCAAAAAACTTTGGCATGGGTAAAGGCAATGAAAGCCAACGGTACAAAAGATTATGCCAAAAATGCCGCGATCGTGGAAGCCGTAGGCAGAGGCGAAATTTCTTTAGGATTGGTGAACAATTATTACTTATATAGGTTTACCAAAGATAACGCTAATTTCCCTGTAGCTCATCACTACACCCGCCGAGATGCTGGCGCAATGGTAAATGTGGCAGGTTTGGCGGTATTAAATAGCACCGATCAAAAAAGCGACGCAGACAAGTTTTTGGCTTATATGCTAACTCCCAAAGCCCAGACTTATTTTGCTCAAGAAACTAACGAGTATCCGTTAGTAAAAGGGATTCAAGCATCGCAAAAACAAATTCCCCTCAGTCAACTTAAGCCACCCAAAATCGATTTGAGCAACTTATCGGACTTGCAAGGGACTATAGCTTTACTTCAAGAAGCAGGGGTACTTTGAGGTTAAAAGCTTCAAAGCCACCGTTATTTTTAGTCGCGATCGCATCAATTACGGCGATCGTGATCGTACTGCCTTTGACTTATCTTGTAATTAGGACGGCGGGTGTAGGTACAGAAAAACTCATTGATTTAGTATCTCGTCCGCGCACTTTAACAGTATTGCTCAATAGTGCGGGGATGGCGGCTTTAGTAACTTTATGTAGTGCTTTAATTGCCGTCCCTCTAGCCTTTTTGACCTTGCAAACCGATTTACCTTGGCGAAAGTTTTGGCTAGTTGCCACTACTTTACCCTTAGCCGTACCTAGCTATGTAGGGAGTTTTGCCTTGATTGCGGCTTT
Organism: Chroococcus sp. CMT-3BRIN-NPC107; assembly: GCA_019359635.1. Taxonomy (GTDB): domain Bacteria; phylum Cyanobacteriota; class Cyanobacteriia; order Cyanobacteriales; family Chroococcidiopsidaceae; genus Aliterella. The sequence continues at coordinate 20,441 of JAHHGY010000009.1, forward strand.
TGGTCCTACTGGTAGCTTATTGCAGCTAGGGTTAGAACCATTGGGCGTAACTCAATTACCAGAGATTTACGGCTGGTTTGGGACGGTTTTAGCACTGACGCTGTTTACTTATCCTTACTTGCTTTTAAGTGTCCGGGGGGGATTAATGTTAATCGATCCGGCGACAGTAGAAGCGTCGAGGAGTTTGGGCTTAAACCAAATCAATACATTTTTTCGAGTTTTGTTACCACAATTGCGCCCATCTTTAGTAGCTGGCGGGTTGTTAGTAGCTTTGTATGCGTTAAGAGATTTTGGTACGCCTTCGTTAATGCGGTTTGATGTGTTTACGCGGGTTATTTTTTTGCAATACAAGTCAAGTTTCAATCGCAACCAAGCGGCGGCGCTGGCTTTATTATTAGTGGCTTTGGTGCTAGGGATTTTGTGGCTAGAGTATAAAGTGCGATCGCGCGGCGCTTATTACACCCGCAATAGTGCGATCGTTCGTCCCCCAGTAATTGTAAAACTTGGTGCTAGTAAAGTAATTGCTTTATTATTTTGCGCGATCGTTGTCAGCCTAAGTTTAGTTTTACCCGTTGGCGTGACAGTGTTTTGGTGGTGGCGAGGATGGACAAGTGGCGATGGAGCTTATGGTACAGCTTCTTTACGTGCGATCGCCCAGCCAGCCCTTAATTCTATTGCAGCCTCTAGCTTAACGGCAGTACTTGCAACTATTTGCGCTTTACCCGTCACAATCTTAGCAGTAAGGTTTCCTAGTCGCATAACTACAGCTATAGAGCGTTGTAGTTATATTGGTTTTGGTTTGCCGGGAATTGTTGTAGCAATATCCTTAGTATTTCTAGGTTCTCAATATTTGCCTTGGTTGTACCAAACTTTGCCAATGCTAGTATTTGCTTATTTGGTACTATTTTTACCCCAGTCGGTAGGCACAATAAGAAGTTCCCTATTGCAGTTGCATCCGCAGTTAGAAGAATCGGCGCGGCTTTTGGGGCGCACTCCTTGGCAGACATTAAAAGAAATTACTTTCCCCTTAGTGCGTCCGGGAGTATTGAACGGTGCGGTTTTGGTATTTTTGACCGCAATTAAAGAATTACCCGCAACTTTGCTCTTAGCCCCGATTGGCTTTGATACTCTAGCAACAGAAATTTGGAAAGCTACAGAAAATGTTGCCTTTAGCGATGCGGCGGTGGGTTCTTTGGCAATGCTAATTGTTTCTATGGGTTCAACTTTGCCTGTATTGTTGCACGAGCAGAAAACGAGCCAAAGATAAGATACAAAAGAGTTATGGAGAAAATTTTAAGTCTTGATGGTATCAGTAAGTGGTTTGGCGCAACTCAAGCCGTTGCGGAAGTAAGTTTGAACTTACCCCAAGGAATTTTAGCTTTGCTTGGTTCTTCTGGTTGTGGCAAAACTACATTATTAAGGTTAATTGCTGGCTTTGAACAACCGCAAACCGGAAGTATTGAAATTGCTGGGCGCAAAGTTGCCAGCGTTAACTGTTGGATTCCGCCAGAACAACGCCGTTTAGGGATGGTTTTTCAAGATTATGCTTTGTTTCCCCATTTAACAGTGGCGGAAAATATAGCTTTTGGGTTGAAAAAGCAAGAAAAAAATGCCGCAAAGCGCTTAATTGAATTAGTTGGGTTAACCGGATTAGAACAACGCTATCCTTACCAACTATCGGGAGGACAGCAGCAAAGAGTAGCTTTAGCCCGTGCTTTAGCGCCTCAGCCGCAATTAGTGCTGCTAGATGAGCCTTTGAGTAATTTAGATATGCAGGTAAGGCTGCGCTTGCGAGAAGAAATTAGAGATATTCTCAAAGCTACAGGAACCTCGGCAGTGTTTGTAACTCACGATCGAGAAGAAGCATTAGCGATCGCCGATTTAGTCGCAGTCATGAGCAAAGGTAAGCTAGAACAAATAGGTACGCCCCAAGAAATCTATACGCAGCCTGCTTCTCGGTTTGTAGCTGAATTTGTCACCGGAGCAAACTTTATCTTTGCCGAACGTCAAGGGCAACTATGGGCTACGGAGGTGGGCTATTTTGCTGCGGCTGACAACGAACAAGAGCAAGTAGACTTAATGATTCGCGAGGAAGATTTGCTGATAGAACCAACCGAATTGGAAGCGGCGGCGACTATTCACAATCGGCGCTTTTTGGGACGAGAGTATCGCTACTGCGTGCTTACGCCGTCAGGAAAGGAATTACACGCCCGAACTTCTACAAACCAAGTTTTACCCGTAGGCGCGAAAGTTAGGTTAAAGGCAACAAGTGTTAAAATATTTCCGCTTGAGCGATCGCGCTCCTAATTAGTTATTACCACCGCTTGAGCATGAGTAAATCTCTAAATATCGATCTTTCCACAGAAATCGCCGCCCGCATTAGCAGTAAAGCAAACCAATATTTTAATAATGCCTATCAAGCCGCAATACTCGATGATAGTTATTTGTACGTTCAAGGCTTTTTAGTTATCGGCGTTGAGCCTTATTCAGTTATAGAATATGGCTGGATCGAGCTTGAAGACCAAATAATCGATCCTTCTATAGCTTTTTTAAAACAAGACGCTGAAAATCTCTACTATTTTCCGGCGCAAACCTTAAAAGTAAAGCAACTTAAAGCGATCGTTGACGAATCAAAAGAAGATTATCCTGAAGATGACCCTTTGCCTATTTATGGCAACGCACCCTACGAATACTACGGCGAAATTATGCTCGGTGGCAAAGAATACCTAGCCGCCTACGGGGTCGCCGAAGCCAAGTGTAAAGAATTGTCCGAGCAAAATAACAACTAAATAATGGAGGTTAGCGGACTCGAACCGCTGACATCCTGCTTGCAAAGCAGGCGCTCTACCAACTGAGCTAAACCCCCCTGTGGCAGATTGTATTATAGTTGATAGCGATCTTTTAATCAAGAGTGCGATCGCTCCTCTGCTAGAAAATATCTCAATTTGCGCCCAGAAATGACTTACATTGTTGCCTCTTTTTATAAATTCGTAAATTTACCAGACTTTGCCGCCAAGCAACAACCCCTACTATCATGTTGTCAAAACCAAGAGGTTAAAGGCTCAATTCTTTTAGCAGCAGAGGGAATCAACGGCACAATTGCTAGTGTTTCCCAAAAAAGTATTGATACGGTTATCTCTTTTTTGCGTTCGGATTTGCGTTTAGCTGACTTGGAATATAAATTATCCTCTGCTGAGACTCCACCTTTTGAGCGGATGAAAGTGCGCCTAAAACGAGAAATTGTAACTTTGGGATTGCCAGAAATCGATCCAAATCAGCAAGTTGGTACTTATGTAAGTCCTGCTGAATGGAATGCACTAATTAACGATCCAGAAGTAACAGTTATTGATACTCGCAACGATTACGAAGTAGATATTGGTACTTTTAAAGGAGCGCAAAACCCCAACACTAGCTCCTTCAATCAATTTCCCGACTATGTCGAGCAAAACCTCGACCCTACCAAACATAAAAAAGTAGCATTATTTTGTACGGGTGGTATTCGCTGCGAAAAAGCCTCATCATTACTCTTATCTCAAGGTTTCGAGGAAGTTTATCATCTCAAAGGCGGCATTCTTAAATATTTAGCAGAAGTCCCCGCAGATGAAAGTTTGTGGCAAGGAGAATGTTTTGTGTTTGACGAACGAGTAGCATTGAAGCATGGCTTACAGCCGGGAACTTATCAATTGTGCCGCAGTTGTGGCAATCCCGTCGCGCAATTTCTTACCTGTCCTCACTGCACCACTAAGGAAGTTTCCTAGCCAAAGTCAAACCATCGGCGATCGGTACTAAGCTTAAATTTATGCGTTTATCTTCATGCAGCTTTTGATTAAAGGCACGAATTTTATTAGTGCGACGATCTTGAATACTAGCGTCCGCTACTTGACCAGACCATAGAACATTATCCACCGCAATTAACCCCCCCGGACGCACTAATTGCAAAGCTTGTTCGTAATAAGTATCGTAGTTACTTTTATCAGCATCAATAAAAGCAAAATCAAAACTACTAGCTTCTCCCCTATTTATCAACAACGCGAGCGTATCTTGGGCGGGAGCTAAATGAAGTTCAACTTTATCTATAATCCCGGCTTCATGCCACCAATGACGAGCAAACTCTGCATACTCTTGGTTAACTTCGCAAGCTACTACTTTGCCATCTTGGGGCAATGCCAAAGCCACCACAAGCGCACTATAGCCCGTAAACACTCCTATATCTAACGTTTTTTTAGCGCCAATTAGTTGAATTAGCAACGCCATAAACTGCCCTTGCTCTGGTGCAATCTGCATTTGAGCCATTGGTTGCTGGGCGGCGGTGGCTTGCCGCAGTTGAGCTAATATATCGGCTTCGCGCAGAGAAATAGAAAGTAAATAGTTATAAAGCTGTTCTCCAAGCCCCAAAGTTTGATTAGCCACGATTTTTTTGTCCTGTTTTAAACGTCTTTTAAATTAATAGACAATAATTGTTATCCCCCTTAAAAAGACACTTAGAAATATTGGCGTTGCCCAATTGGTAATGGGATAAAGAAGGTGAAACCAGAAACTCTATCTTTTTCGTAAACCAACCATTGAAAATCATCACACTTTCAGCAACGCCAAAATATTTTCCCTCCTTGAAAAAGGAGAGCTAAGGGAATCTCACGCTAAGAATTTTTACTAGCAGCCATTAATCTTTACGGACTTTAAACCTACCCACCGATGTTTGCAACTGCTGCGCCACTTCAACAGTTCGCTTTAGCGACTTTGATACTTGACGAGAAGAAGAAGCTGTTTCTTCTGAATTAATAGCCAGCCCTTTCATCAACTGAGTTACAGCTTGAGCGGTTTTTGCTTGCGACACTGTAGAGCGAGAAATTACTTGGACTAATTCATCAATTTTGCGCGATACTTGTAAAATTTCTGCCAAACTTTGTTTGGTATCTTCTACTAGATGAGTGCCTTCATTTACTTGGCTACTACCTAGTTGCATAGCTCTAACTACTTCGCTAGTTTGCTGTTGGATATTTTCTAACACTTGCTCAATTTCTTTAGTTGCGGCGGCGGCTTTCGTTGCCAGTTCTCCTACTTCTTCGGCAACTACGGCAAAACCTCTACCTTCTTCTCCCGCACGCGAGGCTTCAATACTGGCATTAATAGCGAGTACGTTGGTTTGCAAGGCAATTTGGTTAATTAAAGTTGTAACTTTAGAAATCTGCTGCGATGCTTCACCTAAGTTTTTGACTTTTTTGGCAGTTTGGGCGATCGTATCGCGCAAATTCATAATGCTAAATACCGTGCGTTCCATTGCCGTTTCGCCAGCTTGAGCGCTGCTAGAAGCCTGGCGGGCTACTTGAGCCGCAAGTCCGGCGCTATCTGCTACAGATTGAATAGATACAGTCATCTGCTCCACTGAATCAAGGGTGCTAACAATTTCGGTATTTTGTTTAATTGATTCCTCCGCTAGTTGACGAATTGCCCCTTCGTTTTCACTAATAGAAATATTTACTTTATCTGTAGCTTGTTTTACTGAAGTGACAATTTCCCGCAAACTTTCGACGATCGCATTAAAGAAATCGGCTACTGTACCAATTTCTCCGCTACCAACTTCTGCCCTTACGGTTAAATCTCCTTTAGTGGCTCCTTCTACTTCACTGAGCAAATCTACTAATTGATTTTCTAATAACTCTTTTTGTTCTCGTTGCTCAGTAAACATGGCTTCGGCAGAAATCCGCGACTTTTCAACTTGTGCTAATAAATTTGCTTGATCTAAAGCAAAACCAATCTGCGCTGCTAATTGCGTAAATAAATTAATTTCTGATTCTTGCCAATTACGCGGCTCCGAGCAATGATGAGCAATCAATAAACCCAGTAACTGTTTGTCTTTAAGAATTGGTGCAACTAGGTTTGCTTTAACTTCAAATTTTTCTAAAGTGTTGATATGGCACTCGGTAAGTCCGGCATTGTAAATATCGTTAATTCCTCGCACTCGACCACTTTTATAACTTTTTATGTGTTGCTCCTTAAAACAAGGATCGTCAATAGTTTGGCTTAGGGCTTGAGTCCAGCCAGGTACGACCGATTCGGCTACGACAGTACCGCTAAAGTCAGGATTAAAACGGTAAATAACCACGCGCTCGGTATGAATCGCTTTTCGCACTTCTCGCACGGCGGTTTTGAGAATGTCGTCTAAGTTTAAAGAGCGGCGAATGCGTAAAGTAATATCTGTAAATGTTTGGGCGGCGGCGGTTGCTGATTCTTGATTTATCAACAGAATTTGCAGTTGTTCTGCCATGCTATTGATGTTAGCGCCTAAAACTGCTAATTCATCAGAGCCGTTGACTGCCAAGCGCGTATTTAATTGTCCCGCTCCTAGTTGACGCACGGCGCTTGTTGCTGCCATAACGGGGCGCAAGGCTCTATTTACAAACCAAGCGGCGATCGCTGCGACAAGGGCGGCGATCGCTAGAGTGGCGACAGCTAAAGTTACGACAGAAACGTCGCGGGTGGCAAATATTGCGTCTTCATCTTGACTAACTAACACGCTCCAGTTTAGTTGAGATACTTCGGCAAGTTTGCCTACGGGAGTATAAGATACCAAATACCATTTTTGCTCTAGCAAATCTTTCTCGACGACGCTACCAACGCTCCTTGCTGTTGATAATTGCTCGGCGACTATCGGAAAAATCGTTTGAGCATCTCTACCTATGTAGTCAGTGTGTCTTGTAGGGGCAACAACTACTTTACCAATATCGTTGATTGCATAATATTCTTCGCTTACGTAGCCATCAATACTTTGCGTCAACTGCTTGGCTTCGGCTTGAATAATATTGTTAAAATATTTTAAGGGAGTACGCGATCGCACAATCGCGATAGTTTCACCAGTGCGATTATTTACCACCGGAGCGGCAACAAATATTGAATATTCGCCAGTTCCCGACGATTTTCTAGGGGGCGTAATTACCGGGCGGTTGGTTCTTAAAACTTCTTGAAAATAATTGATTTCGTTATAGTTAGCGATCGTCGAGCCTGCCGATTGTAATATAACTTTTCCCTCTAAATCGATAACGGCAATACTGTCATAAACTGGATTGTCTTTAATATAGCGGTCTAATATAGCTTGCTTGGCTCTATTTGAAGTTGCATAGCTTGTCGTCGGATTGTTCAAAATACTTAACTGAGATAGAGTTTGAATATCTCGGTATTGTTGAACTATAAATTGATTTATTTGGTTTGATAAAGCGATTGTTCTCGCTTTTTGCTGCTGTTGTAGGTTTTCGGTGATTTTTTCTGTAGTTACATAGGTTGCTATTGCCCCAATTAAAATTACTGGCAATACACTTAAAGCGATCGCTAAAATCGTTGCTTTCTTTTTTAAGCTTAATCCCTTTTTGGATTTAGCTTTAGTTTGTTGAGTGACATTATTATTCTGTAAAGGCGTTAATTTATTATTTAAAATTTTGCTATTATTTCGAGCATCTGGCGGTTGCTCAAAGGAAGATTGCGGATCGAATTTTGTATTCATAATGTTCTTAAATTCGGGCTTGCTCTAGGCAACTAATAGGTTTTAAATTCGGAGAATAAGCGATTTCTTTGGCTTCTAAAACTATGAGATTCTCATCTCCTTGAGTCATACATCCGTTTGCATAAGGAGCTAGGTAGCTTAATAATTCTGTTGGTTCTTGATTGCTTTTAGAAGAAAAATGCGTTACACCTTTAACCGATTGTACAACTAGCCCCAACTTAACTTGCTCTACCTGCATAATCACTATTTGGTACTGTTGAGCAATCGAATCGGGTGCAGGTAAATGTAATAATTGTGCCAAATTTACTACCCACAACACTCGACTACGCCGATTTAATAATCCGAGTACGCATTCTGGCATATTTGGCATTGGTGTCAGGCGAGATTGGGGAACAACTATTATTTCTTGTGCGTACTTCATAAGTAATAAAGCGCGGGTTTCATCATTTAAGTAAAAACTTAAATAACTATCAACGGTTTTATTTTCTTCTGGCTCTATCGGCGGAGCAATTTGAGAGTTATCCATTAATTAACCCACTACAGATTTAATCGCCACTAATAATTGCTCTTTTGTAAATGGTTTAGTCACGTAAGCATCTGCACCTTGTTTTTTTCCCCACAATTGGTCTATTTTTCCAGATTTTGAGCTACAAATAATAATTGGCACTTGCTCGGTAGCAGGGTTGCTTTTTAGTTGGCGGCATAGTTCAAACCCACTCATTCCCGGCATAACTACATCGGTAATAATTGCGTCAGGCTGTTGTTTTATCGCCGCACTTAAAGCGTCTTTGGCATTATTTGTCGGAATTACAGTATAACCGCTATCGCGCAGATATCCAGCTATCAAATCTAATAAACTTCGCGTATCTTCAACTAATAAAACTGTACTCACGATTTTTGCCGCCCTTATAACTATTTTGTTAGGATAGATGTCTGAATACAATTTTTAACAAGTCAGATTGACTAAAAGGTTTAGTTAAATACCCTGATGCTCCAATCATTCTAGCTTTAACTCTATCTATAATCCCTGTATTTCCCGTCACCATAATAATTGGCGTAGCTTTAAAAAACGAGTGATTTCTTAATAAGCGACATAGCTCGTAGCCATCTATTCCTGCCATTTTTACATCTAACAAAATCAAGTCTGGTTTGACTCTAACTATTTGCATTAAAGCTTTTATCGGATCGCTAATAGTAGAAACAGCGAAACTTTCGTCGTCTAAAAAATAGCTTAGTTCTTTCAACATTGCTGGACTATCATCTACACAGACAATTTTGTAAGTTTTTTTATTTGTTGGTGCTTCTGGTAAATTATTAATTGGTTCGGAAACAACATTAACGCTTTGAGGAGTGCGGGGAGGAATTTTTGGCAATTGAGTTGCAGATGACTCTAAAGAACTAGCAACAATACTTTTAGAATTAGAAATTTTTAAAGCTAATGGGTAACTTTTAATTTGTTCTTCTGACGACGAGTTGGCAAAGTTTGGCAAACGATCGAAGGGAGAATGGGGAGGTTGCAATGATATATTTCCGGCTTTGATGTATGGATACAAACTTTGTGCCAAACGCAATTCATCTTGATTGAGTAAAATAGCTAAATGACGAAAACTAAAACCTTTTAAAATTGCTGTTAATTTTTGCTGTAATTCTGGAGCCAGTTGTTGTTCTCTACGAGCAGAATCTAAGTAAGGACATTGATAAGGTGAATTGATTTCTGGAAGTAAATTTTGCCAAGCTTGCAACTGCTTTTGCGCGTATTTAATTAAACTAGACAAACTAAGGTGACAAAAGCCTGAAGTTGTTTCTGAAAAACTACACAACTCATAGCTACCTTCGGTAACTAATAAAAATGATTCAATAACTTCTTTAACTAACCCTTCAATTAAAATTTTTGCTTGTTCGGCGCTCAAATATCGATGCTCGATTAACCAACAAATAGCTTGATAGTCAGGATTTATATTTAACTGCTCTCCTTCTGACTCTTTCTCAAACATCAATCTTAGCTTAGTGCGATTTTCGCTACTTAAAGAGGGTATGCGATGAGCTAGGCGGCGTAAATGGCAATCAAGACGATCGAAGGGTTCTATTGAATGAGAAGCATAGGTTATTTTACCTTGTTCTAAATAAATTGACCAAGAGACTGAATTGCTAAATACTTTTAAATGCGCGCTGTCGTAAGAATTAGATAAGTGAGTCAACAAACTGAGCGGACGTAGTTTTTGAAAGGTTCCACAGCTAGTCATTTAACACTTTTTCCTGCTTATAAATCTTAGAATTACTGTTAAAAATACGATTCAATCACTAATCAGTTAAAATATATTTTAACTGATTAGCCAATTAAACTGACACCAAACAAACAGATATCAATCTTGGTATTAGCACTTTTGGTCATAAAAACACTAAGTACCTAAGAATAATCTATTATACGAATAATTTTAGATCGAGACTTTAACTTGTGACCTCCAGCAATAACAGCAATATTTTTATAATCATTAGAGATGATCTTTGTATAGAAAACTACATTTTTTTAAGACCGCGAAACTAAATTTTAGCAACAATTATTACATTTATGTAAGTAAATTTTCTTACTTTAAAAGTTAAAGAAAGCACCAATTGACTAACCGCACCCTAATGATAAAATATGGTTGAGAGAGAACAAAGGCTTTTTAAATTTCTGGTAAGTGATTTAAAAATACTATAGTACAGTAAAAAAAGAGACTAAAACTTAGCATTTTAAGTTAAAATTTACACCTTCAGTCTTTAGCCAAATAAGGTAAAGTAAAAATAGTACATCCATTCTGAGTAACGGTCTGCATAGCTAAATACATCGCTAGATAATCTCATTACTATGCTGAATATAGTTAGAATCTGTAAAGTAGCTAACACAGAAATTGTCGGTTGAAAACCATCATGGCGGTCTCTGCTATTAAAGGCAAGTGGATATCGAGCAAAAATTCATGCAGACAGACGAACCCCAATCTAAAAACTTAGGTTTCTGGCGAGTAGTAGCAGCATCAGTGCTGGGAAAAAGCCATGAAAAAATTAAGCAGCTATGTCAAGATGCTCATCATTGGGAGCTATTGTCAGAAGGCGTGTTAGTAGCGGCGGTAGCAGATGGTGCAGGTAGTGCGAGTTTGGGAAAAATAGGAGCAATTGTTGCCTCCCAAACCGCCGTTGAAACAATCCGCTTGCAGTATGGAGAAATTGCCAGCAGTGGGGATGTAAACGCTGAAGATAACCAAAAATGGCAATTGTTGCTCGCAAACGCCCTAGAAGCCGCAAAAAAAGCCGTAGAAGAAGAAGCGATCGCCTGTAAAGTTACCCCCAGAGAACTAGCTACTACTTTAATTATTGTTGTGGCTACCCCAAACTTAATCGCCGCCGTTCAAGTAGGTGATGGAGTAGCCGTCGGGTGCGATCGCGCGGGAAACATTATTGCTCTAACTGCGCCGCAAAGGGGAGAATACGTCAACGAAACAATTTTTTTAGTATCACCCAACGCTTTAGAAAATATTCAAGTAAATGTCTGGCGCGGTGTTGTAGCTAATATTGCCATGCTCTCCGACGGATTACAAATGCTGGCTTTAGAAATGAGTGGAGGTAAACCTCATGCGCCCTTTTTTTTCCCAATGTTTAAATTTGTTGCCAATGTAACCGACGAACGAGACGCTCAGGAACAATTGGTGGCATTTTTGCGATCGGAACGCATTAGCACGCGGACAGATGATGACTTAACACTTTTACTGGCGACTATAGTCAATTAATGCTATGAAGTTGAAACGTCAACTCGATACTCAAATTATTACTATAGACCCGACCTCAAGTTTGGGTCACGGAGGCGAGGCGAAAGTTTATAGCGTGCCACAAGATGAAACTCTAGTGGCAAAAGTCTATCATAAGCCTACTGAAGCCCATGCCAATAAGTTAATGCTGATGCTGGCAAACCCCCCCGACAACCCCGCCGCCAGCAAAGACCATATTTCTATTGCTTGGCCTGTAGACGTGCTGCGGACAGTAGATGAAAAGCAAAAAGTAGTGGGCTTTTTGATGACGCGAGTCAAAGAAATGCACTCGCTATTGGATTTTTATAATCCCAAAACCCGTCGCCAAAAGTGTCCCTTTTTTAGTTATCTTTATTTACATCGTACTGCCCGTAATCTTGCCGCAGCTTTTGGCGCACTTCACGCTCGCGGCTACTGCATTGGCGATGTTAACGAATCAAATATTTTAGTTAGCAATACTGCTTTAATTACGTTAGTCGATACAGATTCATTTCAAGTTAAAAACGAACGTAATGGTGAAATCTACCGTTGTGGAGTGGGGAAGCCAGAATTTACACCCCCCGAACTGCAAGGACAGAGTTTCGCCCAGCTAGATCGTAAGCCAGAACACGACTTGTTTGGACTTGCGGTATTAATATTTCAGCTACTAATGGAAGGTACACACCCCTTTGCGGGAATTTATCAAGGTGGTAGCGACGACGCGCCGCCCTACGAAACCCGAATAGCAGAGGGACACTTTGTTTATAGTCGGCGGCGCGTACCTTATTTGCCGACTTTAATTGCGCCTAAATTTGACTTGCTGCACCCAACATTGCAACAGCTATTTATGCGTTGCTTTGAAGAAGGGCATAATAATCCTCAAATGCGCCCTACGGCTCAAGCTTGGCAAAGCGCCCTTAGCGAAGCCGAACGGGATTTAACTGCTTGTAGCGTCAACAATCAACATCGTTACGGCAAACATTTAAGCTCTTGTCCTTGGTGCGAAAGAACTTTTAAGCTAGGCGGGCGAGATCCCTTTCCCTCCTCTCAAGCCGTGCAAAAAGGGCAGCATTTACAACCGCTCAAGAGAACTAAACCTACTTTGGTAGCGACTAAAAACAAGTCTAGCGCGATCGCCTATTCTCCTAGAGCTTATCGACAAACTCTTTTAGCCACAAGTTATCGCCAATACCGCAACAAAAAAAAGTATCATCTCGCCGTACTTAGCGCTTTTGGTGTCGGGGCTATGGGGATATTCGGGTTATTGTTAATATTTAAAGATTTTAGACTTTCTAGTGAAATTAGCTCGACGCTTTTTCCTACTCAAGAAGAAGTTGCTACAAATAACCAAACAATCGATGCTACTAAAATTGCTTCTAAATATACCTACCAAGGAAAAATATCTTCTAAGTACGAAGACTACGACGGAGCAATTGAAAACTTTAATCAAGCTTTGATTCTCAATCCTAATGATGCTCAAGCTTATATCGAACGCGGAAATGCGCTCTATGAAAATGCTCAAAGTAGTGGCAACCCTGATGAAGAATACAAAGTAGCGCTCAAAGACTTTAACAACGCTCTAAAACTCAACCCCAACGAAGCCGAAGCTTATCTCAGTCGCGGAATTGTTCGCTATGATATGGCAGAGTATAGCCCTAATGCCAAAGACGAATATCAAGCGGCGATCGCCGACTTTAACCGAGCAATTGAGAAAAATCCTACCAGTGCTAAAGCTTATGTCCAACGCGGCATTACTCAACACAAAATATCCCAAAATAGCGGCGACTTAGACCGAGGCTACCAAAAAGCGCTTAAAGACTTCGATGTGGCACTAAAGCTCGACCCCCAATCTGCCGAAGCCTATGTAGAAAAAGGCAATATATTGTATGAATTAGCAAAACTTAATGGACAAGACAAAGCCAATTATTGGGGAGCAATTACCAACTTGCAAACGGCAGCAAAAATATTTCTCGATCGCAAAGACATGGAACAATACCAAGAGGCTTTAGACGATCTGGGAAATGTTTGTTTAGCCATAGAAAGCGATTGCCAATCGTTATTAAATAATCCTCAAGCACCAATGCTTGCAAAACCGCAACCAATTAAAAAAACTAAAAGTTAGCAACTAAATTTATTTCAAATAGACTAAGAAAAAGTAACGAGATTTAAATATTTCAAGCTAAATTAATGCCATGTCTCAAGACAAAGAAGCGGAAATTAAATATCAGTTTTTAGAAGAAGTTGAAGAACATATTAGAGAGATTGAATCGGCGCTGTTAGAACTAGCAAGCACCAATAGCGATCGCACTGACGGTATATTAAGAGCCGCCCACTCAATTAAAGGTGGTGCAGCAATGATGGGGTTTGAAACTTTGAGCAAATTAGCTCATCGTTTGGAAGATTTTTTTAAAATCTTAAAGGCTCAACCAAACTTAATCGATTCAGAAGTAGAACAATTATTGCTAGTTGGGGTAGATTGTTTAAGCCAAGTAGTCAAATTAAATTTTCGCGGTGACTTAAATGACGAGCAATGGTTAGAAACAGCGAATCCAGCTTTTGAGCGACTACACATTATCCTTGGCGAGAGTCAACCATCTTCAGATACCCTGGCGATGATGTCTGAAGATGGGCAAAACATGGCAGGATTGATTTTTGAAACAGAAGTAGAAGAATATTTACAGCGCTTAGAATCGCTGCTAACTGCAAATCTTCAAGATGTTGACTTGCAAGCAGAAGTAACGCTGATGGCGCAAGAATTGAGCAGTTTGGGCGAAATGTTACAAATACAAGCTTTTACTAGCTTGTGCGAGTCTGTCGTGCAGCAATTAGCAGCAAATAGCGATCGCGCTCCAGAAATCGCTAAACTTGCTTTGCAAGCTTGGCGCACCTCGCAAGCAACGGTATTAGTCGGCGAACTTCATACCCTACCTAAAAGTATAATTGCCATCGAGGATAGTCAAGAAGACTCGCAACTGCTCGATTGCCTTGGGGAAACAGACTTAGAATTTTTCCAGCTAGAGGAGGAATTAGTACCATCTAAAGGACTGGAAGAAAACACTAAAAGCGTCAGTTTGTCAAGATTAGCAGAAACTAAAGATAGCCAAGAAGATTTAGACAGCACAGTACGAGTACCAACTAAACTACTCGATCGCCTAAATGATTGGTTTGGAGAACTAACTATTGCTCGTAATAGCGTTAATGTATACACAGAAAGACTCCGCAGCTTGAGTAGTTTACTCAAATTACGAGTGCGGACAATGCAAAACTTAGATAGTAACTTATTAGTTAGCCAAGCAAATATTACCGAAGAAAGCGATCGCTACTTGTTGCCTCAAGCTATGGTTCAAGACCTCGTACGGCTGCAAGAAGTTACTAACGATATTGACCTAACTTTAGCAGAAGCCGAGCAAAGCGTTAGCGAATTAAACCGAGTTGCCAAGCAGTTGCAAGCAAGTTTAACTAAAGTTAGAATGCGACCTTTTGCCGATTTAGTAGCTAGATTTCCCCGATTTATTCGCGAACTTTCTGCCGAGTATGGCAAAAATGTCGAACTTAAAATTAGCGGCGAACATACTTTAATCGATCGCACTATTTTAGAAGCATTAAATAATCCTTTAATGCACCTGCTACGCAATGCCTTCGATCATGGAATCGAAAAACCAGAAATTCGCTCTAGCTTAGGTAAAAAAGCAGTAGGAATAATTGAAATTAAAGCAGCCTATCAAGGCAACCAAACTATAATTACTGTCAAAGATGATGGTAGTGGCATAAATTTAGATGAGATTCGTTCTAAAGCTCAAATACTAGGTATCGAGCCTCATAGTAGCGAGGAGCAACTTTTAAGTCTAATTTTTGAACCAGGATTTAGCACGGCAAGTCAAGTTACGGCTTTGTCTGGTAGGGGTGTAGGTATGGATATTGTGCGAACTAACTTAAGGCAAATTCGCGGCGATATCAAAGTCGATACTCGCTCAGGAGTAGGCACAACCTTTACTCTCAGCGTTCCCTTAACTTTATCCGTTGCCAAAGTAATTTTAGTTGAAAGTAATGGGATGCTACTAGCGTTTCTCAGCGATTCGATTGGAGAAATGCTTTTACCCACTGCTAACCAATTTTGCGAAATTGCTGGCAAGGAAGCTATTAGTTGGGAAGGATGTATCGCGCCTTTAATTCGTCTAGATCGATGGTTGAAACCACCGCAAAAAGTCGAGCCGTTGGTGAAGGACAAACCAATGGTTTTAACTGTCGAGCATAATAACGAATGGGTAGGATTGTTAGTAAACAGTTCTTTAGGCGAACAGGAAGTAGTAATTCGTCAAGTAGAACCGGGTATACCGATGCCTTTAGGCTTTAGTAGCTGTGCGATTTTAGGGGATGGGAGAGTTGCACCAGTAGTAGATGTTCCGGCAATGCTTGATTGGATTGCAAGTTGCGATCACGCTTTTGCCGATCTTCCCCCAAAAATTATCGATTTAGAATTAGAAAGTAAAAAAGACACAATTTTGGTAGTAGATGATTCTATCAATGTCCGCCGTTTTTTATCGCTAACTTTAGAAAAAGCTGGCTACCGAGTAGAACAAGCTCAAGATGGACAAGAGGGTTTAGAAAAACTGTTGACTGTGCCAATTAAAGCCGTAATTTGCGATGTTGATATGCCTCGCTTGGATGGTTACGGTTTTTTAGGACAAGTAAAATCTAATCCAACATTCAAACAATTGCCTGTAGCGATGTTGACTTCTCGCAATGGACAAAAAGATCGCCAGTTAGCCATGCAGTTAGGAGCCACAGCTTACTTTTCTAAGCCTTATAACGAACACGAATTGCTGCAAGCTATTAGGCAAATGCTAACTAACAATTCTTCACAAAAAGCTTAATTAACTATTTTTCGATTTCAGCCATTGGCAATAGTAAATTATTCTCAATTTTTTGTCTCACCGATCGGCTCATATAGCTATTAGTACGCAGACAACTGACTAATAATTGATTAGCTTCATAATACTTTTTTAGCTTGTCCCATTCGTGATAATTAAAGTCCCATCTATAACCAAAATCTCGATGAGAAATCGTTAGCGCTCTTAATTCTTCCGTCCAGTTATAATTATTTGCTTCCCACCATTGTTTAAACTTTTCGCCGTTATCCACCCAAGGTATCTGCTTCTCTAATTGAAGTATAGCCCCTTCGAGTTGGCGATCTACCTGCCGCGATCGCTCTTTGGTTCTTCCTAATACATTTTTTAACACTTGCATAGGTTGACTTGCAAAATCGAGAATATAATTAAGAGTCAAAGTTCGATCTAAAGCCAAATCCAGCGCTAAATCGGCGCAAAGTTCTCGTGTAAAACCAGCATCTAGCATTCTTGCTAAATCGAGCGCCCCACCTACAGAATTTTGTTTTCTAGCAATATCCAAATCTAAATAAAAAGCTCTAATATTGTTTAACTTATGCTTTGAAGATACTTCTATAGATTTTCTGTTTAACCAAATAAGAAAATCTTGCAGCTTTTTATCTTCAGCAATTAGCCGATCGATTTTTTCTTTCATCATTGACAGCAAATAATCGGCATTTCGCAACCTACCAACGGTTAGTAAAAAAACTTCTCGCCAGCGGTTGTCGGTTATATTATTAACTAATTCGCGCAACGTTGTTTCTAAAACTTGCGGATCGGAAATTGAAACAATTTCATTAGCAGTAAAATACTCTTGAAAACTTAAGTGAGAGAAAGAGTAAATTCCTCGCGCTCTTTCTACCAATAGTCCGTGTTGAGATTCAATTGATTTAATCACTGCTTCGCTATCTAGTTGTAACACCTCCGCTTCTGTACTAACATTAGGCAAATTGCAAATATAATTAGCTATATGTTGCTCTAATTCGATTTGTTTAAAAAAATAGTCACCTCGTTTAAAGGTTAATAGAGCAATTTGGCTAAGTAAATCTTCTTTATGCTGTAAAGATAACTTTTTATATATTTGCTCCCGCTCAATATTTCGTTTTGCATCCCACTTGCGTAATAACAAATGCAAACCTTCTCGATAAAGTTCGGAAATATTAGTAGGAAAATCACCTATTTCTTCAAATATCAAACACAACATAGTTAGCAATAATGGATTAGTTGCTAGTTCCTGAATCGGTGGGTTTCTACGGAGTTTTTCTAAAAACTTGTGGATTTTAGCTAGGTCTTTTTTGGCAAACCATTTTTGGGTAAAATTAGTTATTTGCTGTTCATCAAAGTCAGCAATTTCTACTTCAGTAAATTGTTCTAAAGTGTATTCGTGAGTAGCAATTCGACAAGTAATAACGAAATAGTTTTTATAAAATTTTTCGCTGAAAGTATGTACTTCTTGCAATACGCGATGGCAATCTACTTCTTTGACTTCATCAAGTCCATCTAGTAATACTAAACCTCTACCTTGACTTAATACTAGCTCTGCGGTTTCCTGGTCATCAATTCCGTAACTATTAAATTGCTCTGTTACGTAATCTAATAAACGATCGCAATTTTCACTTTCAGCAAAGTCTTTAAGAGTAATAAAAATTGGCAATTTATCTACTTCTATTCTGCCGTAGTTACATTGGATGGCTAGATGTTTTAAGAAAGTTGTTTTTCCCGATCCTGGTTTACCTAAAACAATCAGTTTAGGATATTTTATTAATGCTTCTACTCCTGGTAATCGATTTTGGAGAATCTGCCCTAAACCAGGACGCTCGAAATTACTAGCAGCGCATATTTTGAGTAATTCTGCAACGCCTAGCCGCCGTCGCCCAATAATTTTTTCTAAGACATTGACGTTAGTATAAATATCATCTAACCCAATAGGCTGTGACATATCTAGCACTCGCATCATACCGCACCTCTGCTGAATACTAGAAAATCCTTTTACTCTGATTTCTTGAATTAAAGCATCAATATCGCGATCGCTAATGCTTTTTTCTGGTGGTGCAATTACGTTGTCTTCTACTTCAGCAACTTCTTGCCAAGATAATTGTAGCCTTTGACAAATGTGATGAAAATTCTCTTTACCTACAGGTTTTCCCGCAAAAAACTTTTGCAATGTAGCGCGTGAGATTTCTAAATTTGCGGCTAAGTCAACTTTGGTGGGAAACGCCAAAACAGCTTGGCTGGCGAGTTTGAGTCCTTGGGCTGACGCTTTTAGCGATCGCTTTGCTCTTAATACCATAATATAGTTTGAATAACTTATGCAGTTAACTTGGTTACTTATAAATCCAAAAAAGATTTGATAATAAGATAAAAAATTAAAATAATTGCCTTCTTAAAGGATGCAGATTTAAGGCATAATATTTCTAACTCACGCTTTTATGCTGCCAGTTAATTTAAACTAGCTTTGTAATAAGTAAAAATATTTAATTTATTTTGTACAGATAACTAATACACTATTAAATCATAAAATCCTCTTATATGATATTCTTTTCGCAAAATAAGTACAACTGAGTAATTTGTTACTAAAATCTCTGATTTTTAGTACCTTTTATACCAAAAAACTAAATAAATCGGCTTATAAATTCGTAAATTTTTAACATCATTAGCGGTTAAAACCTTCATTAAGGCTGATAGTTACTACTAACTTAGAAAGATTATTCACATAAGCTAAGATTATGGATCTTTAGATAGATGCGAGTGAAAGTAGCAAAAAAGCACTTGCGAAAAGAAATCAAGTATATATAATTATTTGACATGGCAGAATAATAGCGCGGCATTTTGCTATCGCTAGGAAAAAGTGATAGATACAAGTAGTTAGCAGCCCAAACAGGAGATTGACAAGCATTCGTGCAGGTCAAATTATCTTAGGTGTAAGTAATTGGTATCAACCAAGTTTTGGGCGATCGCTAATGTCCTTAAAGAAACGACTAAATGTTGGCGTTTAACAGCGATCGCGCGTTTTAGCTGATGATGTGGATAATGGTGTTGACTAGCACATCTATAATTAACAAAATGGAAAGTAATTTTCATCAATGTTGCAAGGAATTTTTCAAATTGCTTTGACGCTATTACTAATAATAGCGATCGCCTATCCTCTTGGTAGATACATAGCTCGTTTGTTTTTAGGGCAGAAAACCATCCTCGACCCGTTAATGAATCCTGTAGAGAGCATTCTTTACAAATTAGGCGGCGTACAGGCAAAAGACAACATGACGGGCTGGCAGTACGTTAGAGCAATACTATATAGCAACCTAGTCATGGGCATAATAGTATTTTTGCTCCTTAGCACTCAAGGATTTTTACCTTTAAACCCTACAGGCTTAACTGCTCCAGTTTGGCACTTATCTTTACACACAACAATTTCTTTTTTAACTAATACCGACCAGCAGCACTACTCTGGTGAAACAACGTTAAGTTATCTCGCTCAAGTATTAGGGCTGGGATTTTTAATGTTCACCTCAGCAGCAACGGGTTTATCAGTAGGTATTGCTTTTATTAAAGGCTTGACGGGACGACCATTAGGCAACTTCTACGTCGATGTAACTATTTCCATTACCCGAATACTGCTACCGCTATCTTTTGTGGGTGCAATATTGCTAGTAATTTTAGGCGTACCCGAAACCCTAGCCGCCCCCGCAACCGTTACAACTTTAGAAGGAGCAACTCAAACCATTGCCAGAGGGCCTGTAGCTCATTTTGAAGCGATTAAACAATTAGGAGAAAATGGCGGCGGTTTTTTTGCCATCAACTCCGCGCATCCGTTTGAAAATCCTAATCCAACGACAAACTTACTCGAAACTTTGGGAATGGTATGTATTCCCGCCGCGTTGATTTTTACTTACGGCATAATTGCCGGAAATCTCAAACAAGCGTGGCTGTTATTTGGGATGGTATTTATAATTTTTACCTTTTTAACTTTCCTCACCGCCGTAGGAGAATTTCAAGGAAACCCGTTAGTAAACGCCCTTCTAGATACACCGCAACCAAATTTAGAAGGCAAAGAAGTTAGGTTTGGCTGGGCGCAAACCGCGCTATGGGCAGTTACAACTACCGGGACTATGTGCGGTGCAGTCAATGGAATGCACGATTCGCTAATGCCTAACGGCGGCTTTTCCACCTTACTCAATATGTTTTTACAAATTGTTTGGGGCGGTCAGGGAACGGGAACAGCGTATTTGTTTATTTACTTAATTTTGTCGGTATTTGTCACCGGATTAATGGTAGGGCGTACCCCAGAATTTTTGGGGCGCAAAGTAGAACAACGAGAAATTGTCCTTGCTAGTGTAGTCTTACTCGTTCACCCCATTGTAGTTTTAATCCCCAGTGCCATTACCCTGGGCTTTGCCGATGCTTTATCGGGAATTAGTAACCCAGGATTTCACGGGCTTTCGCAAGTAGTGTACGAATACACCTCCGCCGCCGCTAATAATGGTTCGGGTTTTGAGGGATTAGGAGACGCAACTTTGTGGTGGAATCTCAGCACGCTTGTAAGCTTACTAGCAGGGCGTTACGTACCGATTATTGCTATTTTGCTGTTAGCTGACAGTATGAGGCAAAAGCAACCCGTACCCGAAACTTCTGGCACATTGAGAACCGATACGTTTTTATTTACGGCAGTTACCGCCGGAATAATTTTAGTTTTGGGCGTACTGACATTTTTTCCAGTTCTAGCTTTAGGGCCAATTGCGGAAGCTTTTAGTATTGCAAGTCAGCAGTAGCAACAGCTATTAAACTTCGAGATTAGCAATTTTACCAATTACCTATTACCCATAATGGATGCCAATACTAAACCTGTTGCCCCTCATTCGTCACGCCGAAATAAGCCCAAAGCTAACACTAAAGAGATTTATTCAAGAGCTATCAAAGAGGCTTTTGTCAAGCTAAATCCCAAGCAATCGATCAAAAACCCTGTAATGTTTTTGGTTTGGATAGGAACAATTGTTGTTGCTTTACTAACTATCGATCCAAATTTATTTGGTCCCGTTCAAGGGGAGAATTTACGGCTATTTAACGGTTTGATTGCCTTAATTTTGTTTTTCACTGTAGTATTTGCTAACTTCGCTGAAGCAGTAGCCGAAGGACGGGGTAAAGCTCAAGCCGATGCGTTGCGATCAACCAAATCAGACACGATCGCCCGTAAGCTATTACCAGATGGTTCGATAGAAGAAGTTTCTTCCACCACCCTCCACCAAGGAGATACGGTTAAAGTAATTGCAGGCGATGTTATTCCCGCCGATGGTGAAGTTATAGCCGGAGTAGCATCGGTAGATGAATCGGCAATTACTGGCGAATCTGCGCCCGTACTGAAAGAACCAGGATCGGATGTAGCGAGTTCTGTGACTGGGGGAACGCGGATTTTATCAGACGAATTAACAATTGGGATCACGTCAGATCCGGGCAAAGGCTTTATCGATCGCATGATTGCCTTAGTAGAAGGTGCGGAACGCTCTAAAACCCCAAACGAAATAGCTTTAACGGTATTACTAGCGGTGCTAACGCTGGTATTTTTGTTTGTAGTGGCAACTTTAAGCGCGATCGCAAGTTATGTTGGTAGCTCGGTTAGCGTTACGGTTTTAGTTGCTTTACTGGTGGCATTAATTCCCACAACTATTGGCGGCTTGCTAAGTGCGATCGGGATTGCGGGGATGGATAGGGTAGCTCAATTTAACGTCATTGCCACCTCTGGAAGGGCGGTAGAAGCTTGCGGCGACGTGAATACCTTAGTTTTAGACAAAACTGGGACAATTACTCTAGGGAACCGCCTAGCAGAAGAATTTATCCCTGTTAACGGTCACTCAATGGCAGATATTGCCAAGGTAGCGTTGGCGGCTAGTGTCTTTGACGAAACGCCGGAAGGTAAATCGATTGTACGGTTAGCAGAAAAATTAGGCGCAACCGTAGATTTTGACCGCAATGCAGCCGAAGGGTTAGAGTTTTCGGCTAAAACCCGGATGAGTGGCACAAATTTACCCGATGGGAGAGAAACGAGGAAGGGTGCTGTAGATGCGGTGAAGGGCTTTGTGCGATCGCGTAGTGGAACTTTAACGCCCGAACTTGATACAGCTTATGAACGAGTTTCTAATCTTGGTGGCACGCCTTTAGCTGTAGCTTTAAATAACGATGTCTACGGGGTAATTTATTTAAAAGACATTATCAAGCCTGGTATCCGCGAACGTTTCGACCAATTGCGGCGCATGGGTGTACGCAGCGTCATGTTGACGGGAGATAACCGAATTACGGCTTCGGTAATTGCGGCGGAGGCGGGAGTTGATGATTTTATTGCTGAAGCTACCCCCGAAGACAAAATCGAAGTTATTAAGCAAGAACAAGCTCAAGGCAAATTAGTAGCCATGACTGGCGACGGCACTAATGACGCTCCAGCTTTAGCACAAGCAAATGTAGGCGTGGCAATGAATACAGGGACACAAGCCGCCAAAGAAGCCGCAAACATGGTCGATTTAGACTCCGATCCCACAAAACTTATTGATATTGTCGCAATTGGCAAGCAATTACTAATTACGCGCGGTGCTTTAACTACTTTCTCCATTGCTAACGATATTGCGAAATACTTTGCCATTATTCCCGTAATCTTTGCTTCGGCGCGGTTGGATAGTCTTAATATCATGCGCTTAACTAGCACTAATTCCGCCGTATTAGCCGCGCTGATTTATAACGCTTTGATTATTCCAGCTTTGATTCCTTTAGCGTTAACAGGTGTAAAATTTAGACCTTTGACGGCGAATCAGTTGTTGCAAAGGAATATTTTAATTTATGGTTTAGGGGGAGTGATTGCGCCCTTTATAGCAATTAAAATCATCGATCTTGCGATCGCATTTGTTGGTTTAGCTTAGAAAAAACATGGAAATAATTAATCTCTTAAACGCAATTGAATGGCGCAGGCAAAAAATGCCCCTATACGCCTTTTTACTACTTTGTTTTAATTTAGCGATCGCACCTGCCGTTTATGCTGCTGCTAGTGGCGCGTTAGAACGTCGTCATGCTTACGCTTTGGGAATACTAGGTTTATTGACCTTTGGACTTGTTGTTTACTTATTTGTAGTCGTTTTTCAACCGGAGCGATTCTAATTTATGTCAGTAATTGGAGAAACTACTAGAGCAATTCGGATGACTTTAGTGTTATGGGTGCTAACGGCGATTATTTATCCGGTACTGGTTTTAGCAATTTCTCAAGTAGCGTTTCCCTCTCAAGCTAATGGTAGCTTAGTCCAAAATCTAGAGGGGAAAGTTGTTGGTTCGGCGTTAATTGGTCAAGCTTTTACTACTGAGCAATATTTTTCTACTCGTCCCAGTACCAGCACTTACAGCCAAGGAAAAGAGGCTGCACCGACGGGTTTATCGGGTGCTAGTAATCTTGCACCTAGCAATCCTGTCTTACTTGAACGCATTCAAAAAGAAGTTGGTAGGTTGCAAGAAATCGATATTCAACCTACCGCCGACTTAGTTTACACTTCTGGGAGTAGCTTAGATCCGCATATTACGGTAGCAAGTGCGATCGCGCAGTTGGAACGAGTCGCTACCGCGCGAAATTTATCTACTGAAGATATTGCACCATTAATTGCTAAACATACTCAAGGAAGATTTTTAGGTATTTTTGGCGAACCGGGGGTCAATGTTTTAAATTTAAACCGCGACCTTGATATTCTGGCTTTTTCTAATCAACAAAAGCAGTAAGGAAAAATTTAGCCAAAATATCTTCAAACCCGTGTTAGTTTCTGTTAAATATTGGGAACCCTAGATAGTGTCAGGAGTAAACATTATCTACCCATCGGCTAAGTTATGACTCAAGCAGCTTTTAAAAAAACAGATATTCTCCCAAATCCCCAATCTTGGTGGGCAAATCAAAACTCCTCAAGCACTTCAAATCGTTTCAAGCTGTTAACAATTCCTCTAGCTCTTACGGTTTCGTTATGCGCGGGTATGGGTTGGTATGTGTGGGATTCTTATAACGCTTTAAAAAAAATTCAAACTCAAGACTTACGAATTCAAAAATTGAGCGGTGACATTACTTATCTAGATGAAGTATTAACTTCTAGCGCTCGTTTATCGGCTACTACAAGTAACAAGCGCTGGGAATCTCGTTATCTCGATTATGTGCCAAAACTAGATGCGGCTCTAGCCGAAGCCCAAAAATTATTACCAAATATATTTAAAAGTGAGGCATTTACTAAAACTAACGCTGCTAACCAAAAATTAATTGCTTTAGAAACCCAAGCTTTTGAGTTAGTAAATAAAGGCAATCAAAAAGCCGCCGCCGCATTGTTACTAGGTTCGGAGTACGAAGCGCAAAAAGAGATTTATTCTCAAGGGTTAGAAGAAGCCACCACAGCGTTGCAAAATTATGTAGATTCAAATATAAAAGCAAAGTCTCAGCAGGCATTTACTGCGATTTCACTGCTTGTAATTACTCTAATCATCCTTCTGTTTGCCTGGATAACTGTATTGCGGACTATGTTGCGCTATGACAAAGCAATAAATAGTGCGGGACTGATAATTTCTACAAGTTCTAATGAAATTGCCGTTACTGTCCAACAACAAGAGCGATCGATCGCCGGACAAGCAACTTCGGTCAATCAAACTACAACTACTATTGAAGAATTGGGCGCGTCTTCTCGTCAATCTGCCGAACAAGCCACTGCTTCGGCGGCTAATGCACGTCAAGCTTTAGTTTTAGCCGAAGAAGGTACTAAATCTGTCCATCAAACCATCCAGGGAATGTCTAACCTTAAAGACAAAGTGGAAGCGATCGCCCAAGCAATTATCCGCTTAAGCGAACAGACAAATCAAATTAGCGGCATCTCTGGTTCAGTGGGCGATTTGGCTAATCAAACAAATATGCTGGCACTAAATGCAGCCGTAGAAGCCGCTCGTGCGGGTGTACATGGGAAAGGATTTGGCGTGGTGGCAAGTGAAATTCGCAAGCTTGCCGATCAAAGTAAACAATCTTCCGAAAAAATCACCGCTTTAGTAACCGATATCCAATCTGCCATTAATACAACAGTTATGGTGACAGATGAAGGAACTAAAACTGTAGACAAAGGTTTAGAGCTTACTAATTCTACTGCTGTGACGTTTGCAGGATTTGCCGATTCTATTAATAATGTATTTCTCAACAGCCAACAAATTGCTCTCAGCGCTCAACAACAAGCTTTAGCTGTTCAACAGGTAGTTGCAGCCATGAACTCGCTCAATTTGAGCGCCAGAGAAAGCGCTACAGGCATTACTCAAGTTAAAGTTAGCACCGAACAACTTAACGAAGCTGCCCAAAAACTTAAAGCTGTAATTTAATAGACCTAGTTGCAAAATCTTAGACCTTTTGCGTGAATAGCTTTTTTAGGTAACTCGCGCTAAAAATTGATTCATGTGAGAGGCTCAATATTTTAGATTCGTTGGCATAGAACAATGAGTATTGAATCGCGTATAGCCATCGGTGTAGTATCTTTGGTTTGGGCTGCTAGTTTCTTCATGACGGCTCTCGATCCTAGTGGGTTCCTCGCCAGAGCGTTTGTTTTCTATAGAATCGCAGCCTTGGGCGTTGTAATTGCGATCGCTTACTTCTTTCCTCAAAGTTAGCCAGTTACTTTACGACTCATCGGTGCAACGATTTTCTATGCTTATGTTGCCTATGTAGATGACAGTTTCCGCACTCTAAATCTTGGTCGGGCAATTGTAGGGTTTCTTGTATGGGGAATTCCTTCTGGCTATTTGGCAATCATGGGTGACTATCCATCATGGGGGAGAGCCTCGCAAGGATTCAATGCCAAACAGAGTAGAAATAGACGCAAGTGAGTGGAGCGTAATCCCTCTGATTTAGACGGAATAGGTTGATGACGATAATAGCTTAATACTCTATTTTAGAATTATCAACAACAAAAAAAGGGGTTAACCTAACTCAATTTAGGTTAACCCTCTAAGTTTTGAAACGCGCTGAAAGGAGAATTACTTCTGCACAACTAGCTTAACGTTGGCATTTTGTAAACCGCGTTGCTTGACTTCCGATAAAGTCTTGTTAACAGCGTACTTTTGGTTGATAGAGTTAATTAACTCAGTTTGATTGTGCTTCTTAGCAACTCCCCAGAGGTCAGCAATGAGGTCAAAAGAACCATCGCTATTGCGTGACCAGCCTAGATCGTATTCGCCTTCTAATACTGCAACTAGGTCAGCACGAACTCTTTGACCGTTGTAACCACGAACGTCAGCTTCGGTCTTGGTGTTGATGCCTAAGTCGCGTAAAGAAGCCTTGAGGATTTCGGCATCAGCGATCTTGGTGCGTAAAGTGCTAAAGTGGGACATTTGGGTTTCCTCCTGGGAAATCTGAATTAAAACGACAACAGTTTGGTCAGGTTTAGTCGCACTTCTTTGAGGTGGGATAACCAAGGCGACTTTTTTCGTCAACTGCTGGCAAGTGCCAGCCTTTCCCCCTGTGGTAGCAGGAGAAAGCTTTTAAAACTCCATACGCTGATACTCAGCTACGGAGGTTGCAGCAGGTCTAGCACGCTGTCTTGCCCAATCTCTCAAGGCAGTAACTTGTTCTGTCATTGTTTTCGACAGAGGCAGCGTGGACTTGATTGCCGCAATAATATCTAGTTGGGTGAATTCTCGATCTTGAGCAAATGCCTCGTACATGGCTGCAACCAATGCTTGCTCAATTTCTGCACCAGAGAATCCATCAGCAACTTTTGCCAATTGATCTAAGTCAAAGCGGGTAATGTCGCGCTTGCGTTTGATCAAGTGAATATTAAATATTGATTTGCGTTCGTCGGCGGTGGGCAAATCTACAAAGAATAGCTCGTCAAAGCGTCCTTTGCGTAAAAATTCCCCCGGTAAGCGTTCGACGCGGTTGGCTGTTGCCATTACAAACACGGGTGACGTTTTTTCCTGCATCCAGGTGAGGAAAGAACCAAAAATTCTACTCGATGTCCCGCCGTCAGAATCCGCCGAACCTGTAGTTCCAGCAAAAGCTTTGTCCAATTCGTCGATAAATAAAATCGCTGGAGAAATTGATTCTGCTGTTTTTAAGGCGTTGCGTAAATTGGCCTCACTTCGCCCTACCATCGAGCCATCGTACACTCTACCCATATCTAGCCGGAGTAAAGGTAAACCCCATAGCCGAGAGGTAGTTTTGGCAATGAGTGATTTACCGCAGCCAGGTACGCCCAATATTAGCATTCCTTTTGGTTGAGGCAATCCGTACTCTCTAGCTCTTTCAGTAAAGGCGTTAGAGCGCTGTTTGAGCCAATGCTTTAGTTCGTCTAATCCGCCAACAGCTTCTAAAGTTTCATCTTCTTCAATGAATTCCAAAATTCCGTTGCGGCGAATTAACTGCTTTTTCTCCGACAGTACGATGTCTACTTCGTTTTCTGTCAAGCTACCTTTGGTAACTTGAGCTTTACGATACACTTTCTCGGCCTCGTCCCTGGTTAAGCCTAGCGCTGCTTTTAGCAACTTTTCCCTAGCTTCGGTAGTAATTTTCCGTGCCTTGGTTTGCTCTAGTTGCTTGGACAGAACTTGATTTAATTCCGTCATGTCTGGTAAAGCAAAGTCTAAAACTACAACTTCTTTTTCTAGTTCAATAGGTACTTGCTGTACTGGAGACATCAAGATAATTGTTTTTTGAGTTCCCTTGAAGCTGGCGATCGCATCTCTAAGCCACCGCGTTGTTGCGGGTGAATCTATAAAGGGATGCAAGTCTTTAAATATAAATATTCCTGACTCTTTCCGTCTTGTTGCCCACTCTATAGCAGCTTCCGGGGATAGGGTGTTGTGCGGGGTAACAGTCCGGGACTGACCGTATTCCACAATTCCGTGAGTTACTGTCCATAGAAACATCTGACGGGTTGGTCTTGCTTGGGCAATTATAGAAATCGCGCTCTCTGCCCGTTCTTCCTCGGATGTTACAAGGTAGATTAAGGGGTATTGAGCTTGTATGAGAATATTTAGCTCTTCTTGCATGACCGTCAACCTACTTGGAACCGAATAAAAACAATTTGGATACTTTTAAGGAATTATATTTAGGCAGAAGCCGCCCTAATTCACTTCAAACAAGGCACTAATTCTTCTTGACTGCCTACGCCCGGTGCTACTTGAGCTACAGTCAATTGTTCTTCGCTTAATACTCCGCTTTGGTTGCCTAAAGCCACCATTTCGCGATCTTTTACTACTACGGTAGTTGCACACTCTGGGCAAGCATATAGTTGATGAGTGCGACCGTGAATTGTTTCCGCTTCTTCTACCATTTCTGGATGAGTTAGATAAAAAACAATTGCCTTTTCAGCTAGTTCAGACATTGGCTCGGAGTCAATTGCCGATCTAATTTTGAGCCTTCTATGTATTTCTGGGGTTAGGTAAAATGTAACCTTTTGCTTAGCTTGCATATATCGTTTTTCAGTCTTGTTACCCGGGTATGTTTATCACCTTACTTGCCTCTACTAAGATTGTCAAGACAGTATGCTGGCATGACAGCAATATTGTTACAAGTCGTAATAATTAATCTAAATAAGGTAAGTACACTCAAATAGGTTATGGGTGTCACAAACCTGATAAATTTAGCGAGTATCAAGCGAGTAAGCACTGGTTAAGATGAAAGTCCTTATTATTGGCGGTGATGGCTATTGCGGCTGGGCAACCGCCCTATATCTGTCGAGTCGGGGTTATGAAGTTGGCATAATAGATAGTTTGGTGCGGCGGCACTGGGATTTACAGTTAGGGGCAGATACTTTAACTCCGATAGCCTCGATCCAGCAAAGAATTGAGCGCTGGCGGGATTTAACGGGTAAATCCATCGATTTATTTATTGGCGACATAAATAATTACGAATTTTTAGACAAGTCGCTACATCAGTTTGAACCTGAAGCGATCGTCCATTTTGGCGAACAACGTTCTGCACCGTTTTCGATGATCGATCGCGAACACGCAGTTTTGACCCAAGTAAACAACGTTGTCGGGACGCTCAACTTGCTTTATGCCATGCGCGAAAGCTTCCCTAATTGCCACTTAGTTAAGCTAGGCACAATGGGCGAGTATGGCACGCCAAATATAGATATTGAAGAAGGTTACATTACCATCGAACACAACGGGCGCACCGATACGTTACCTTATCCAAAGCAACCAGGCTCGATGTATCACTTGAGCAAAGTTCATGACAGCCACAATATCCATTTTGCTTGTCGAATTTGGGGCTTACGAGCAACAGATTTGAACCAAGGGATAGTTTATGGGGTTTTGACCGAAGAAACGGGGATGGATGAGATATTAATCAACCGTTTGGATTACGATGGCGTATTTGGGACGGCGTTAAATAGATTTTGCATTCAAGCCGCAACTTCTCACCCATTGACGGTGTACGGCAAAGGCGGACAGACGCGGGGATTTTTAGATATTCGAGATACAGTAAGATGCGTGGAACTTGCGATCACATCTCCCGCCGAACCTGGAGAATTTAGAGTATTCAATCAATTTACCGAGCTATTTAGTGTCGGCGATTTGGCAAATATGGTAGCTAAAGCTGGGTCAGCTATGGGGTTAAAGGTTCAAATCGACAATATAGCTAATCCCAGAGTTGAGAAAGAAGATCATTACTTTAATGCCAAAAATACTAACTTGCTCAATCTAGGCTTGCAACCACATTATCTATCAGATTCTTTACTCGATTCGCTGCTTAACTTTGCCGTTAAGTACCAACACCGAGTAGACAAAAACCAAATGTTGCCCAAAGTTTCTTGGCGATGAAGCTGGTTACAGAACCTTACTTAACGCAAGTCGATCGATTGCCAAAAACAGGCAATCATATTTTGGCGCAGTTTGAAGATAACTCTATTGTTGTTTATCAAGCTTATCGTCCAGCGATCGGAAACTTCGCCGCCACTCAAGGTTATTTTGGCGGCGAATTTAGCTTTGAGCGCATGAGTTGGATTAAGCCTAACTTCTTGTGGATGATGTATCGTTCGGGATGGGGGACAAAAGTAAATCAAGAAATAACATTAGCTATGCGGCTCAAACGGTCTGCTTTTGATGATATTTTGGCGCAAGCGGTATATTCCACCTTTGTGCCAGAAATATATACAAATGAATTGGACTGGAAAAAAGCTGTAAGGGTTTCCAACGTTCGCCTGCAATGGGACCCAGACCATTGCCCATCAGGAGGAAAATTAGCCCGTCGAGCAATTCAGCTAGGTCTACGTGGTGATGTATTAAAAGCTTATGCCAAGGAATGGATTATTGACATTGAAGACATTTCCGAATTTGTCCAACAGCAACGCCAAAATATTTTGCCTGGCTACGCCCAATTAATAACGCCAAGGGAAACGGTTTATCCGGTTGTCAATATTGATACTAATATCAAGTTGGAACTAGCCCCAAATCCTGCCTGTAATTAACAATTTTTTGTATGCGAATTGCCTTATTTACTGAAACCTTTTTGCCTAAAGTTGATGGAATTGTTACGCGATTGCGCCACACCGTCGAGCATTTGCAGCGCAGTGGTAACGAAGTAATTGTTTTTGCTCCCGATGGCGGCATAACTGAGTACAAAGGGGCTAGAGTGTATGGTGTGACAGGGTTTCCTTTGCCTTTGTACCCAGAATTAAAAATGGCATTGCCTAGACCCGCGATTGGTCACGCTTTAGAGGAGTTTAAGCCTGATATTGTTCACGTAGTTAACCCCGCAGTTTTAGGATTGGCTGGGTTGTATTATGGCAAGTCGTTAAAAATTCCTTTGGTTGCTTCCTACCATACTCATTTACCTCAGTACCTTCATCATTACAACTTAGGAATGTTAGAGGGTTTACTGTGGGAATTGCTCAAATCTGCCCACAATCAAGCAGAGCTAAATTTATGCACTTCAACGGCAATGGTGGCAGAATTAACCGCTCATGGCATTGAAAGAGTAGATTTATGGCAAAAAGGTGTAGATACAGAGCTATTTCACCCCGAATTAGCTACCGATGAAATGCGATCGCACCTCAGTCAAGGTTTTTCTCAACATCCATTACTACTGTACGTCGGGCGGTTGTCGGCAGAAAAGGAAATTGAACGCATAAAACCCGTCTTAGAAGCTATCCCCGATGCTCGTTTAGCTTTAGTGGGCGATGGTCCTCATCGTGCCTCTTTAGAACAGCATTTTGCGGGTACTCCAACGCATTTTGTGGGCTATCTCACCGGGCGAGACTTAGGTTCGGCCTTTGCTTCAGCCGATGCCTTTATTTTTCCTTCCCGCACCGAAACCTTGGGCTTAGTATTACTCGAAGCAATGGCGGCGGGGTGTCCGGTGGTAGCTGCAAGTTCGGGAGGAATCCCAGATATTGTTACATCGGGGGTCAATGGATTTTTATTCGACCCGCAAACAGGAGATGAAGGAGCAATTTTAGCGACTGAGCGGTTACTCGCCCAAGCCCAAGAACGGGAAACTATCCGCCGAAATGCCCGCCTAGAAGCCGAACGTTGGGGATGGGCGGCGGCTACGAGCCAATTAGTAGCTTACTATCAAAAAGTCAGAAGTCGGTGTATGGCTTATTCTTAGAATTAATACCCCAATTTTATTAATTGAATTGCGATCGCACAAATAGCCAACAAACTCTTGGGATTGTAAGGTTGTTTGCTCTGGCGCTCGAACTGATTTAGGCGATCGATTATTTTTCAGCTTCCGCCCAAATCGTTGTTGTTATCTTCAAGAGGTTTACTACCAATTCCTAGCTGCTGTTTGGAGCGCTTGAGTTGCTTCCAAAGAGCGCGAATTTTCTCATAGGAGTCTTCAGGGGAAAGTTTACCCGCCGTTTCCAAATTGCAAATGTAACCTACTTTTTGAGCAAATTCTTGTAAATTCGCATTAAAAACTAAGTTTTCTGGCTTCACTTGACCGTAATATCGACTGCGAGGGTAGAGAAAGTCTGTTTTATTGTCCACTGCTCCTCCTGATTTTTTAAATTATGTATTTTTTAGGATTAAAACTGATGACCTTCAAGATATCAACCTTACTTTGGCTAGCCAAGTTACCTCAATGCCTTCTAAAGTAACAGTTCTATCAATTATCTACCGATTTTTTAACCTATTCTTAACTTAGCTTGGGTATTGAGATATACCTCTCGAACTTACATTCAAACCAACTATACTTCTAACTGTTATAGGCTCCTGCTACAGTACAGTCAAATAGCACTTATTTTGTCTAAAGGAGTAAATTAAAATGAGGAAAACAAACTTTCCTTTTGCTTAGTTATTTCGCGGCACGAGCTTGATAATGGTTGCTTTATCTGTAACGTTGAGGCTAATTTTGTTGTTTTTAATCGCCGCCGACCGAGAGGACAAATTACCCGCATCATCTAAAGTGTAAATAGTAGCGCCACGAACTGGTGTAGAAAAATTTACTTGGGTTGGCATGGGTGGCGGATTAATTTCTCGCACGGGGATAGCACTGATGTCACCGTTAGAAATTTCGTGCCAGAGTATTAAGTAAAAATTACCATCGCGCTTTTGTAATAAAAGGTCGTGTACGTACTCCGTTCTTTCGTAGTTCCGCGGAGCTTTAATCGAGAGGTTGTAGTTTAGGGCTTTGGGAATTAGATTAGCGCCACCAGGATCTTTGAGTAGACCAATGAGATTTTTAACGGCGGTGTAAGCTGGTTTTGGGCTTAAGTTGTGGCGTAAAAGTCCGTAATTAGCTTCAGAATTGTCAGGTTGATTCCACTCATCTACCAATTCATAAGAGCAAGTGCGGGGAATACCTAGACGGAAGTATTCTAAAAACAAACGCGGCATATATTTGCCATGCACCTTCTCGGAAACACCCCTTTTACCTTTAGTTGTGAAGTAGCCTGTTTCTGTAGCTACCATTGGCTTACCTTTAAAAGGTGGAGAGAAAATATCAAAACCATAAGGATGTCTATTAATATTTACTGACGGAAAATTGCTATGCCAGTAGTATTTTTCAATAGTGTTGTATCTAAACGGATTAGTAAAAGTATTGCCGTTGTTAGGGTAGGGATGAAAATTTCCCCAATCTACATATCTACTTAAATCTCTTAAAGGTGATTTTTTGTCGTAGTCATAACTACGGCCTAAAGATGGTCCGATAATTTTGACTCTTGCCGTAGCGCGATCGCTTTTCAAGGCTTTGTAGGTATCTTCAGTTAAGCTTTGAATGTAAGAAACCCAGTACAAAGGCGAATTGGGATCGTCGTTGAGTTTAGTTTTATCGCCTTTGCGCCAGTAGAAATTTGAGTAATTAAGATCGAATTCATTAGCAATTTCTACCGCATCAATAGCATTAGTCCCAACTTTGTTTTTAACAAAATCATTAATAGTATAGGCAGGATTAGCAGCCCAATAAGATGAATTCGCTGTTACTCCATTATTTGGAGCCATCACAAAAGTGGTTTTAATCCCCAAACGCCCTAGTTCTTTCATTTTACCAATTACATCATCATTTGCACCGCCACCTCGAATATGACGAACGCCAAGACTAATTAATTTTTGCTTGACAGCATTGTAGTTTTGACCATAAGGAGTGTCGTAATAAGACCAATGAGTACCTACACAAATGCTATCTACAAAAGCGTAGGCAGATTTTGCCGCTTTGGAGGAAGCAGCAAAAGCTGGTTCTGGTGTTGTCGATGATAAATTCGATTCTGGCGGTACTGGAGAAAAACAACCAAGGGTAGTAACCAGTAGTGTTATTGCTAGTGTTAGTTGTGATTTTGGAGAGCGCATCATAAAGTATCAATCAAAATGTTAATTAACAGCGACCAATAATAATTATTTAGGTTTCGTCTTCGTCAGGTAAATCAAATTCTGATAAATGTTGAGGGGGGATAGCGGCAATAATGGCATCAATCACTTTAGCAACGGGAATAATTTCTAAACTGCTGATATCGGGGTAATTTTGCCCTTTAGGAACGATCGCCCGTTTAAATCCTAACTTAGCTGCTTCTTTTAGGCGTAGTTCCATTTGCGACACGGGGCGAATTTGCCCACCTAAACCAACTTCACCCATTAATACAGTACGCGGATCGACAACGCGATCGCGGAAACTCGCAACAACGGCGATCGCCACTCCCAAATCTACCGCAGGCTCTTCTACATTTAAGCCTCCGGCGGACGCAACGTAAGCATCTAATTTTGATAGAGGAATGCCTACCCGTTTTTCTAAAACTGCGAGTATTTGCAATAGTCGATTGTAGTCAACCCCAGTAGTGGAGCGTCGGGGGGAACTGTAGCTAGTAGGACTAACTAATGCTTGCAACTCTACAACTATTGGGCGAGTGCCTTCACAGGCGACTACAAGGGCAGTTCCGGGGGTAGATTCGTCGCGGCTGCCTAAAAATAATTCTGAAGGGTTAGAAACTTCTCGCAGTCCTTGCTCGACCATTTCAAATACGCCAATTTCGTGAGTTGCGCCAAAGCGATTTTTGACCGATCGCAGCAAGCGATGAGAAGCAAAGCGATCGCCTTCAAAATATAGTACGGTATCGACTAAATGTTCTAATACTTTGGGCCCGGCGATCGCGCCTTCTTTGGTTACGTGACCAACAATTAATAATGTAATATCTTCCCGCTTGGCTACTTTCATCAAAGCCGCCGTACATTCGCGCACTTGCGCCACCGAACCCGGAGCGGAAGTCATAGAAGGTAAGTAAATTGTTTGAATACTATCAATTACTGCTACATTTGGCTTGAGCGATTCTAATTCTCGGAGAATTTCCTCTAAATCTGTTTCTGGAAGTACATAAAGATCCGCACCGTCTCGTTTGTTGTTAGTTGGTTCAATTACTTGCTCTAAGGGTTGAGATTTGTTAAAAACTCCTAATCTTGAAGCCCGCAACTTGACTTGTTGCCCAGATTCTTCGCCACAAACATAGAGAACGCGGTAGTGTTCGGCTAAGAGGTTTGATACTTGTAATAGTAAAGTAGATTTACCAATCCCCGGATCGCCGCCAATTAGTACCAAAGATCCCGGTACAATTCCCCCACCTAAAACTCGATCTAATTCACCGTATCCAGAAAACCAGCGCTCTTGATCGCGGTGAGTAATTTGAGCAAAAGTTAAAGCGGCGCGAGCTTTGGCGGGTTTATTTGATTTACCATTACTGCGCCCAGATTGTACCGCACCTCGACTAGGAAGAATAGAACTATTTGATTCTATTTGCTCCTCTAAAGAATTGTAAGTACCACAGTGAGGACACTTGCCAAACCATTGCGGTGAATCGCCTCCACAATCATTGCAAACGTAGTAAGTTCGGGGTTTTGCCATCGGTGTTTTGGAAATTTTACGAAGTATTTATATGAAGGAAATATTAAGAAAGCTGGAAATCCAGTATTAGTAACACTCCCGGCTTCTTAAAAGGATTAGATCAAGTGATAATCTTAATGGAATAGAACTAAAAATTAACGATCGCTAGATTTCACTTGTAGGAGAGTTAAAAAAATTGGAAAATCATAAAGAAAAAATCCTTGTAGTAGATGACGAAGCTAGTATTCGCCGTATTCTGGAAACTCGGCTATCGATGATTGGGTATGATGTCGTCACCGCCGCCGACGGTGAGGAAGCTTTAGAGATTTTTCGTAAAGCAGAACCAAATTTAGTAGTTTTAGATGTGATGATGCCTAAGCTTGATGGCTATGGTGTTTGTCAAGAATTACGTAAAGAATCAGACGTACCCATTATTATGCTAACAGCCCTAGGAGATGTAGCCGATCGCATTACGGGGCTAGAATTGGGCGCTGATGACTATGTAGTTAAGCCTTTTTCACCTAAAGAGCTAGAAGCAAGGATTCGCTCGGTACTGCGTAGAGTTGATAAAACCGGACTCTCAGGCATTCCAAGTTCTGGAGTTATTCACGTTACCAATTTACGCATTGATACCAACAAGCGCCAAGTTTACAAAGGCGACGAGCGCATCCGGCTTACAGGCATGGAATTTAGCTTATTAGAGCTACTGGTTAGTCGTTCTGGAGAGGCTTTTTCGCGATCGGAGATTTTGCAGGAAGTGTGGGGTTACACGCCCGAAAGACACGTTGATACTCGCGTTGTAGATGTCCATATTTCCCGATTACGCGCCAAATTAGAAGACGATCCTAGCAACCCTGAACTAATATTGACCGCTAGAGGTACGGGTTATTTGTTTCAACGCATTATTGAGCCTGGAGAAGAATAGCAATGTTTAATTGCTAAAAACGATTTATGGCTAAACCAGACCAAAACCAGGTTTTGCGGCGGTTGCCGATTGTGGTAGGGGCGATCGCCGGAGTATTGCTAATGATTAACCGCTTACTTACCCCAGAGCTTACTAGCTCTCAATCACGAGCAGATGCTTTGGGAATAATTTTGAGTGCGGTGTTAATTTTGACAGGTTTATTGTGGCAGCAAGTGACACCGCGATCGCCCGATGCGGTAAATTTGATCGGCGAGCAAGGTTTTGAGCTTGTGCCTGATTTGCCCGATGAAGTAAAAACCGAATTAGCCTGGGCATCTCATTTATTGCTAACCAACACCGTAACCAAAGTAATAGTAGTTTTTTATCAAGGTAAAGTGCTACTGCGACGGGGGATCTTGGGGAAAAACAAAGAAGTTAAACCCGGAGCAATTTTGCAGCGAGTGCTAGACAAACAAAAAGCTGTTTATTTAGTAAATCTCACTATTTATCCCGGAAAAGTTGAGTTTGATTATTTGCCCGAAAATACTCAAGGTGCGATCGCGCAACCAATAGGCGATCGCGGGGTATTAATTCTAGGGGCAGATGCTCCGCGCAGCTATACCAAGCAAGATGAAAACTGGATTAGTGGCATTGCCGATAAACTCGCGGTCACTCTCAGTAATTATCTACCCAATACAGGTTGAAATTGTTTTATGTTAGCTCTCTACTGGTCACTTGTGGCGGTAATGGTTGTCGGAATTATTGGGGCTGTCGTGCCTGCAATTCCTGGTACTAGCTTGATATTGGTGGCTATTTTGATTTGGGGAGCGGTGCAAGGTTCATTTGCAAGTATCGGTTTGCCATTGATAGTTGCGATCGCGGTTTTAGTTATGGGAATTGGGATTGATTTTTTGGCTAGTTACTGGGGAGCAAAACGCGCTGGCGCTAGTAAATGGGGGCAAATTGGCGCAATTGTGGGCTTGTTTGTGGGTATCCTTGGTTTATTGCCTGCTTTGCCTGTGGGCGGTCCATTATTAGGTATTTTGTTAGGACCACTTTTAGGAGCAATCATTGGCGAATACCTGTATCAGCGCGATTTAAAACTGGCATTAAAGGCGGGAGTAGGTATTGTTGTCGGTTCTTTAATTGGGAACTTGATTCAGGGAGTGCTGGCGATCGCCTCGGTGGGAGTATTTTTGTATTCAACCTGGGGACAAGTATTTGCTATCTAAAAACTTAATTTGTCTATCTTGCTGTTGCTTTTGAGAAAAGTCTTTACTAAAAATTGACAATAATATTGTCAGTAAAGGTGTCGAACTTTATACATTGTCTCTTACCTTATGTAAGTACACGGAAAGACAATGTTTTGTACTTAGTTGAATAAAGTTGTTTT
Source organism: Chroococcus sp. CMT-3BRIN-NPC107 (assembly GCA_019359635.1). GTDB lineage: Bacteria > Cyanobacteriota > Cyanobacteriia > Cyanobacteriales > Chroococcidiopsidaceae > Aliterella. Next base: position 58,168 of record JAHHGY010000009.1, read on the forward strand.
TTGCTCCCACTCAATTCCTAGCTAGGAGAATTAATAATGGAATCTGAACTAGATAGAATTTTGGCAGACCTTTATAGCCGTAACAAAAAGTTAGCCGAGAAACTGCTGGAAAAACAAATAATATCTGCTAAGGAACTAGAGAAATTGTTAGGCAACGAGCAAATACCTTTAGGTCAATTGTTGTTAGAAGAAAAATTAATTCTTCAGTACGAACTCAAAATAGCTTTACTAGAGCAGCAATTAAATAGCAAACGATTAGGCGAAATTTTAGTAGAACAGCAAGCAATATCTTCAGAGCAGTTGGCGAATATTCTCCACAAACAGGCTTGGCAAATAGAGAAAAGTAAGATGAGTATCATTAGCAATTAGCTTTTGTATAAATAATTTGGCGATCGCACTTTATAACAGTACAAGTTTAAAACCTTAAGGAATTAATATATGATTTGCTCAAATTACTCTGATTTCAGAACCGATGGCACTACTATTCAAATGTTTCCAAGTTCGACAGCAGTTACAGAGACAGACAAGCAAATTGCCGTACAACTCATCCAAGCAGCAATAGAATTAATCAAACCTTCAATTAATGAAGGAAATTTAGACGAACAGATTGCTAAGAAGTTTACCAGAGTTCACGAAGCAGTTATATCTGCATATTTAGGCAGCATTATACATTAAGTAAGCTACACAATTGAATAAGAATGACTAGGTAGCGATCGCAACTTAAACGCCAAATTTTAAGATCAATTCATATCAGACCCGATCTAGAGGTTGGTGCGGTTGTGGTGGTAGTTCCAATACGGTTCGGATAACTAAAAACTGAGACTTGTCAGATGCTGAAAGGCTACTATTCTCGTGGTTTTGTCCAGAACATTGGCAATTACAAACCTTAACCGAACAGTATTGGTGGTAGTTCAACACAGATTGAATCGCTGGGGTTTACCTTACCACTTACTATAACAATGCCCATAACCCCAGCTTTACGGATAAGCTTACCTTGGTCGTCACGCCCAAGTACCGCCGCCATTAATCCTGACTGAAAGCGATCTAACTGGGCGCAAGGATTTCGCAACCCTGTCAATTCGATTACTGCGGTGTTGCCCATATATAGTTTTGTGTTAGTTGGCAAACTAAGCAAATCGATACCGCGCGTTGTAATATTTTCTCCCATTTGTCCGGCAGATACAACGAAACCAGCCGCTTGTAACTCCTCATGCAGTTCTGAATGAATCAAATGTACTTGACGTAAATTAGGCTGGGTAGGGTCAACTGCTACCCGCGATCGATGTTGGACTGTTTTACCCAGATGTGAATCGCCTTCGACACCAAGACCTGTCAAAAGCTGGATGCTGTCCTGATTTAGCTTGGCGAAAGTGTGTGCCTCACTGCGGCTAACCGCGACTACTACACCATCCATCTACATCACCTCACAGATTTTAAAGCGCGAATTAGAGCAATATCTCTTGCAACAAGCTAGTTAGGATGTTGGTTCTACACCTGAGAGAGTAACTTGTCATACTCTGCGTGGGAACCAACCCAAAACCAAATTACTGTATCTCGATCTAGCTGTCCAACTGCCCGATAGCTTTTGCCGATCCGAGCAGAATAAATAGGTAATTCTGGATGCACCTTTTTGAAGCGCAGGCTTGGATGACCGGGATCTTGCTTAAACCGACGATATGCTTCACGGGTTCGGTCTTAAACTTGCTTAGGTAGTTCCGCAAAAGCTTTACGGAACTGAGTAGTAGTGCGTGACTTCACAATTTTTCTGAGTCTAGTTCCTGGGTTTTGCCTGCATGATATTCAGCCATTGCTTCGGCAGCAAGTTTAGCAAGAGTGTCTTTGGACTTCGCAAAGCTCTCATCCCAACGGGTTTCATCTTCGAGTTCTTCCAAAATTATTACTGCGATCGCATCTTGCTCATTGGTAGGCAAATCTTTCAATCGGGCGATCGCTTGTTCGAGTAATTTAGTCATTGATTATCATCCTCCCATCAAAGGAATATCAATCATTATCGCTCACCACAACAAAGTTGATATACCTGCAAGTATAGGGCGACGACCTACGCACCGATGCCCTAGTAGTACGTTTTTAACTAAATTGTCCGCCGTTGGGCGAGTAAATAATTTTGGCGGTTTGCTTAGTTTTTCTGCTAGTTGTCCTTGCAAATATGAAGGCGCACGGGGCGGAAATACCAAGCTTAAAGAAACATTGTCTGTTAAGCTGCGAGACTGAGATTCTGCCCAAGTCCACATAGCGCCCTGGGTTGCGCTAAAATGCCCCAAATTTGGCAAGCCTATTCGTCCATTTTGACCTAAAAATATACCAATTCTACCTTCTCCAGTAGCTTGCATTTGTGGTAAAACGCTCTCAATTATCCCGATAGGCGCTATTACATTTACTTGCATCATTATTTCTAAACAGTCAAAAACTGCGGCACAGTGAAATAATGCCGATGGTGTCTCCAATTCTGGTAGTTGTAAAAATCGCAAATCGCAGTGTTGCCATACTAATTCTTTGTTTTGCGATCGCGCCCACACGATTAAATCTTCTGGTTGCGATCGCGTTAGCGCCACTACGCGCCAATCTAGCCGCAATAAACTCATCACTACATTACGACCCCAGAACCCTGTTGCACCTGTCACCCAAGCGGTTTTCATGGCAGTAGAAAGTCGTTAATTTCTTTGTATACGCGATCGCGTTCTACATCTAATAAAATAATATGGTCTGATTTTTCTAACCAGCAAAGTTTTTTCTCTTTAGATCCAAGTTGCTGATAAATTATTTTTGCCCCGTTAGGATCGACTACTGTATCTTTTGACGACTGAATAATCAATGTTGGTACATCAATTTGCGGTAATAATGGCTTGATTGCGTTAATCAATTCCAGCGCACTTTTAACAGTGGGTAAATTAAAGGTTCTAAAAAATGCCGCTTCTTCAGCAGCTTTCCGCATAACTTTATCTCTAATTGGCAATTTTAATCGCGGTACATCATTAATTAATCTACCTACCGAAGCTAGATAGGTTTCTGGCTTTAATAAGTAATACCATTCATGCTTAATTGCTAAAAATGGACTAAGTAAAATCAAGTTTTCTACAGAATTTGTAGCTGCTAAATATAAGGCTAATGGGCAACCTGTAGAAAATCCAACTACTGAGACACTGGCATATTTTAAACTTAGTTTTTGATAGGTTTCTTCTATATGTTCGTACCATTCCCGCCATTTAGAAGCAGGCATTTTAGGCATAAGTTCCGCGTGACCTGGGTAATTTATCCCTTGAACAGCTAAACCGCGCTTATGTAAGTATTCTCCTAATAGCTGCATCTCATAAACACCGCCACCTAAACCGTGCAGAAGCAAGCAAGCGCGATCGCCTGTGGATTCTAATAAAAATGGTTGATTGCTTAGTTTCATTTTTTTACCATTGTTCCTACAGCAAAATAATCGTTCCGTTGCAGCGTTTCTAGTTCCCAACCGTAAGGCCAGGCCCAATCAATTAATTGTTGTGCTGGACGCAATACTAATTTCCAAGGTTTTTGATTTAGATCGACTAAAGTTTCTTGCAATAGTTTCAAATCTGGATGATTTTCTTCAATAGTAAAAACCCATCTTGCGCCAGATTGAGTAATAGATGAGCCGTTTTTTAAAACTCTTTTGATTTGCTCGTCTTCTGTTAAAATGTCAAAAAATCCAGACGATACTAAAATGTCGGCTTTTTGAGTAGCGAAGGCAGCCAAATTAAACGCATCGTTGCGAGTAAAAACAATATCGCTGCGTCCTTGGATAGTAGCTTTTGCTTTCCCTTGCGTAACGGCTTCATCGTTATAATCGCCAGCAATAATAATTGCGCGATCGAAGGGTAGTAAAAATAAATAAGAACCAACACCCGCCGCTAAATCGAACAGTTGAGGACGATTGTAATTAGAAATTGCATTATTAAGTTGTCCTACCAGCATTTGACGGCGCGATCGCACTCCATCCCAAACTTTATTTGATAGATATATCCGGTCAATTAATACCCCTAATGGCGTGATTCCCTGGGGTTTATTTTCATAGACATATTCCAGCATTACGCCAGAATCAAAGCCTGTTCTCCAGCCTAAACTAATGCCCTTGCTGAGTTTGCCAACAGTTTTGAGTAAAAAACGTAGAATTTGATATTTCATTGGTTTTAGGGGTAATTTAACGGTATTTGAGCTTGCATTTCCACAGCCAATCAACGGTTTTAGATAAACCTCTCATTGAGTTAAAAATATGCGGCGATAGGCGGACATAATCGCCTCTTTGGGCGGTAATAATGCGTTTTTTATAGCCATCAACCACAATTAATTCTGCTTGTCCCAACCCTGGATCGAAACAAACAAGACCAGACCACCTTTCGGGACAAGATACAACTTTCCAACCCATTTCTAACAAGCGTTCGTGTAAGTAATCTCGCCGTTGTTTTACGCCTTGAGTAATATTTTCCCAACCTAAAGATTGAAAATATTTTAAATTAGTTTCAAATCTGGCGATCGCTTGAGGAGATGACCAGCTTAATTCCCAACCCCGCGCGGTTTTACTCATCCCTGATTGCACTAATGGCGGCTGATTTAATCCCAGCCAAGTAGGAAACGGTGGAGATAATCGGCTTAAAACTTTGGGACTAATTACTAATAAAGCCAATCCCAGACCAGAAGCTAACCATTTTTGCGTCCCCGCACACCAAAAATCAATTTCAGGACACCAACTAGGTTTAACTCCTGCCGATTGAATAGCATCAACGCAAGTCCAAATACCTTTAGCATTTGCTTGTTGTACGACTTGCTGCCAAGGTTGTTCTATCCCTGTCGTAAAGTCAACCGTTGAAATGCTGACCATTTTTACAGTTTCCCCCCAAGGCAAGGCCCAATCTTGCACGGCTTGCGCTTCAACTCCAAAGCGATCTAAACTCTGCCAAGGTAAAACATTAGCGGGAAAATCGTTAGCTGGATACAAGACAGTATCGCCGTTTTGCCAAGTTAAACTATGGGCTGCGATCGTTAATGCCACGCTAGTAGAAGGTACAAAGGCAACTTGTTCGCTATGACAACCCAACCACAGGGCAACATCTTCGCGTAGCTTCTCGACTCGTTTAACCCAATTTGGTAACAGAATATTGCCCATAAGTTCGGGGGCGATCAGGCTGTGAAAGTAGCTTTGTAAAGTTAAAGGTGCAAGTCCCGCCCAGTTTAGGTAAGTAATTCCGGGAATCATTAGGTTGTTTGGGTATTAATGTTGCGGATAGAACGAAATATTCGCAGGACGATAGTTAAGCCGCAACCGATACACATTCCGGGGATGACATATTGCCATATAGGGAAGCCAAAAGCCGCGACAATACAGCTAAGACCAATAATTGCCAGTCTGTCAGTTTGTCCGCAAGGGCCCACCGATTGGGTTTTGCTTCCCGCTACTAAACCGAGTAAACCAAAAGTTTGCACCCAACTTGTGAGCATAATTAGGGCAATAATCCAACCGATTTGACTATAAGGAAATAAACCCAAAATAATCAGTAAATCGGTGATTTCTCCCGGTAAACGGTTGAGATAAGCTCCTAATGGCGATGTTTTGTTAAATTCCTCTGCAACTAAGCCATCTAAGGTACTAATTAACATTCGTAATGCGATCGCAATTATCGCCCCAATCCACCAACCTTGATACAAACAGTAAGCTGTAGCAACACCAGGAATAAAAGTAGAACACGATAACCAATTGGGCGATAATTGGTTAATACCAGGAATTTTCCTTAGCAAAGCCCGTAACGTATATTTAGCTTGATACAAACCCAAATCAATTTTAGGAGTCATAAAAATAATTCTTGTTTAAGTTGAGTGGTTAAACTGTCTAAGTCATTACCTGTATAAGGTTCTCCAAAAGTAACTTCTAAATGCTGAAATGGTCGCCACCACCGCGCCTCAATTGACCACGCAGCTTTAGTTCCAGCCAAATGTACGGGTAAAATTGTCCAGCCTTCTTTAAGTAATATTTTTAATAATCCGTGTTGGAGTTTGCAGCTTTTGCGGCTACCACTGGGATAAAATAAAATCCAGCCAGAGGTTGCAGCTTTTAAGCGAAGTCGCCACTGTTTTAATTCCATGACGCTGAGGCGATCGAAAGCCACAGCTTGACATAATAATGATGCGGCTAACGCCCGATTAAGTTGACAAAAAAAGTAGTCTGCGGCGGCTAATACAACAATCTGACATCGGATTTTGGCGGGTAACGCAGCCAGTAAAGTAATGGTGTCTAAGTGTGATTGATGGTTTGCTACAATTGCAATGCGATCGCCTGTAGGAATTTGTCCCTTTACCGTTAACCGATATTGCAACCTTAATAGCATTACTGCAAGCCAACTCCCCCAAAGCCGCAGAGTATCCCAAGTTAAATCTGGGACGCGGGGATACCTGCCTAAGCGTTTAGTTAAAGGATCTCCCAAATCCGCCGCAGGTGCATACTCGAATTTCATAACGGTTTACCTTGATAAACAATTGGTTCAGAAATTAAAGGCGGTTTTCCGTCAGTTTGATTTAAGATAACTTTGCGGACTGCATGGGAAACAGGATTAGTTTCGCGGCTTAAGTCTTGACTATGTAAGTTATAAGCCTGTTGTTCTGCTTGGACGGCGCGGATATCTTCAGCAAATACTTGGCGAAATGTACCTTTATCTAGAATTGGATGCAGCAATTTTAAAATCCAAGGTATCCCCCATACATGGCGAAAATAAAACGTAGAATAAACCCATGTTCGTTGTGGCGCAGTGGGAACGTAAACTACAAATAAATAAAATGCCCCATCTTCAGACCACAAGTGAAAGTAAGGATATTCGTACATCACATGGACGCGATTTTTGCCAGGATGAGAAATTAGCGCCGCAAGTAGTCTAGGCGTATCAACTTCATAGATAGCGTTTACAGTCCGAAAGTCGCTTTTCAAAGACAACAGGTTTGGATTTGCCCAAGGTTGGGCGCTTTGATGCAAGTCTGCATGAAATAAATCGGTGGCGTTTTCAGTAATATAGCTAAAGTGACAGCCAATCTCTCCTTGCATGGGAATCGGATGATAATTATTGCTGTGAACTGGTGGAATTTTTGGTAATGGTACACAATCGGCTAAGTTTGCATCGCCTAAAAACACCCACAACCAGCCGCCATACTCTTTAACAGGATAGGATTTGAGACAAAATTGCTTATGTATATCCATCCCCGGAATATCTGTACACTGACCGCTAGGAGCAAATTTCCAGCCATGATAGCTACAAACAAGTTTGTTCCCAACGCGGCGACCAAATTCGCTTAAACGCACCCGTTTATGAGGACAAGCATCTTCAAAAACGCTGTAACTACTATTAGCCTTGACAACAACTAACTCTATCGTTCCCACTTTGGCGGCTTTAATTCCACTGCGCGGAAAGCTTTTAAGATGGGCGACTGTCCACCAATAATCGAGATTAATACTACACTTGCGTACATCTTGCATTAGTAGCCAAAGCCTCCGTGAAAAAAGCGGACTGTATGAAAAAATACAGGCGCAACCCACAGTAAACTATCGATTCTGTCCAAAATTCCGCCATGTCCGGGCAAAAGTGCGCCAAAATCTTTGATTCCCAAATCGCGTTTAAAGGCACTCATTACCAAGTCGCCAATTTGACCGCCGATACCTACTATTAAACCAATTATTCCCACTAACCACCACTGAAAATGAGGAAAAGCGATTTGCCAATTTAGAAATGCGATCGCGTTGCTTGATACTAAAGCTAAAACTGACCCTTCTACAGTCTTTTTGGGCGATATTTCCGTCCAAGTAGTTTTACCGAATAATTTGCCCCACAAAAAAGCTAAAGCATCGTTAAATTGAGTCGCCAGCACCATAAACAACACATAACCCAACCCATACCAAGACTGACTTAAAAAGCTAATATGTGCCATAAACCAACCAAAATAAATTAGCCCAATCGCGGCTAAAGAAATGTTTTGAATCGCACCTTTAGACTGATTAGTAAGTATAGGTAAAGTTGTAATTACAGCTATTCCCCAAATAGGCAAAGCCATAAACAGCCCGTACTGATTAAAAGCTGCACACAAACCCAAACCTATAATTAAAACATCTACAACAATGCAATAAGCCCGATGTTCGTAAAGCCCCGTACTACGGGCAAATTCTTTAAAACCATAAATAGAAACTAGAGTAATTGCGATCGCCCATGCAACCGAACCAAGCCATAAAGGAATAAAAATTACTGGCAACAAAATCGCCCAAGTTAAGTAAGGCTTTTTTGCTATTTCTAAGGGTTTTAGCCAAATAAAAATACCCAATAATGAATAAACAATTGCCGCCAAACCAGAATAAAAAGCTAAAGGAATGAAGTTTTTATTAATGTTATCGGTTATTAATTCCAACAAGTTGAACGATTGAGCGATCGCACTTATGCTATCCATATTTAGTCAAGTTAATACTGGCAGGATTTGCAGCTATATTTTCAAGTAGTTGCCATCAAATACAATCAATGTATTGCTAATTCCAGATTGCCGCCTGATTTAGCAGATATTTACAAATATATTTAGTTGCTGCTACAAACGTAAAATTAGTGTGCCAATATTTACAGTTACCACTCTTAGGCTTGACAAAATGTATTTGATAAGATAGTCGGTGACAGCGATCGCTAAAAACATGACAACGAAAACGTAAAGCCTACAGTATCGCCCCTTGTAGGTAGTCAAGTTGCAAGAGTAATAGAAGAAGTAGAATGTTTAGGAAGTAACACTTTTTCTAGATGTACCACTTACTCCAATGTACCAATGGTAAGTATCTGCGGCGGGGTAGAGTCTGGGGGATAAATCAACTCTAGCTGTACCAAACGGCGGCTTGAAGGCGACATTTTCAAAGAAAGTAAGGGATCTAATACTTGCCCTACACGATGCCACAAATGCACGTAGCGCGTCTGTTGTTTTCCGTTGTCGTCACTATAGCGCAGGCGGACTGTACCCCGAAAAAAAGGAAAATCTAAGGATGGTTGACGAAAGCGCGCGCCTTTTTGACTTAGTTTGTCTTCTTTTATAGGCGTAGCAAGAGTTAAAGTTACTGTTTGGACTGTTTTAGTTGAATTAATTAAAGGAATGGAAAGGTTGTAAAGAACCCCGTAGTTGCCATGAGATTCATAAGCAGTATCTGGATAACGGGCTAACATCTTTGCTGTTTGTACTTGTCCTGTACCCAGCCTGCCGCCTTTGAGCGTATTTATAGCATAGGAAATAGCTTGCCCTGGGGCGGGAATTGTCAAGTTTTTGGCTTGGGGATTGTCTGCAAGTAAGGCTTGCCATTGCGAACCTTGGGATATACCTGCAACTCTACCGTAGATTAATTGACCGCTAGTTTGTTCGGGCGGAGTCGGCGTTTTGTCGCGCGGACTTGAAAGCTTACCTGAAACTAGCAATTGCTGCCATTGGGCTAAAGTCGGCGCTGGATCGCTTTGTTGTTTGGCAAACATTGCCAGACTTGCAATATAAACTTTATCGCTGCTATTTAACTGCATTAAAGTCGATCGCCCATTAACTGCTTTAGCTAAATTGCGGACGGGAATTGGCGCATTCATTAACATTTTGCTTTCTCCTGGGGCAAGTACCAGCTTTTGGGGAAAACTAGCTTGACGTATACCTCGTAACACATCGCTGACAGCGCGATCGCCTGGTCCAGAATAAACTTTGCCATCGTTATTTTCCAAATAAGGCGACAAAGTTACATAAAGCGCATCTGGTAGTAAATAACTGGCGGCGGCTAAAACGTCTATATTTACAGGCTTTTTGCCAGGATTGTTAACGATTATCCCCAAATACAACGTCTGGGAATCTTTGGGATAGTAGCTAAAATGGTGAGCAAATAAATCGAAGCGTCCTTGCAAAGGATAGTTAAGGTGAGCGGATGGTACTTTTTTGTCTGTTGAGGGGAAAGTTGATAATAAAATGCCGTCCGCTTTGACTCCTTCAGGACTATTGCTATTAAACACTGGAATATTGTCTAATTTGCCTGGCAATGGTCGCACTTCTTGGCTTTGGATGACATCTTTGGGCTTTGTTTGGGCAACAACTAGCTGAGGAATTGGTGAAAAATACAGCAAAGTAGCCGTAGATGCGATCGCCAAATACCCAAACAGCTTGTGAGATTGGAAAATTGTAGTTTTCATGAAAGGTAAAAATAAATAGTTAGAGCAAAAGTATTATTTTTACTTTTGAGGATTCTAATTAAGAATAATTTAGTATGGTATTCATTAAGTGAGTAGATTTATTTTTTAAGTTAATAAAAGAAGTCGCTCTATATTTTTATATTGCCTGCCCCCATTTTTGCATGACCTCTGATTCTGCCCTGCCTGAAGTCGTTTCCGATCTTACTCCCGCAACCGAAGAAATAAAGGTTAATTTTCAAGTGCGCTTTAAAAGCGAGGCGGATCGAATGCTGTTAATTTTGCCCACCGAAGCAGAAATACCCGCTTCTGCTAATAATTGGTCAGAAATTTGGCAACAGATGAAGCAACGCTTAAATGCTGGAGAAAGATTTTGGCAACCCCATACTCAAGTAGAACTTCTTGCCGCCGATAGATTATTAGATGGCAGACAATTACAACAAATAGCCGATGCTTTAAGCGAAGTTCAATTGCAAATGCAGCGAGTTCGTACTAGCCGCCGTCAAACCGCCGTTGCTGCTGCTACCGCAGGCTACTGCGTCGAACAACAAGCCCCCGGATCGATGGCAACTTCCCCAGTTTCCTCTCCTCCACCTTTAGTAGAACCAATATATTTACAAATGACTATTCGTTCTGGTGTAGAAATTCGCCACTCTGGTACAGTAGTCGTGTTAGGAGACATTAATCCTGGTGGCATTGCGATCGCAAATGGCGATATCCTAGTTTGGGGTCGCCTGCGGGGGGTAGCTCATGCAGGTGCTAATGGTAATGCCAAATGTTTAATTATGGCGCTGCAAATGGAACCAACACAGTTACGAATTGCAAATTATGTAGCCAGAGCGCCAGCAAACCAGTTAGAAGAATACTATCCTGAAGTTGCTTATGTTACTCCTGATGGCATTCGCCTCACCAAAGCTGCTGATTTTTCTAAGTCGTTGTCCCAGTTTCTACCACAGTCATGAGTCGCATTATCGTCACAACTTCTGGTAAAGGCGGAGTAGGTAAAACCACCGTCACCGCAAACTTAGGTATGGCTTTAGCCCGATTGGGCAAGCAAGTTGCCTTGGTAGATGCGGATTTTGGACTAAGAAATTTGGATTTGTTGCTTGGTTTAGAAAACCGCATAGTTTATACAGCCATTGAAGTTTTTGCGGGTGAATGTCGATTGGAACAAGCTTTAGTAAAAGATAAACGCATTCCTGGTTTAGCGCTATTGCCTGCGGCGCAAAATCGCACCAAAGAAGCAGTAAGCCCCGAACAAATGACCGAACTTGTTGGCGCTTTAACCAAAACCTACGATTATGTAGTTATCGATAGTCCCGCAGGTATTGAATTAGGATTTAAAAATGCGATCGCACCCGCGAAAGAAGCTCTAATTGTCACTACTCCAGAAATCTCAGCAGTCCGAGATGCCGATCGCGTAGTAGGCTTGTTAGAAGCTCAAGGGATCAAACGCATCAATTTAATTGTCAATCGTCTGCGTCCGGCAATGGTACAGCTAAACGATATGATGTCGGTGCAAGACGTGCAAGAAATTTTGGCAATTCCCTTAATTGGCGTAATTCCTGAAGACGAGCGCGTGATTGTTTCCACCAATCGTGGCGAACCATTGGTATTATCAGAAACTCCGTCCTTAGCAGGAACGGCTTTTGATAACATCGCCCGTCGTTTGGAAGGGCAGACGGTTGAATTTATCGACCTAAACGCGCCTCCAGACAATATATTTTCTCGGATTCGCAAATTATTGCGGACAAAAATCATTTAAGCGATGTTTCTTCTCCTATTTCTACTGCTATGATTAGCGAACTTTTAGATCGGCTTTTTCCTCTGCCTCGTAATAGTAATGACAGCAGCCGTGCGGAAGTCAAGCGGCGGCTACAATTAGTAATTTCTCACGATCGCGCCGATCTTAATCCAGAAATGCTGGAAAAAATGCGACTGGAAATTGTAGAAGTGGTATCGCGTTACGTCGAGCTTGATGTAGAAGGGCTAGAATTTTGCTTGGAAAACAATCAACGAGCAACGGCTTTAATTGCTAATTTACCCATTCGCCGCGTCAAAGAAGAAGTACAACCGACGACGAGCAAGTAGCGTAAAAAAGGTTTGACAGAAATAGAGTTGTGCTAGTTGCAACTCTTGTACGAAAAAACCTTACCAAAAAGGCAGGGGGAAGAAATGCTGCCATCTAGTTTGAAGCCCCTGCCTTCAGGTATGGAAAAATAGAAAAGATTGAACCGGGAGCGATCGCTTGTGCATAGGTTCTCCCCTACTCCTTTGCATCCGTGCTTCCTTATCAGCTTAGGGAAAGGTAATAAACGATTGGCTTACAATCAGCCACTCTTGGTAAGAGTGGCAAGGAAGATAAAAATAATGATGGTAATTTTGTACTAAAAATGTGTTGTTAAGTATTTATACATAATATGCTAGAAATCTCTGTATATTTACTAGCAATAAGTAAAATAATTCATTTTGTTCAAATAATTTACAAAAAAATTATATACCAGTGTAGTTTTTTTATACTTAAGTAATAGCAAAAAGCAGATAAGAGCCACGTTTGACCAGCCTTATTGATTAAACTCAATGTATCAAAAATGTATTTATTTTATGAAGTTTAAGTATAAACCGTAACTAGAATAAAATTTATGTCATCTTTAGATGAAGAAGCAAATTTCAAACTTACGTAAATCTAGTTACTTAATCATCTACGTAGTTACAAGTGTTGTAAGTAGACTCTAGTATTTACCGCAAAAACTACTTTAGCTGTGAGTAACTCGAACACAGATAGCCCGTCAACACCACCGTAATATTAACACTTACTTTTTGGAGCATTTAACTTTATGTCTAACCCTATGAAAAATACATTTCTGACTGCTAGTGTATTGAGCATACTCAGTTTATCGACAGTTTTTGTGGCTGCACCGTCTCAAGCCGCAGTTATTAATGGTAGCTTTGAGAACAGTCTGACTGGATGGACGAAAACAGGTACAGCCGGGTCTATTTCAGCCTTTAGCGATGCCATTCCTACAGATGGAAGCAAACAAGCTGGACTAACTACTTATTCTGCTGGTGTTTCTACGGCTTCTTTAGAAGCATTTGTCGGTTTAAGTGCTGGTAGCTTAAATAGTTTAGGAAATGGCACAGTATCTGGAGGTACAGCAATTCAACAAACCTTTGCGGCAACGGCTGGAGATGTTATTAGCTTTGACTGGAACTTCTTAACCTTTGAAGACACACCAAGTAGCAATTACAATGACTTTGCTTTTGTTTCCTTTAATGGCTTAACGGAACTCGCAGATACCAATTCTGCCTTTTACGATACTTCAACAATATTTCGCGAACAAACTGGTTATCAAACGACTTCTTTTACCGTTGCTACTACTGGAACCTATACTTTAAGTTTGGGAGTAGTAAGTGTAGGTGATGGTCGCGCTCCATCGGCTTTGCTAGTAGATAATGTCCGCACTGAATCTGTCCCCGAACCTGCTTCAATGTTGGGTATATTAGCTTTTGGTGCTTTGGGTGGTCGGAAACTATTGAAGCGCAAGCAACAAGCTTAAGTTAATTATTTTAACGCGATCGCTCTATTCTATCCTAGAGCGCGATCGCATTTTAAAACGGCGGTGTTTCCTTTTAGAAACACCGCCGTTATTGTTAGATTTTGGCTTCTTCTTTAACCAACTTCTCCCAACCTAAATCTTTGAGATTGTTGTTGCGACGCAAAGGACGAGTTACCAATTCTAAAATGTCACGAGCATTAGTAAATCCGTGAATTTGAGCAAAGGTAAATTCTACCGACCACTTGGTATTAATTCCCCGCGCTTCTAAAGGGTTAGCGTGCGCCATCCCTGTAATTACTAGGTCTGGGCGGGTTTCTTGAATGCGCTGTATTTGGTTGTAATTATCTGGCTTCTCGATAATTCTGGGTAAAGGTACGCCCATTTCTTTGCAGGTATTCTCTAACAGCGTCAACTCTGCCGCTTGAAAACGCTTGTCCATGTAAGGGATGCCAATTTCTGGAACAGTCATTCCACAGCGTACCAAAAACCGCGCTAAAGAGATTTCTAGTAAGTTGTCGCCCATAAAGAAGACTGACTTACCGCGAATTAGCTGCAAATAATCTTCCATGCTTGCCCAAATTTGCGCTTCCCGCTCGTCTAAACCTTTGGGAGTAATCCCTAACACCGAGCAGATTTTTTCAATCCAAGCGCGAGTTCCATCAGGACCAATGGGAAACGGCGAACCAATTAGCTTGCACTTACGACGGCGCATTAAAGTTGTAGCTGTGCGGCTAAGAAAGGGATTGACACCAGAGACATAATACCCTTCTTCAATTACAGGTAATTCGGTATAACGCTTTGATGGTAGCCAACCGGAAACTTTGATTCCTTGCTTTTTAAGTTCCAAAGTTAGCTGCGTAACTACAGGGTCGGGTAAAGAACCAAATAAAACTAAGGGTGTATGGTTGACATATTCCGACTCATCGGTGGCGATGTCTTCCTTTTTTTTACCAAAATTGAGTAGGGATGCGATCGCATTGCGTTCTTTTTTCTCGGCTTCCACTACGGGGGCTTTTTCGGGACAACGCGCCGCCATAGCAGCTAGTACCGTATCTTCCCCTTGAGTGAAAGCATAATCTAAGCCATTAGCACGAGCCGTTACAATCGGAATGCCAATTTCTGATTCTAATTTTGGTGCTAATCCTTCTAAATCCATCTTGATAATTTCGGTGGTACAAGTACCAATCCAGACAATTACGCTAGGATTGCGATCGCGCTTGATTTGCAAACATAACCGCTTTAATTCTTCGTAATCGTTTAGTTGCGCCGAAATATCACCTTCTTCTAGTTCCGCCATTGCATACCGGGGTTCGGCAAAAATCATTACCCCCATAGCGTTTTGCAGGAAATAACCGCAAGTTTTTGTGCCAATTACCAAAAAGAAACTATCTTCAATTTTTTGGTATAGCCAAGCAACACAACTAATCGGGCAAAAAGTATGATAGTTGCCAGTTTCGCATTCAAAAGTTAGTGCTTCTGTTTGAGCTACAGTCATGAATTTATTATTCTCCCCTTTGGTTTATAAGACTAAGTAAAATTGGTATTTTTAAGATTAGAGCCACAGAAGTATTTTTCAGTAGTGGCAAAATCTGCCGCTTCCTCAATCAAAAATTAGGAAATAGACCAGAAATATCTTGAGCGTCTTGAGACGGACTTTCATCTTCTGGGCGATCGCTACTGGGTGTAAGCTCAAAATCTAAACTACCTTCATTGCCTACATCCAAAAACGCATTGCTAAAGTCATCTGAGGACATAACAACAGAATCGTTATCTATATTTTTTTCCTCTGTGTCATCAAACGTTATTTCATCAAGAGATGCAATTGTAAACGCGTCTTGTTCTTGAAAAGCCTTAGTGACGGATGAACCGCCCCCCAAGCTTTCCGCTTCTTGAAAAGCCTTAGTGACGGATGAACCGCCCCCCAAGCTTTCCGCTTCTTGAAAAGCCTTAGTGACGGATGAACCGCCCCCCAAGCTTTCCGCTTCTTGAAAAGCCTTAGTGACGGATGAACCG
>JAHHGY010000059.1 GCA_019359635.1 Chroococcus sp. CMT-3BRIN-NPC107
CCCCCCAAGCTTTCCGCTTCTTGAAAAGCCTTAGTGACGGATGAACTGTCCTCTAAGCTTGCCATTTTGCTCATAACTACAACAGACTCATTGTTGTCAAGCAATAAATCTTCTCCTTGGATTTGTTGAGGCTCTTGAACCTCAATTGCTGGAGAACTATTACCTAACATCAAATCTGGATCGAAATTTAACCCTAATACATCCATCAAAGTATCTACATTCTGATTCAACTTTGAGAAGGGCAACATTAATTCGGCAAGCTGCGGTTCTAGCGCATTGATTATTCCCAAGATGAGGTAAGACGGGGGGCGTTTACCACCATCAGGAGTAGCAACGCCAGAATGTAAGCTAATCCAGAAGCGATTGCTTTGAAAATATTGCAACCACTTCTGTTTTAACGAGTTTTTGAGGCTACCAAAAAAAGCCATTGTTTCTTATCTCATCTTCAAAGCTAAATGGATTAAACCATCATCAAATCTAGCTTTTCTTCTTGATTTGCGGCGGGAGTTGTGGGATTGAGGTAGAAGTCTGATAGCAAGGAGAACAATTCGCGGTCTGGAGCATCGTTAGGAACAACGCCTTCGGGTCGAGACAAAATTTGATCGGCAATACTGAGGTAGTAATCGCAAACATAGTTTAGCGAGGGGTCAGTTTCCGCCATTTCAAACAAAGTCTTCCCTTTAACGCGAGATACGCGGATATCTTCAATTAAAGGCAATACTTCTAATACTGGCATTGGTACAGCTTCTACGTATTTTTCAATTAAATCGCGTTTTGATGTACGGTTGCCAATCAATCCCGCTAGGCGCAAGGGGTGAGTACGAGCTTTTTCTCTAACAGAAGCGGCAATCCGGTTAGCAGCAAACAAAGCATCAAAACCGTTGTCAGTAACAATCAGGCAATAGTCAGCGTAGTTTAAGGGTGCAGCAAACCCACCACATACCACGTCACCCAACACATCAAATAAGATGATGTCGTACTCATCAAAAGCATTGAGTTCTTTGAGCAATTTTACCGTTTCCCCAACTACGTAGCCGCCGCAGCCAGCACCCGCCGGAGGTCCGCCAGCTTCTACGCAATCAACGCCGCCGTAGCCTTTATAAATGACATCTTCTGCCCAAACATCTTCGTAGTGGTAATCTTTTTCCTGAAGCGTATCAATAATAGTGGGAATTAAAAACCCAGTCAGGGTAAAAGTGCTGTCGTGCTTGGGGTCGCAGCCAATTTGCAATACTTTCTTGCCACGCTTGGCTAAGGCAACAGAGATGTTACAGCTAGTTGTAGATTTGCCGATGCCACCTTTTCCGTAAACTGCAAGTTTCACTTTATTTTTGGCTCCTATCGTTGTTTATCGAACTGCTAGAGAAAAAATTAATTCTCACAGCCTGTTTGTTATGCTCTGGTCTTTGATTGAATTATTGTTCAACTCCGTCACAAAAGAAAGGGGGTTGTAGGTTAGTTTAGGGTTTAAATCAAATTTAATAAGCTTTTAGGGTGCTTTTAGAGCTTAAAACTCCCTAAAAAGTTATTTTAAGCTCTAAAAAAGAGTCAAATCAAAATTTCAGTTATTAATTTTATAAAATTAGTTATAAAAAACAAACAGGGATAGGTCTTGGAAGCTTCCAGGAGATAGGGCTAAATATTAAGGATGAAAATCGCCAAAACCTAACTAGCGAAAGCTGAAGCTAGTGTAAATAGCCTGCGAGCAGTATTTGTGTAAAGAATAGATAGTCTTGGCTAGTGTTTGTAACGGCTAGAAGGACAAGATAAGAGCGAAGTCAGCTACTTATGTTAAAAATAATAAATTTTGTCTAAATAGCTGTATTTCTAGGAAACATCGCCCACACCTGCTTCTATTTCCTGTAAAGATTGCCAACCAGCTTGCCATTGGGAAGCATTTTTAAGCAATTTAGCATTTACCCAAAAACGTACCAGAGGATCGCAAGCAGCGACCATTTCGGCAAATACCCATTTACCTTGATTTTTGCGGTTGACAACTTGAAAATGCCGCCAACCGTCTATTTTTTGTTGTGCTGTCCATTTAGAGCCGACTAAATAAGGAAATTTTTGTTTCTTCTGCATAATTTACAAGTTATCTGGAGGTATAAACATCAGACCTTTTGCCAAAATTGAGGAATGAGGGCAAATCTTTCTTTCAAGCTGGAGGTCTATACAATAAAAGAAATCGCTACCTTATATATTGACCGGGAGATACTATGACTGCCGCAGCAAATCTGAGTGTAGACCAAGACATTATTTACCCAGATAGTGACGGACACCCAATGTCGGACAATACAAAGCAATTTGAGTGGATAGTAACCATCAAGGGGGGACTAGACGCTCTATTTAAAGATGACCCGAATGTATTTGTAGCGGGCGATCTGCTTTGGTATCCTGTTGAAGGCAATAATAAGCTTAGAGCTGCTCCTGATACGATGGTAGCTTTTGGACGATCCAAAGGTTATAGAGGTTCTTACAAACAATGGCAAGAAGACAATATTGCACCACAAGTAGTATTTGAGATTCTTTCGCCAGGTAATACTTTGACTGAGATGGCGAAAAAGCTAGAGTTGTACGAAGTCTTTGGTGTAGAAGAATATTATTTATACGACCCAGATAAAAACGACCTAAGTATTTGGCAAAGGCTTGAAGGACGCTTAACGGTAGTTGAACAAACTTCCAGTTGGGTAAGCCCGCGTTTAGGCGTTAGATTTGAGCAAACGTCAGAAACTATGCAGATTTATAGACCAGATGGGCGACCATTTGCAACTTATGTAGAATTAGATCGGCAAAGAGAAACTGCCGAACAAAGAGCAGAAACTGCCGAACAAAGAGCAAAAGAACTAGAAGCAAAATTACGCGCTTTAGGCATCGATCCTGACGCTTAGAAAGCTCTTTTGGGTGGAAATACGCCTTAAATAGTACGCAAAGTCCGATCTATCACCAACTCATCTGTTTCTACAATGAGCTTATAAAGAATTATTTATGCTAAGGCGGTTCCATAAAGACTATGCAACCAACAAATCCTAACCAATTTACAGAAAAATCCTGGGAAGCGATCGCCCATACTCCAGATATAGTTAAAGCTAATAGCCAACAGCAGATCGAAAGCGAACACTTAATGAAGGCTCTTTTGGAGCAAGAAGGATTAGCTAACAGTATTTGGACGAAAGCGGGAGTAAAGGTGCAAAAACTCCGCGAAGTCACTGACCAATTTATTCAAAAACAGCCGAAAGTATCAAGTAGCAGCAATGTTTATGTAGGACGCAGTCTAGATACACTATTAGATCGCGCTGATGCTTATCGGAAAGAATATGGCGACGAGTTTATCTCTGTAGAACATCTACTATTGGGTTATGTCAAAGACGATCGCTTTGGCAAAAGCCTAATTAAAGAATTCGGTTTAGATGAAACTAAGCTCAAAAACATTATTAAAGAAATTCGTGGGAGTCAAAAAGTGACCGATCAAAGTCCAGAAGGCAAATACGAAGCACTGGAAAAATACGGACGCGACCTAACAGAAGCTGCAAAACAAGGCAAACTTGACCCCGTAATTGGACGCGACGAGGAGATTCGCCGCACAATTCAAATTTTGTCGCGTCGAACTAAAAATAACCCCGTACTAATTGGCGAACCGGGTGTAGGTAAAACGGCGATCGCGGAAGGATTAGCTCAAAGAATCGTTGCGGGCGACGTACCTCAATCTCTTTCTGGTCGCAAGCTCATTACTTTAGATATGGGTTCGTTAATTGCTGGTGCTAAGTTTCGGGGAGAATTTGAGGAGCGTTTAAAAGCTGTACTCAAAGAAGTTACCGATTCGCGCGGGAATATTATTCTATTTATTGACGAAATTCATACTGTTGTTGGTGCGGGTGCAAGTCAAGGTGCGATGGATGCGGGGAACTTGCTTAAACCTATGCTGGCGCGGGGAGAATTGCGTTGTATTGGTGCGACAACTTTAGATGAGTACCGCAAGTATCTTGAAAAAGATGCGGCTTTAGAAAGACGCTTTCAACAGGTGTATATTGAACAGCCTAACGTTGAAGATACTGTATCAATTTTGCGCGGTTTGAAAGAGCGTTACGAAGTTCATCATGGGGTGAAAATCTCTGATAGTGCCTTAGTTGCCGCCGCTACCTTGTCTAATCGTTATATTAGCGATCGCTTTTTACCCGATAAAGCCATCGACCTTGTAGACGAAGCCGCCGCCAAGCTGAAAATGGAAATTACTTCTAAACCAGAAGAATTAGACGAAATCGATCGCAAGATTTTACAGCTAGAAATGGAGCGGTTGTCACTGCAAAAAGAAACAAACGCTGCTTCTAGAGAAAGGTTAGAAAGAATTGAGAAAGAACTTGCCGATCTTAAAGAAAATCAAAGAGCAATGAGCGCTCAATGGCAATCGGAGAAGGATGTAATTTCTAAAATTCAGAAAATCAAAGAAGATAGCGATCGCGTCAACATCGAAGTTCAGCAAGCCGAGCGAGACTACGATCTCAACAAAGCCGCCGAGCTAAAATACGGCAAATTAACTCAATTGCAACGACAGTTGAAGGAAGCGGAAACCCAACTTAGCCAAGCGCAAACAAGCGGTCAATCTTTGCTACGAGAAGAAGTAACCGAATCTGATATTGCCGAAGTTATCTCTAAGTGGACGGGTATACCGATTAGCAAATTAGTAGAATCGGAAAAAGACAAGTTGCTGCACTTAGAAGACGAGTTGCATAACCGCGTTATCGGTCAAAATGAAGCCGTTACCGCCGTTGCTGATGCCATTCAGCGATCGCGCGCCGGACTTGCCGATCCCAACCGTCCTACCGCTAGTTTTATCTTCCTTGGGCCTACAGGTGTAGGTAAAACCGAACTTGCAAAAGCCTTAGCCGCCTACTTATTCGACACCGAAGAAGCGCTAGTTCGGATTGATATGTCGGAATATATGGAGAAACACGCCGTTTCTAGGCTAATTGGTGCGCCTCCAGGGTATGTAGGTTACGACGAAGGGGGACAACTAACTGAAGCGCTGCGCCGCCGTCCTTACGCTGTAATTTTGTTTGACGAAATCGAAAAAGCGCACCCCGATGTATTTAACATCATGCTACAAATTCTCGATGATGGGCGCGTGACTGATGCTCAAGGTCATACGGTGGACTTTAAAAACTCCATTATTATCATGACTAGCAATATTGGCTCGCAATACATCCTCGACTTAGCTGGCGATGATTCTCACTACGATGAAATGTATCGGCGGGTAATGGAAGCAATGCGAGCTAGTTTCCGTCCTGAATTTCTCAATCGGATTGACGAAACAATTATCTTCCACGCTTTGCAAAAACAAGAGTTGCGGCAAATTGTCCAGTTGCAAGTAGTGAGACTAGCAGACAGGTTGAGCGATCGCAAAATATCGTTAAAACTTTCTGATTCTGCTTTAGACTTTTTAGCAGAAGTAGGCTACGACCCTGTATTTGGTGCGCGTCCGCTCAAACGTGCAATTCAAAAAGAGTTAGAAACTCAAATTGCTAAAGCGATCTTACGCGGCGAGTTTCACGACGGCGATACGGTTTTTGTCGATGTCGAAAACGAACGGATTGCGTTCAAACGTTTACCGTCGGAATTAGTTACTGTTGAGTAAAATTAGGAGTGTCAGGGAGCGTAAATTTCTCAACCTGACACTCCTAATTTTTTATGAAAACTAAGCCAACATCATAGGTCATGCAGACAGAGGTAAAAAATAATCCCCCGCAGTTATGGCGCAAATGGTTTAAAAAAGAGCAAATTATTCATAACTTAGAATTAGTCCAGAATCTAATTGTAGTTACTTTGGCAATTGGATTATTTCTTGTCATGGTCATTCGGTTAGGCGACTTATTTTATTCTTTGTTTATCCCGATTGACTTTCAAAGCGTTACTTCGGACATTTTGTTTATTTTGATCTTAGTCGAGATTTTCCGCCTGCTAATCATTTACTTACAAGAACAACGTATTTCTGTAGGGGTAGCAGTGGAGGTTTCTATTGTATCGGTACTACGTGAAGTTATTATTCGTGGAGCGCTAGACATCCCCTGGCAACAAATTCTGGCTGTTTGTGTCTTCCTTTTGGTTTTAGGAACATTGCTATTAATTCGGGTTTGGATGGCACAAATCTATGTCAAGATTGAAACTGCTAAAAAACAAATAGTTCTAGATGAGCAGGAATTTGAGGAAAAGGAGCAATTTATCGATAGGTTGCTTTAGTAATAATTATTGCTCCAAAACTTTCTGACTACTACAAATAACTTGGCGCATTTTTCGCATATTGGCAGGCAATTCTAATTGCATTGCTTGCTGAATAAACATCGTCGGGATGGGAATATTCGGGGTTGCTTGCACGGCGTAGGTAAGCAGAGTTCCATCTTGACAATCTTGCAAGTGTAAATCGGCGGCAAAATCAACAAACGTCCCTCTTTCTAAACGAAACTGAATTTGCTGCTGTACTACTTCAAGCACACTTAGATAAACTTCTACTTGCGCCGTAAAAAACAAAAAGGCTTTTTTCGCCGCTTGATATAAACGCTTCACCTCACCTCGGTGCAAAACTTCACTTTTAGTGATATCAGGAAAATACTGCACCCAACGAGGATAATCTGTGACTTGCTGCCAAACGTGCGATCGCACTAAAGGTAAGTACATTGTAGCTGTCACCGCCCCACCCCAAGACGAATGCGATCGCGTTTTGACTAAAATTTCTCCCTTAATCAGTTCTATTTGCTGGTGCAAACTCCACTCAGCATTTAATTTATTAACATCACTAGCAGAAAATTCATTCATTATATGTCCAAAGTCTCCTACACCACTATTGATAAAAAGTGTAAATAGTTACATGAATTTAGTTAATTCAATCACTAATTATCACTTACCCATCTCACAGTTTTGTAAAAAGATGCTAAACCTACGATAAAGGTTCCACGAATTTACCTATTGAGTAGATAAGCAGAAGTGTAATTAGACAAAAAGATAGTTAAAACTTATAAAAGGTTGTCTGTATAAGATGTTACGTAGAAACCGCAATTAGTCTAATAGTGTCAAAAATTCTCCTATCCTTTAAGGCAGGTAGATAGCAATCTACCCCTTGACGGTGGTAGAAATGAGCATTGTTAACTACTAATCTTAAATAAATTCAAAAAGGTAAAAATATTATGGTTTTGACAGCTTCAACGATGTTGCCATTAGGTACTAAAGCGCCAGAATTTAAATTACCTGATGTTGGATCTGGCAAGCTAATTTCGTTGTCAGATTATGCCAAAAAACAAGCAACTTTAGTAATGTTTATTTGTCAACATTGCCCGTTTGTCAAGCATATAAAGGTTCAATTAGCGCAACTCGGTAACGATTACGCTAACAGCAATTTAGGAATTATTGCGATTAGCGCTAACGATGTCAGCAAGCATCCAGACGATGCGCCGGAATACTTGCAAGCAATGGCACAAGAACTTAGCTTAACTTTTCCGATTTGCTATGACGAAACTCAAGAAATAGCCAAAGCTTATACGGCGGCTTGTACGCCAGATTTTTTCTTATTCGATCCAAGTTTACAGCTAGTTTATCGCGGACAACTAGATGATAGCAGACCGAGTAACGGTAAGCCTGTCACTGGTGCAGATTTACGCGCCGCAATTGAGGCAGTTTTAGCGGGTAAACCTGTTGATATAGAGCAAAAACCAAGTGTAGGTTGCAATATCAAATGGAAATCTGGGAATGCTCCTATTTATTATGGTTAATAAAATCTTTAAACTGGAACTTCACACATGAATTTTTGCAGCGACAATGTAACGGCAATATCGCCAGAAATCTTAACAGCATTAGCTAATGTAAACAGAGGCGCAGCTATGCCTTATGGGGAAGATGAATGTACTAAAAGACTCAATACCAAGTTTGCAGAATTATTTGAAACAGAGGTTATAGTTTTTCCAGTAGCTACCGGAACAGCAGCTAATGCTTTAGCTTTATCTACGATCGCTCCACCTTTTGGAGCAGTATATTGTCATCAAGCTGCCCATATAAATGTAGATGAATGCGGTGCGCCAGAATTTTATACAGGTGGAGCAAAATTAGTTACACTTCCTGGCAGTAATGGCAAATTGTCCGCTCAAGACTTAGCAAAAGTAATCGCACTTTCAGGCATTGGGGTTGTTCATCACGTCCAACCTGCGGCTATCAGTATTACCCAAGCAACAGAAGCAGGTACAGTTTACAGCAAATCTGAAGTTGAACAAATAGCTGAAGTTGCTCTTACCTATAATCTTAGCTTGCATATGGATGGGGCGCGATTTGCGAACGCGATCGCACGTTTAGGTTGTTCTCCCGCCGATATTACCTGGCGTTGTGGCGTAGATGTGTTGTGTTTTGGCGCGACTAAAAACGGCGCGATGGCGGCGGAAGCAGTAATATTTTTCGATCGCAATAAAGCTGCAACCTTTAGCTATCGGCGCAAGCGGAGCGGACACTTGTTTTCAAAAATGCGGTTTTTGTCAGCGCAGTTAGAGGCATATATAACTAACGATTTATGGCTGAAAAATGCTGCTAATGCCAACATAATGGCAGATAAATTAGCAACGGAACTCACCAATTTACCAGGAGTAGAACTTTGTTATCCCGTAGCAGCAAATGAAGTATTCATTCAGCTACCTGAAGTTGTTATTGCTGGCTTGATAGCAGATGGTTTTCAGTTTTACCGTTGGCAAGGAGAGCATTCAACAGTTGTGCGGCTTGTAACTGCTTTCGATACCACTGACGAATCGGTTGATGCTTTGATAAAAGCGGCTTATGTTCACTCTGCTAGTGTTGCAAGAAGTAGCCTCTAATCTAAAATTAATGGAGAATTGGGGAGTCGAACCCCATACCTCTTCCATGCCATGGAAGCGCTCTACCAAATGAGCTAATCCCCCGAACTTCTACCCTGCGTGTCTTTTAGGTATACAACCTATTCTTAACACTTCAGGCAATGATGACAATCTACTAACTGAACTTGCGATCCCTTTCAGTCCTTTGTTATTATCTCTCAATAATTGTTTGTTTGTCAATCTTTTTATTAAAACTAGCAAGTTTGTTAAGAAGTTTTTAGCAAATAATTAAGACAATTGTGCATGAGAAAATAAACTACTAGCATTGCTGCCGCCGAAAAAGCAACTAAAGTTCCTGCTAACATTAAAGAAAATTCTCGCTTCTGCACCGCCGCATCCATGAGGTGCAGCGACCAAGCCACCAGCGCCACATCAAAAACTAATATAGAAACGAGCATATATTAAGAAAATTAAATTTATTAATCTAGCTTAACATAAGTACAAAAGATCAGCAGCAAAGGGGATTTTGTCAAGTAGCTCTGATCGGACAAGAGCGGGTTCGCAGATAATTTTTAATTTGAGAGACGCTAAGACGTCCATAATGTAACAAGGAAGCAAGTAGCGCCGCTTCGGCTTTGCCTTCGGTTAGTGCTTCATAAATATGTTCGCAGTTTCCCGCACCACCAGAAGCTATAACGGGAATTTGTACCGAAGAT
The DNA here is from genome assembly GCA_019359635.1 of Chroococcus sp. CMT-3BRIN-NPC107. Taxonomy (GTDB): domain Bacteria; phylum Cyanobacteriota; class Cyanobacteriia; order Cyanobacteriales; family Chroococcidiopsidaceae; genus Aliterella. The sequence goes on from JAHHGY010000059.1 coordinate 9,533, forward strand.
GCGACTCTTTTTGTTAGTTCTAAGTCATACCCCGCCTGGGTTCCATCTGCATCCATACTTGTAAGTAGTAGCTCTCCAGCGCCGCGTTGTTCAAGTTCTTTTGCCCAACTTAAAACATCCAAACCCGTATTTTCGCGTCCGCCGCGCACGTATACATCCCAGCCGGGATTTGTAGGATCGATCTTACGTCTAGCATCAATAGCGACAACTATACACTGATTGCCAAAGCGCTCGCTGGCACGGTTAATTAAGTCTGGTTGGCGCACGGCGGCGGAATTGATACTAACTTTATCGGCTCCCGCCCTTAACAAATTTTTAATATGTTCTAATGATTGAATACCACCACCAACAGTTAGGGGGATAAAAACTTGTTCCGCAGTTCGGTAAACAACATCAATAATTGTGTCCCGATCTTCGTGAGTTGCCGTAATATCCAAAAATACCAGTTCATCCGCTCCCGCTTCGTTGTAAGCTTTCGCAAGTTCCACCGGATCGCCAGCATCAACTAAATTAACAAAATTGACACCTTTAACTACTCGTCCGGCATTGACATCTAAGCAAGGTAAAATTCTTTTGGCAAGCATAATAATTTTTAAAGGCTTTAACTATATTCAAAATTTTTGATTGCACCCTATACAAGCTAAAAAAGTCTAATAGCTAGCAATATGGCAATTATTTCTTCAAAACAAGATCCGAATCAACCAAATAAACAGCGTTCTGAAACTGTAAAACGCGATCGCCCTTTATCGCAACCCTTACTTAAACCGGAAGTTACCGCCGAGGAAAAAGACAAGCAAGAAGATAGCATTCGTCCTCACCGTTTTGCTGATTATATCGGGCAAAAAGAGCTAAAAGAAGTTCTCAATATTGCGATTAAAGCCGCTCTTGCTAGAAATGAAACTTTAGATCACCTACTACTATATGGCCCTCCGGGCCTTGGAAAAACCACCATGGCGCTGATTTTAGCTTCCGAAATGGGGGTAGATTGCAAAATTACCAGCGCGCCAGCTTTAGAACGTCCAAGAGATATTGTTGGGCTATTAAATAGTCTTAAACCTGGCGATGTCCTATTTATTGATGAAATTCATCGATTATCGCGGATGACGGAGGAAATACTTTATCCAGCAATGGAGGACTTTCGCCTAGATATCACAATTGGCAAAGGTGCGAGTGCCAAAACTCGCTCTTTACCCTTGCCAAAATACACTCTAGTCGGGGCAACAACGAGGGTAGGGGCGCTGTCTTCACCCTTGCGCGATCGCTTTGGTTTAATTCAACGATTGCGGTTCTACGAGCGCGACGAACTCACCCAAATTGTTTTACGTACCGCTCAACTATTGCAAACTGCGGTTACTGATGATGGGGCCCAAGAAATTGCTCGGCGATCGCGCGGAACTCCTAGAATTGCTAATAGATTGTTAAAACGAGTGAGAGACTACGCCCAAGTCAAAGGTTTTGGCACAATCGATCAAGCTGTAGCATCCGTTGCTTTAGAGCTATTCCAGGTCGATCCCTGCGGCTTAGATTGGACAGATAGACAGATGTTAAGCGTAATGATCGAACAGTTTAACGGCGGCCCGGTGGGATTGGAAACAATGGCCGCTGCTACCGGGGAAGATACGCAGACAATAGAAGAAGTATACGAGCCGTATTTAATGCAAATTGGCTACCTAAACCGGACTCCGCGCGGACGAGTTGCTGCCGCCGCCGCTTACACACACTTGGGTTTTACTCCACCAAATCAACAGTTATCTTTATTATGATGCGTTTAATTTCAATTATTTTACTCTGTATATTTCTAGTATTTGGCTCTAGCGATCTTTCTTGGGCGCAAGTTCAACCTACACCAGAACAACTCCAACAGCTAGACACCCTAGCTCAAAAAGCAATTAAATCTACCAATGCTGGGGATTTTGCCACCGCCGAAACTTATTGGACAGAGATTATCGAGCAATTTCCCGACAATCCCGCCGCCGTCAGCAATCGGGGGAACGCGCGAGTCAGCCAAAATAAATTAACTGAAGCGGTAGCCGATTACAATAAAGCTATCGAACTTGCACCCACCGCCACAGACCCTTATCTCAATCGCGGTGCAGCTTTGGAAGGTTTGGGGAAATGGAATGAAGCGATCGCCGATTACAATAAAATCTTAGAACTCGATCCTAAAGATGCAATGGCGTACAACAACCGGGGTAATGCGGAAGCTGGTTTAGGTAATTGGGAAAAAGCGATTTCTGACTACCGTACTGCTGCCGATTTAGCGCCCAACTTTGCCTTTGCTAGAGCTAATTATGCGATCGCTCTTTATCAAAACGGTCAAACTGATGAAGCTATCCGTAATATGCGAAATATAGTTCGCAAATATCCTAATTTTGCCGATATGCGTGCAGCATTAACCGCCGCCTACTGGGAACAAGGAAAAACTGGGGAAGCAGAAAGCAATTGGGTTGCTGCCGTTGGACTAGACAAGCGCTACAAGGATTTAGAATGGGTGGTTAAAGTGCGCCGTTGGCCGTCAAAAATGGTTGCAGCTTTAGAAAAATTCCAAAAACTACAGTAACACTAATTGCTCAATTTCTGCGGGTGTAAGTTCTTGAACGTTGCTAAAAACGATCGCCGCTCCCGCTTCTATTAGAGTTTTGGTGTAATCGCTGCGACGTTGGGCGGTTGTTTGGACGTGAGGCGGCAGAATACCCACACCAATCCATGTTCTTTGCGGAAAACGCGATCGCGCTTTTTCTACCGTATACATATCGCCTACCGTATCTCCCGCATACACCACAGGCAGCATTTTATCGATGTTTTGATTGCGTTCTAATTGCTCTACTGTTGCCAAAAGTCCAGTAGGGTCGGGCTTACCGGGCGCATCTTCCATCGCAATTAGTAAGGGAGACTGCAAACCCAAGCGTTTTGATAATACATAGTTAGCAGAGGCGCGAGTTGCACCGCTAAAAAAGCCCCAAGGAATACCAGCATTAGTTAGCCCGTTTAAATAGCTTGGTTGCAACAACAAGGGTTCGTTGCAAATGTAACCATTCCAATTATTAGGATCTTCGCCTCGATAGCGAGATTGAAAAAAAGCCACAATTTCTTGGTAATCGGTCTTAATACTGCGCCCTTGAGCGAGAAAATAACGGGAAATTAATTCTTGAGAAGCTTCCCAATCGTTATTCCAAACACCTTCAGATTTTAAAGTGTCTATATCTAATTCCGTTGGACGATACCCGTTAGTAAAGCGTTCTACCGTATCCGCCAACGCCCGACGGTAAGAATTGCCCACATCGCGGACAACACCATCAATATCAAAAATTGCGATCGCTGTAGTCACAGTATTTGGGCAGATAAATCGGTATTGAGCTACAATAAGCGATCGCACGGTTTTAAGCAAGTCCGGCACAAACAAGCGGAGGTAAGATTTGACCAAGTTTATTTTAAAAGTTCTGTGGTTAGACGAAAACGTAGCCCTAGCAGTAGATCAAATAGTTGGAAAAGGAACTAGCCCTTTAACTCGTTACTTTTTTTGGCCGCGCAACGATGCGTGGGAAGAATTAAAGAGCGAAATGGAAGCTAAACATTGGATAGCCGAGCAAGATCGAGTAGCAGTACTCAATCAAGCTACCGAAGTGATTAATTACTGGCAAGAAGAAGGTAGAAGGCGACCCATTGCTGAAGCCCAATTAAAATTTCCAGAAATTGCCTTTACAGGTAGCGCTTAAGCTTAAAAACCAAACTTTAACGCTAGATTCCTTGCGAATAGTAGCAATTAGTTGAGCAGTGGGCAGAACGCGTTATTGGTAGACCCGATGAAAGTACCAATTTCTGCCCTTGTGCTTCCTTAGCTTTTATCCAAAAAGAACGGATTTGCCGTTTCTTCAATGATATTTGTTTATTTTTCTCCAAAGTAGGCAAAAGTTTACGCAAAGTATCAATTTAATTTTAGATGCTACAAATAAAAACAGTCTTTGCTCCTAAACCTGTGGCTGAAAGTCACTCGTAGCAATGAAAACAGCAAAAACCCAAACTTAGGGATAGCGACACCCGTTAAGGAACTTTGCGATCGCACCATTCGGTCTAGTTCTAAGCTTTAATCGATTAGGTGTGGTGTGAGAGTAATTATGCAAGCTGTTGTTAAATGTGGGATACAAGTCTTATTAGCGTTTTCTATTCTACTTGGAATAGCAAGCTGTAATACTGCTAATCTCTCTGGAAATGAGCCTTTACCGACGGTTTCTGCTCTACCTACGCCGCAATTACCAGATTGGATTGAACAAATTAGTCCAATCGGCGAAACGGAAGTGCGATCGCAAATTCGGATTAGATTTAAAGAAGCTTTAATTCCTGTTGAAAATATTGATAGTCCTAATCAACAGCAAATTTTAGAGAAAATAGCCATTTTTCCAGCTTTAAAAGGTCAGTTTCGCTTTCTTACTCCCCGGATGGTCGGTTTTCAGGTAGAATCGGCACTTCCTAAAGCCACGCGAGTACAGGTAACGTTGAAAGCTGGACTTGCAGACTTAAAAAATCACCGTTTAGAGCAAGATTTAGCTTGGACTTTTAATACAGAAGCAATTAAATTAACTAATTTGCCAGGAATTACTGAAAGTAGCGAAGTTGAACCGATTGATATCAAGCCTACGTTAAAATTTACATCAAATGTAGAACTAGATATTAATACAGTTAAAGATCGTGTCAAGCTGATGCCTGAAGGAAAAAAAGATGGTATTTCTTTTGATGTTGCTTTAGAAAATAAGGAACGATTAATAGATTCCCCACCAGAAGAAAACTTAGATTCCTCTACTCGAAATTGGGTTTATAGCTTAAAACCGCGTCAAACTCTTACTAAAGCAACAAGTTATCGCTGGGAAGTGGCTTCTGGTTTGCGTCCATTGAATGGTAATTTACCTAGTCAAATGCCTTTTACAAGTAAGGTTGCAACTTACGCACCGCTTGCTTTTGAGAAACTTAATTTTATCGGAAAGCCGGATGCTGGCGGTACTTTTGGACGTTTTACGGCTGGTAGCGCTCAATTGCAATTTAACAATCCTTTATTAGCATCCTCTAGCGAAGATATTACTGTTACTCCCTCACCTAAAAAAACTCCGCGATTAGTCCAAGTTTATGAAGGCGATAGGATTGTCAATCTCAACCCCTATGCTTTAGATCCTGACACTACTTATACAGTTACCCTCGGCGCAAATATTAAAGATAAATTTGGGCAAACTTTAGGTAAACCTGTAACGGTAAAATATCAAACCGGGGATTTAGCGGGGGATATATGGGTTCCATCAGACTTAAATATTTTTCCGTCTGGTAAGGATTTACAGCTAAATATCTCTACAATCAATCTGCCAGAATCGAGATATAAAGCGGCTTATCAGGTAGTTCAACCTACGGATTTAGTCTATACTGATTCCGCTTACCCCAGAGGAGAAGGTAATGATTTACTCCCAACTCCTACCAATTGGCAGAGTTTTAAGGTTTCTAGTAAGAAAAATCAATATAAAGACATTGCTGTACCTTTAAAAGAAAAACTCGGCGCAGCAACGGGAATGTTGGCTTATGGAGTGGAAGCGCGGACTAATACTTATCAAGATGAGGGTAAACAACAATGGCGAGAATCTACTAATTACGGATTGGTACAGTTAACTAATTTAGGAGTTTTTGCCCAATGGTTTCCCGATTCGGGAATGGTAAGAGTGCATCATTTAAGCGATGGTGCGGTAGTTAGCAATGCAATGGTAGAAATTTATCAGTCTAAGTTAGGCTCAAAATCTAGAGTTCAACCGCAACCTTGCGCGAAGTCCCTAACCGACGTAACTGGCACAGTATTATTTAATAACCAAGATTTACAGCAATGTTATACCAATATTGACGAAGCAACACCATTGCTTGCGATCGCACGTGAAGCACGAGATTGGGCTTTTGCTCGTTCTTCTGAGTATAGCGGTGCTTACGACTTTGGTATAGATGCAGGTTGGGATAGTGGAAAACCCCAGTCTAGAGGAATCATTTTTTCCGATAGACAGTTGTACCAACCCGGCGAAAAAGCTTGGTTTACCGGGATGGCGTACCATCTGCAAAATGGCGCGTTGAGGCAAGATAAAAATACTGTTTATAAAGTAACGTTAGAAGATCCTGAAGGTAAAAAGACAGATTTGGGTAGTCAGACAACTAACGAATTTGGGACATTTTCTTTAGAATATGCGATCGCGCCGAATCGAGCTTTAGGTTACTACAATATTCAAGCAAAAGCCAGCAATGGAGCAGAAATAACCGGAGAAATACGGATTGCTGAGTTTAAACCGCCGAATTTCAAGGTCGATCTCGCCTTAGATAAAGATATCGTTGCAGTGGGTGAAAAAGTAACAGCAAATGCTAGTAGCAATTATTTATTTGGATCTCCTGTAGAAGGGGGAAAAGTTCAATATTACGTCACTCGCCAGCAGACAGATTTTACACCCCAAGCTTGGGAAAAATTCTCTTTTGGTCGTCAGTGGTTTTGGCCAGAAGAAGCACCGGAAATTACTACCGATGTGTTGCAATCAGAGCAATTGCTTGATAAAGAAGGTAAAAGCAGTCAAATTATCCCCGTAGCCAAAGATGTACCATTCCCGACAAGTTACAGAGTAGACGCGCAAGTTACAGATGTCTCGAATCTATCTGTTGCTAATTCGCAGACATTTACAGTATTACCGAGCGCTCGCCTAATTGGTTTGCAAAACGATTTTGTAGCCGAAGCTGGTAAGCCTTTTCCCGTGCAAGTAATTGCTACCTACAATACGGGAAAAGTATTAACTGGGGAATCTGTACGTTTGGAATTACAGCAAATTATCTACAGCAGTGTAACTCAGGTTATAGAAGGCAGCCAAACGCCTAAAAATCAAGTTGAGTACAAAACCGTTGAAAAAACCGAATTAACGTCAACTATGGCATCGCAAACCGTCTCTCTGACTCCTACGAAATCGGGTTCTTACCGCATTCGAGCTAATTTTATCGATGCCAATGAGATAACAGCGACAGATACGCAGATATGGGTAGCGGGTGATAGTCCGGTAGATTGGGGAAATAGATATCGCAACAATCGTTTAGAACTTCGGTTAGATAAAGATACTTATAAACCTGGTGAAACAGCAACAGTTTTGATTCAATCTCCTTATCCTCAAGGAGAGTTGCATTTTGCAATTATTCGCCACAACTTTATTGAACGCCGTATAGTACAAGTTAAAGGTGCAGCACCACAAATTCAATTTCAAGTTACCGCAGATATGCTCCCAAATGCGGCGGTAGAAGCGGTTTTAGTTCGTCAAGGCGAGGGGTTGGCGCAAATAGAAACAGGATTATTAGATAAATTAATGAAAGTTGGTTTTGCACCCTTTAATACTAATTTGGACGATAAATATTTAACGGTGCAAGCAAAGGCTACTAATCAAAGCTTACAACCTGGCGCAGAACAAACCGTAAAGTTAAAAATGATGGATCAGGAAAATAAACCTATCCAAGGACAATTTACTGTGATGGTTGTAAATGAGGCTGTATTGCAACTAAGCGGTTATAGAATACCCGATTTAGTATCAACAGTATATGCAGAGCAACCAATTTCTACCAGGTTTGCAGATAATCGCCCAGATGTAGTTTTACAACCGCTTTCTTCTCCCTTACAAAAAGGTTGGGGTTATGGTGGTGGTTTGTCTAATGGTGCTGCAAGTACGCGACTGAGAGAGAATTTTCAAGCTTTGGCTTACTACAACGGCTCAGTTTTAACAGATGTTGATGGAAAAGCTAATATAACTTTCAAGTTACCTGATAATTTAACCACTTGGCGGGTAATGGTAGTTGCTACCGATGGAAAGCTGCATTTTGGCAACGGCGAAACAACGTTTATAACTACCAAACCTTTACTATCTAACCCAGTATTACCGCAATTTGTCCGCCCAGGCGATCGTTTTGAAGGTGGTTTATCAGTTACAAACAATACAGGACAATCTGCAACGCTGGCTATAAAAGGCAATCTTACCGGGGGAGTTGGATTTAATAATAATTCTGGTAGCCAAAACATTGCATCAGAGTCAGGTACTCGCACCTATCGTTTCCCAATGGTGGCAAATACTACAGGTAAAACGCAAGTTCAATTTACAACGCAACTAAATAATGAAACTGATGCTTTTAATGTTCCTTTAGAAGTGAAATTATTGCCAGTTACTGAACAAGTTATAGAAACTGGAGTAACCGATAAACAAGTAAAAATTCTCCTAAATATAGCTAAAAATGTTGTCAACGATACCGGAGGATTAGAAGTTTCTCTTGCAAGTACGCTAATTTCGCAAATAACCGCCCCCGCAAAACAAGTTTTAGGCGATGATGAATTACCATTTTTAGAACCAGCAGCAAGTTCACTTGCGATCGCATCTAACTTGACATACTTAAGCCAAACCTACAACCAAAACTTTTTTGCAGACTTTAACCCCCAACAGCAAGCAAACCAAGCTTTAGCTGTACTGCAAAATCTCCAAAAACCCGATGGCGGTTTTGCTTCTTTTCCTCAGCAAGAACTTTCCGATCCTTTTGTTTCAGCCTACGCGGCGCAAAGTTTGGCGCAAGCTGTAGAAATTGGAATACCAGTAAATGCAGCAATGGTTAGCCGTTTAGAGAGTTATTTAGCTAAACTACTTGCTAATCCCGGTCAATACGATTATTGCAAACAACAATTGTGCAATAATCAACTGCGTCTAGAAGCTTTGATAGCTTTAAACAATAAACGGACGGACTTTTTGGCAGATATCTATGAATTTAGAAACAAATTTGACTTTGTTACCCAAATAAAACTAGCTCGTTATCTTTCCCAGTTTCCCCAATGGCAAAAAGAATTTAAGGTACTATTTGACCAACTCCAAGAAACAGTTTCCCAAACAGGGCGCAACGCCACCGTTAATTTACCTCCTAGCTGGAAGTGGCTAAACTCGCCTACCACTGCTCAAGCTCAAGTATTACGCCTATTTGTTGCTCAAAAAAGCTCTCCAGAAGTGCTAGACCGAGTATTGCAGGGACTTTTGAGCCTGCGACGAGAGGGAGCTTGGTCAACGACTTACGATAACGCCGAAGCTCTGACAGCACTGGTAGAATACAGCCAAATTCAACCGCAACCCCAAAACTTGAAAGCTACAGTACAACTAGCAAACAAGCAATTAGGACAAGCGCAACTTACAAAAGATCGCCTTAGCTTAGACGTGCAAGTACCAATCGCTAAATTACCGCGCGGGAAACACGACTTGTTGCTCAAAAAATCCGGTAAAGGCTTATTGCATTACTTAATTGCTTACCGTTATCGCCTCCAAGGAAACCAAAGCGGTGCTTTAAATCGTTTGCGCGTAGTACGAGAAATACGAGCGGTTAATAACAACCAAGTCCTGCGCCGCTTTGGACTATACGATACTAAAGAGCCATTAAAAGTCAGCACCGGACAAGTGTTTGATATTGGATTAGAAATTACTACCGACCATCCGGTAAATAATATAGTAATAACTGACCCCATACCCGCAGGATTTGAAGCCGTAGATACAAGTTTCCAAACTACAACTCCTTACTTTCAAGCAGGACAAGATAGTTGGGAAATTGACTATAAAAATATTTATAGCGATCGCATTGTGGCATATAGCAACTCTTACAACGCTGGAGTGTATACCCTGCACTACTTAGTCCGCTCTGTAACTCCCGGTACATTTATCTATCCCGGCGCAGAAGTACATTTACAATACGCACCAGAAGAATTTGGGCGATCGGCGGATTCTACATTACAAGTAGTGAATAATTAGAACTATAAGATTACGATTTTATAGCGATCGCCTATGACTGCTGCAATAGATCGATTACTTACTCTAGATGAGTTTTTAGAATTGCCTGAAACTCAACCAGAGTACGAGTTTATCGCCGGACGCATCTATCAAAAACCTATGCCTCAAGGCAAACATTCAAGGCTGCAACTTAAACTTTGCACTGCTGTAAATCAAGTAACCGAAGAACAACAAATTGCTCTTGCTTTTTCCCAATTGCGGTGTACTTTTGGCACTCGTTCCATTGTCCCAGATGTAGCTGTGTTTTTTTGGCAACGAATACCCTTTGATGCTGATGGAGAAATTGGCAATGCGTTCAAAATCTATCCAGACTGGACGATAGAAATTCTTTCCCCCAACCAAAACGCCACTAAAGTTATTAGTAATATACTGCACTGCCTAAAACATGGCACTCAATTAGGGTGGTTTATCGATTCAAGGGAAAAAATTGCAATCGCATTTCTTCCCAGTCAGCAGCCTGTAGAGCTTACAGGACAAGATATACTACTTATGCCAGAATTTATAAACTTGCAACTAACCGTTGCTCAAATATTTGGCTGGCTTATACCCAGACAACTCTAATAGTTCAAACAAAAATCACGTTAAGGTTATTAAAGACCTTTTTACCTGTAGCCCAGTGAATTTTCCTGTCTTAGTCAAAGCTTTTATTGCCGTATTTGTGATCGCTGATGCCTTAGGTAATGCACCTCTATTTCTCGTGCTTACAAAAGGTATGGAACCAGAACAAAGAAATAAAGTAGTTGACAAAGCTAGTGTAGTAGCAACGGCGGTACTCATGGCATTTGCCTTTGCTGGACAAGCTATTTTAGATTATTTGCATATCAGCATCGGTTCTTTAGAAGTAGCTGGAGGATTGTTATTACTGCTAATTGCTTTGCAAATGCTTAACGGAGAAATTGATACCCCGATTGTAGAACAAGAGCGAGATGTCGCTATTACTCCCCTGGCTTTTCCTTTGTTAGCCGGCCCAGGTACGCTAACTACCGTTATGCTGCTGATGTCTCAATCACCAGAAGCGCGAATAAGCGTAGTTATCGGGATTATTGCGGCGATGGTGGTAACTTGGTTTATTGTTCGCCAAGCAAGCCTCATTGATAAATTTATTGGTGCAGAAGGCGCTGTAATCGTTACTCAATTACTCGGCTTTTTGTTAGCGGCTTTAGCCGTAGAAATTGGTAGCGCTGGTATCAAAGAACTGTTTTCGCTATAAACCAATAGAGATTCAACTTAAGGATGAGGAAGTTAAAAACTTCGCTTTCTATGCTAATTGATGTAAAAATCAATGAACTGTAAGAAAGTATGGCTAGTAAAGAAGATTCTAAGCAAGATACAGCTACAGATAATCAAAACTTAGATTCACTCCTAGAATTATTGCAAGGTGACTTAAGTTCTTTAGACCCGGCGGCGGGTTTGGAAACCGTAGATGAATGGTACAATACTTTACACAAATCTAAAGATAAAGGCACCACAGTTGTAGATAATTTTAGGAAGCTTACGCCACAGCTATGAATGGTCAGATTAGAATCTGAAAGGCTCATTCCATTGTTCTTGATTGGGTTTTATGGCAGCTAACGAATCTTCGAGATCGCTAATGAAACCTTGAAATTGTGCTTCTTTCATTAAGTACAACTGTAGTGAAAGGGTGGTGTTATAGATCAGTTGTTTGGCTATAATCAGTAAGGAGTAACGAGTAGAGAGCTTAGTAAAGTATTATGACCGTTTGGCTACCCGTTGAATGTCCTCATTGCCACAGCACTGAAGTTGT
>JAHHGY010000004.1 GCA_019359635.1 Chroococcus sp. CMT-3BRIN-NPC107
TTTCTAGAACACTCTGTTGACGCTCAGACAGAAAAATGGCTTGAGGTTTCGGAGTTGGCAACTTCTACACTTGAGAGCTACTCTCCCATTTTAAACTGACGGATTACTTTAGCCACGCTGCACTAGGAGATCCAAAGGTTGCTTTAAAAGCAATTATGCTAATGAATATTTGGTCAACTGCGCCTTTATTTATGGTTATTTATTTAGCAGCAATGCAAGAAATACCCGAAAACTTATATGAAGCAGCGACAATTGACGGTGCTAGTTGGTTAGATAAGTTTGTTTGCATTACTTTACCATTTTTAAAGCCAATTACTTTTTTTATAATTGTAATGGGTGTCATTGGAACTTTTCAATTATTCGATCAGTCTTACATATTCTCGCGCGGTTCTGGTGGCCCTAATAATTCAACTTTAACGGTAGTTTTACTAATTTATCAGTATGCTTTTAAAAACCTACAAATGGGTTATGCTGCGGCTTTAGCTTTGCTATTAGCTTTAGTTATTATGTCTGTAACTTTAATACAACGCTATCTCTTTAAAGAAGAAAATATTGATTAAATATGCAGGTTTTTAAAACAGTAAAGTTAGTTTTATATTCAACTTTAGTTTTGTATGCAATTATTACTATTATTCCGTTTGCGTGGGCGCTTTCTGCTTCTTTTAAACCCTTAGCGGAAATTGTTGGCGGTGGAAATAGTTTTATTCCGCAGCAGTTTACTTTAGCAAACTATCAAAAAATATTTACTCAAGAGCCATTGTTTGGACGTTGGTTATTTAATATTGTAGTAGTTGCGGTAAATGTAACTATTTTTAATTTGCTGTTTAATTCAATGGCTGGCTACGCTTTAGCAAGGTTGCATTTTCCAGGAAATAAGTTTTGGTTTTTCCTAATTTTGGCAGTTTTAATGATTCCCGGACAAATTACTTTAATTCCTACCTTCTTAATCTTAAAAAACTTAGGATGGTTGAATTCTTACCAAGGTTTAATTGTTCCAAATATTATTAATGCAACTTTTATATTTATGATGAGGCAGTTTTTTATAAACTTTCCAAAAGACTTGGAAGAAGCGGCGGCTTTAGATGGATTGGGACACTTAGAAACGTTTTTTCAAATTGTTTTACCTTTGGCAAAACCTGCTTTGGCAGCGCAAGCAATATTTGTCTTTATGGGTGCGTGGAATAACTTTTTATCGCCGTTAATGATTTTGTCCGATTCAACGATGTTTACTCTGCCTTTGGGTCTAAATATATTCAAAGGTCAATATATAAGTTACTGGAACTACATAATGGCAGCTTCGATGATGTTTACATTACCTGCATTGGCTATTTATACGTTTTTTAACCGCTATTTTATTCAAGGTGTAACTTTTACAGGTAGCAAATAGCTGTTATAGTAAAAGTGAAGAAATGTAACAGTCTAATGGTACAGTTTGATTCTCCAACCATTTCAAGTCCGTCTTTAACCTACGATTACGATTTAGCGATCGCCGGGGGCGGAATTATCGGCTTAACTTTAGCTAGTGCATTACATAATTCTGGGCTAAAAGTAGTTGTAATTGAAGCAAAACCCCAATCGACAGCCGCCGCCAAAGGTCAGGCTTACGCCGTTCATCTCCTCTCAGGGCGCATATTTGCGGGAATTGGCATATGGGATGAAATATTACCCCAAATTGCTCATTTTTCCCACGTCAAGCTTTCAGATGCTGATTATTCCCATTCTGTCAACTTTGAAACTAAAGATTTGGGTACAGAAGTTTTAGGATATGTCGCCGAACATCAGGCGCTATTGAAGCCTCTACAAGACTTTGTAAGGGAATGCACTGATATTTCCTACTTGTGTCCCGCACAGGTGCTAGAGACGCGCTATCAGCCCTCTGGAGTAAAAATTAGCTTGCAGATAGGTGACGAAATAAAAACTATCCGTACCCGTTTAATTGTCGCCGCCGATGGTGCAAAGTCTCAAACTCGTCAAAAGGCGGGAATCAACACGCGCGGTTGGCAATATTGGCAGTCATGTATTGTTGCTTTTGTCAAGCCTGAAAAAGGACATAACAATACAGCTTACGAAAAGTTTTGGAGTAGCGGCCCTTTTGCAGTTTTACCTCTACCAGAAAATCGTTGTCGCATTGTGTGGACTGCACCCCATGAAGAAGCTAAAGCATTAGTCGCTTTGAAGGACGATGACTTTTTAGCAGAACTTACTAAGCGTTATGGCGCGCAAATGGGCAAACTGGAATTAGTTGGCGATCGCTTTGTTTTTCCGGTACAGTTGATGCAGAGCGATCGCTATGTTTTGCCTAGACTTGCTTTAGTTGGCGATGCTGCACATTGTTGTCATCCCGTAGGCGGACAAGGTTTAAATATGGGTATCCGCGATGCGGCGGCTTTAGCGCAGGTATTGCAGCAAGCCCATGAAAAAGGTGAAGATATTGGAGACTTGGCAATTCTCAAACGTTACGAAAGTTGGCGCAAACAAGAGAATTTGACAATTTTGGGGTTTACAGACTTATTAGACAGGGTATTTTCTAATAACTTTTTACCTGTAGTGATAATTCGCCGCATTGGTTTACTAATGTTGCGCCGAGTACCGCCGATTAAAATATTTGCCTTGAAATTAATGACGGGTTTAAAAGGACGCACCCCAGAAATAGCCCAGAAGTTTTAGTTTTTAGGCAGTTCAATTGTATAGTTATTTTGAATTGTATTAGTTAGAGTTTTTGCCAAATTCATAAAATCTGACGGGATCATAATTATGGTGGTTGTGTTATTTTCAGCGCCAATTTCTGTTAACATTTGCCATCGGCGCAGTTCTAGCGCAATCGGGTTTTGATCGATATTTTGAGCGGCGGCTGCTAACTGCATTGAGGCTTCTTTTTCCGCATCGGCTTTGATGATCCGCGCGCGTTTTTCTCTAATTGCTTCGGCTTCTTTTGCCATTGCTAGGGGAATCTCCACATCTTTCATTTCTACTCTTTCAATTACTACACCCCAAGACTCAGTAATTTCATCAACTATTTCTTGAACTTTATTATTAATTTTGTCACGGTTTTGCAAAACATCATCTATAAACTGTTAATCCTCAATCATTTATAACCCGATAGCGAACTAGCTTTCGCACTTCTGCAATAGATAAGCCCAATTCTTGAGAAATCGCTGATTCTAGTTGAGTAAATTCTGTTACTGGAAACTGAAACACTAAGCTTGTTAGTACAGGATTGGTATTTTTAACTTCAACAGTGGTAAAACCAAGTTCTTTGTCAATTTCTGCCTTAATAACAACAATAGTAACCGATAGCTTTACTTCTAATTGAGTGTCTGCCTCTAGCTGCGCTACAGTTCCATAGGGACGGCTCAATATGCGATCGGTGGCGACATTGCTACCGTACCAAAATATTAAGCATAAAATTGGCAAAACTAGCCAAGCACGAGGTAAAGGCATAAATAATTAAAGCTATTAAATTTTTTCACGACAGGACAATCTTTAAAACGTGATCGCCTAATTCATTTTTTTAACATTGATTGCGGGCAGATTCTGTACTGCCCCAACATCACTATAATTAAAACGTAATTATCAAATAGCCCTGCTGAAACTTGGCTCCAGTAACCGTTCTACCACTTAATCCCGGCGGTAAAAATATATTACGCCGTCCGTCACCAGCCTCAATTGTCACTTCTGGCCCAGATTGAGTCAGCTTTACCTGCTTTTTGTCAAACCCCGGCAGAAATAGCCGCACTTGACGAGTAGCGACATCAAACTCAATAGGTTTCGGAACTTGCGGTACTTGCGTAAAATCAGGCAAGGCATCAATTAATGGTTGCCAACTACCTATAGGGCTGCTAGGAATAGCACTCATAGTTAAAGGAGCAAATTCATCAGTTGTAGGTGTATTAGCAGCTTGATTGAACAATACGCCCCCAACGGTTAACCCTACTTGCTGGGCGCTACCCCATAAATAAGTAGCCGTGGCGATCGCTAGCTGATTTTCTGTCGTCACTAAATAAGCCATCAGACGTTTGGGGTCAGCTAAAGCAGCTTTCCCTTGTTCTAAAATATTTGTGGCTTGGCTAGTGGGCGCTGCGAAATTATCCCCCGTCCACCCGACATTAAACACTGTTGCAATTAAAGGCTGAAGAAAAGGCGAAACCGTTTTAACTAAGTCTGATTCGGTAATCAACTTACCAAAGCGACGGCTGTACCAGCTAAGACTTTCCGGCATTCCCAACATTCGTAGTGTAGAGGCATCGCCACTGCCATCATAAACGATCGCATCGTACTTTCCACTTGCATCGTACTCCCGCAGCGCATTGAGTTCTAAAGCTCTGTCCATTCCGGGCAATACTACCAATTCTTGCCCGTAAACATCTTTAATTACTGGTGTCCGTAAGTATTGGGCTTCTAGCTTTTTTACTTCTTCCCAGTTGCGTTCTAATAGCGTCGAAGTTTTGAATTGTACCGCGTCGAGGTTGGGAGCAATTTGCTGCACTTCGTTCGTTACCGAGGTTTCTAGCAGCAAGTCTAGGGCTACCCCCGTATCTTGTACCGCCAAAAGTACGCGCTTGCCTTGGCTTGCTAATTTCTTAGCAGCAGCGATCGCTATGGTTGTGCGACCACTGCCGCCTTTGCCCAAAAAGGTTAATATCAGTGACATTGTGATTTTTCAAAGGTTAAGTCTATTTAAAAGAGTAATTCTTCAATGGATGGTTGGGGCTACCTATTAAGAGATATCCCCAAACCCAAGTAACTTTTAAACTGCTCTTAGTTCGTCTTCAAAAAACCAGGTAGCAAAATCGTCTTCAAACTGAACTACTATGCCTAAGTTCATACCATCTAGAACTTTGAAGCCTCTAACAGTTCCTACTGCCCCTAGCCGTTTCACAACGGTCGCTGGTACTCGATCTCGAAGACGGCAAACTTTTACCTGTTGTCCTATTTCCATGCCAACTTAAAATAATGTAATAAACCATGACTCAGTTTAGCGGAATCTGTCACCTAGAAAGAGTATGGATTTGATTTAGCTCCCGTCAAGAAGTGTAAGATTTAAGCAAAGATAGTTTAAGTAGTTGCAAAAACAGTCAGAGAAAAGCGTTTTGGCTATCTGGAATCCATCAATGACAGACTAAGTAATGATTTGGTTAATTGTTTGGCTTTTGGGTGGGAACTTAAGTTTACATTTACTATTACTAATTTATCTCTAGGTGTTAGCGATCGCTTTACGGCTAAAACCCAACCCTACAAACTTTTATAAAGACTATCACACTTTGTAATAGTCTTTATACCAAGCCACAAAACGTTCAATTCCACTCTCAATAGAAGTAACAGGCTTAAATCCTACAGCATTATACAAATCATCTATATCTGCATAAGTTGCCGGAAGATCCCCTGGTTGCATTGACAGCATATTTTTTTTTGCTTCTTTACCTATACATTTTTCTAATACTTTAATAAAGTGCATCAACTCTACAGGTTGACTGTTGCCAATATTGTATATTTTGTAAGGAGCGTTGCTAGTGCTGGGGTCTGGCGTGTCTCCCGACCATGTAGGGTCTGGCTGAGGAATTTTATCTATCGCTTTGACAACACCCTCGATAATGTCATCAATATAAGTAAAGTCTCGCTGCATTTTTCCTTGATTAAATACATTTATTGGCTGTCCTGCCAAAATAGCTTTAGTAAACATAAAAAGTGCCATATCTGGTCTTCCCCACGGCCCATAAACTGTAAAAAAACGCAATCCTGTAGTTGGTAGCTTATATAAATGGCTGTAGGTATGTGCTAGTAATTCATTAGCTTTTTTAGTAGCAGCATACAAGCTAATAGGATGGTCTACGTTGTCTTGAGTTGAAAAAGGCATTTTTGTATTAGCACCATAAACCGAGCTAGAAGAAGCAAATACCAAATGTTCCACTTCTGAGTAACGACAACCTTCTAAAATATTAGTAAAACCGATTAAATTACTATTGATATAAGCATGAGGATTTTTTAATGAATAACGTACTCCCGCTTGGGCGGCTAAGTTAACAACTACATCAAAGTGTGTTTGAGCAAATAATTTAGCTGTAGCTTCGCCATTAGCTAGGTTTATTTTGTAAAAAGAAAAGTTTGGCTGGTTTTTTAATTGAGCTAATCTGTCTAGCTTCAAATTTACATCGTAGTAATCATTAAGATCGTCAAGACCAAACACTTGTACGTTTTGGCTAAGTAAATATTTGCTCAAATGGAAACCAATAAAACCTGCTGCGCCAGTAACTAAAATTTTTTTCATTATTTAATAACAAAACTAGACTCTCAAAGCTAAGGGTCGTATCTCAGTCTATTTAGCTTGTATTAATTGTTTAATAATAAAGTTAAGTAAAAATAGATACGTAATTCTTAAATTATTTTTAGTGGTTATTTTACATTGTCTAAAAGTTATGAGTATGGGAATCTATCCAAGGCTAAATTTAATAACAATTAATTAGTAAAATACCCATCAATAAAGTTATAACTTCTAATTAGCAAGTGCAACCAAAAACTGTGTTACTCCTTAACGTTTTTCGTGTTTTGGCTATAGACTCACAGAGAGTGAGCATAACTAAAGCTTGCTACCGTGCGATCGCGCAGATATACTGACAAACCTCCTTAAAACTAGGCGCTCGCGCCATCAAAGCCTCAAAATAGTTTACACCAATTGGTCTAGAACTTAGGTTTGTTCCTGAAGCTACTAAAAATTGGATCAAACTTAGCATTTTCGGGTACAGAGCTTTCCCCCAGAGGCGATCGCGCTTATAAATATATTAGTTTAACCGTGTCATAAAATCGTACCATACTGTACGCACCAGTAATTGCAACGGTTTTAGCCTCGATCTTCACTAAATTTCATTGGGCGAATATTTAGAGCTTAAAACAATTTATGGTAGAATCGCCATGATGATTTGTAGTTAGTTTTTAGCTATTTTTTTATAATAAGACTTATGCAATATAGAATTTATTGCCAAAAAGTAGGTAAATAGTCAGTGGGTAAGCAAAAATTGTTGCACAAACTTGTTAGTAAATCTCTTATATATTATAAAAAGCGTTTTCACCAACCAGCAAACTCGCAACAGCAAAAAATATGGCGCTATTGGGAACTATTGAACGTTTTAGTCTCGCGGAATCTAAAAGTACGTTATAGAGGTTCTTTGTTAGGGGTTTATTGGTCTTTGTTAAACCCATTAATTATGACTGGGTTATATACAGCAATTTTTGGTGCGGCTTTTGCTTCCTATTATCATAACTCTGTTGCAAATTATATACTAGCAGCATTTACTGGGTTAGTAGTAATGAATTTTTTTTCAGCTTCTACATCTCAAGCTTTAACAAGCATAGTAGGTAATGGAGCTATTTTAAATAAGATTCAGTTGCCAATAAGTATTTTTCCGGTATCGCTGATTGCGGCTAATGTATTTCAATTTGTGGTAGGAGTTTTACCTCTACTAGCAATAATTACTTTAATAAAATCCAGTAGTATAGTAAATTTACTAGCACTTTTAGTCCCATGTACTGCTTTGGTTTTAGTTTGTACTGGCATTGGATTTTTGGTAAGTGCGCTATATGTATTTTTTAGAGATTTACCATATTTTTATGAATTAGTTGTCTTTATGTTATTATTAAGTAGCCCGGTATTTTATCCGGCAGATATTGTTCCGAAGCAGATAAAACCTTTTTTATCTCTTAATCCTTTATCCCCAATTATTGAGAGTCTGCGTCAAATTACTTTAGAACAGACACCGCCAGATTTAAATTTAATTTGGGGTAGCTTGCTCACCAGTATTGTGGTTATGACCTTCGGATGGACTGTGTTTCACTTGTGGCGACATAAATTTATGGATTTACTATAAATGGAAGTAATTCGTCTAGAGCAAGTTTCGCTTTGGCGACGAACGCAAGAAGAATTTTCCTATGACCTGAAAAAGACAGTTTTATCTATTTTGCAGGGCAAATATCGTCAGCCAGCGAAGAATTTGGTACTAAATAAAATTGATTTGGTAGTAGCTCCTGGCGAGAAAATTGGCATAATAGGAGCCAATGGAGCAGGGAAATCTACATTACTTAAAGTCATTTGTGGTATTTTGCAACCAACAAGTGGCAAAGTTCGAGTACGCGGACATATTGCTCCTCTAATTGAATTAGGAGCAGGGTTCGATCCGGAAATTTCTGTAGAAGATAATATTCTTTTATATGGAGTATTGCTAGGATTTTCTAGAGCAGAGATGCGGAAAAGAACATTATCAATTTTAGAGTTTGCGGAGTTGCAAAGTTGTGCTTTTATGCCAGTAAAAGCTTTGTCTTCTGGTATGGTAGCGCGTCTGGGGTTTGCGATCGCTACTGATGTACAGCCAGATATTTTGATTTTAGATGAAGTTCTCTCTGTTGGGGATGAAAGCTTTAAAAATAAGTGCCAGCAGCGTATTAATAAGTTTTGGAGTGCCAATGCAACTATATTAGTAGTATCTCACGATCTAGAATTTATTGAAAAGTCTTGCAGCAAAGTAATGTGGTTAGATAAAGGGCAGTTGAAATTTATTGGCGAGTCTCGCGAAGCAGTTGGTTGTTACCTTAATATTGTTTGATTAGACAATAGGTCAAGTTCAAATCGAGAAAGTTGCGCTCTCATTGCAAATAATTTAGATTAATATTTGATTTCTTTGTACTATAAACCAAAAATTCTTACTATATAATACATTAAATTACGTCACAGAAAAGAGCTAATGAATCTAAACGGAATTAATGTATTAATAGATTGCTACAATTTAGAACTCATTCAAGGTACAGGCATAAAAACTTATAGTGTAAGTTTAATTAAAGCTTTGAATCTGCTTGAAGCAAATGTTAATTTATTATCCAGCCGTCCTAGTGTAAATCCTAAATCGATTTTGAATGAAGTATTATTTTTTGATAGGCAGTTTACAAAAACTACAAAACTTAGCCAAATTAAAAGTTTACTTTCTAGACTTATTCAATTTTATCCAAAAGTAAAAAGCTTAAAAAATAGTAACTTTATAATCAAGCAAGAAGCAGATTTAGTCTTTGATTTAGTAGCTCGTGAAAATATCTTTAGTTCTGCTAATTGTTACGATATTACTAACTTTTTGTACAAAAACTTTAGAATAAGTAATAAAATTAGATGTGATAAAAAAATAGATATATGGCACTCAACTTACCCAATTCCTCTTGAAGTCAATAAAGCAAAAAAAATAACTACCATTCACGATTTGATTCCGTTGAAGCTACCTTATACAACTTTAGATAATAAAGATTTCTTTTTTAGAATTGTAAAAAATGCTATCGAGAAATCAAATCTTGTTTTAACAGTTTCAGAACATACAAAAAAAGATATAGTAGATGTTTTTAAAGTTTCACCTGATAAAATTTTCGTAACCTATCAACCCGTTAACCAAGGGCAACTTACCTTTGATGAAAATGAGCTTTCAATATTATTAAGACAGTATCGATTGCGCCCAAAAGAATATATTCTTTTTGTAGGAGCCATAGAACCAAAAAAAAATTTAGGTAGATTAATAGAAGCTTATATAAAACTAGATACTTCGATGCCTTTAGTTATTGTGGGTAAAAAAGGCTGGTTGTGGGAGGATGAAATTGGCAAACTTCAACAAGTTTTTAGTAAATATTTTGTTAAGAAGATTAAATTTCTTGAATATGTGTCAAGAAACGATCTAACTTACTTATATCAAGGTGCTTGCTGTTTTGTTTTTCCTTCCCTTTATGAAGGCTTC
Source organism: Chroococcus sp. CMT-3BRIN-NPC107 (assembly GCA_019359635.1). Lineage (GTDB taxonomy): Bacteria > Cyanobacteriota > Cyanobacteriia > Cyanobacteriales > Chroococcidiopsidaceae > Aliterella. Next base: position 9,756 of record JAHHGY010000004.1, read on the forward strand.
GGCTTACCTCCTTTAGAAGCGATGGCTTTAGGCTGTCCAGCTATTGTATCTAACGCTTCTTCGTTACCAGAAATATGCGGAGATGCGGCTTTGTATGTAGATCCTTACGATGTAATTAATATTAGAGATAAAATAGAAAGTTTAATTAATAATCCTTCCTTGCAAGCACAACTTTCAATAGCGGGAAAAGAAAGAGCAAAATTGTTTAGTCTTGATAACTATGCTACCAAATTATCCGAAGCTTATAAAAAAGTAATTTAGGTTGACAAACATTGAATTAAGTAGTTTTTTGCTCTAAATGCAATGTAGGTAAACTAGAGTCTAGAGTTTACCTACATTCAAGTATCAATTACTACTAACGGCGATAGTAGTTTGAACCTCTGCCATAAGAGCTACGAGCTAAAATATCGAGATCGGCGCGCACATCTTGCCAATCTTGCTCAATAGAGTCGTTATTTAAACGCCCTCTGCCTATCACACTATTTATTCTAGCGGCACGGTTGAGGACATCTTGAACTTCACTAGAGGAAAAGGTTTTTTCACGAGAATAGCGATCGCGAATTCGCTTGGTAGCATCTTTAAACTCTCTAATGGAGTTATTTATGGTATCTTCCTGTTTAGAGTCATCTAAACGACCGTCATCTAGAGCGCGATCGACACTTCTTTGAAAATCGCGGGTATTTCTTTCTAAGCGATTTAACAAATCTTTAGTCTCAGATTCGCTTAAGCGATTTAAGCGGGTTTGCGCCAACAAAGTTGTTGTACTTGTTACTAGGCTTTCGCTTTTACTGATAGAAACTTCACGAGCTTCGGCTGTTGCCATTAATTGCATTGCACCACAAAAAGCCAAAGAAACTAAGAGTGCTTTTGTTTTTAAGTAGGGTTTCATGGTTAATTACAGAAGTTATTTACTTGAAATTGGATGCTCTACCTAGACAATTAGTTCCCATCTTCACAAAAAAATTACTTAAGTAAATTTACGGTTGACTACTAATTTATTTTGTCAACTGTCCTAAAGGATAATTATCTGGTGGATAATTGGAATGTTCAATAAGTAAATTAGTAAGAGTTTTTTGATGGATTGGCGACAAATTGGTATGACGTTGTGGTTTACGGGCTTAAGCGGCGCAGGTAAAACCACCATTAGTCAAGCAGTAGAAAAAGAACTACGCTTAAAGGGCTGTAAAGTTGAAATCTTAGATGGAGACATAGTACGCCAAAACTTAACTAAAGGGTTAGGTTTTAGTAGAGAAGATCGCGACGAAAATATCCGGCGTATTGGTTTTGTTGCCAATTTATTAACTCGAAATCAAGTAATTGTTTTGGTTTCAGCCATATCACCTTACCAAGAAATTCGCAATGAAGTACGTCAGCGCATCGGCAACTTTATAGAAGTATATGTTAATGCACCCTTGGAAGTATGCGAACAAAGAGATGTTAAAGGGTTATATAAAAAAGCCCGTGCAGGAGTAATTAAAAACTTTACTGGTATAGACGATCCTTACGAGCCACCAATTAATCCTGAAGTAGAATGTAGAACCGACAAGGAAAGTTTGGAACAAAGTGTAGCTAAAGTAATAGCCCAGTTAGCCCATCTAGGTAGCAAGCTTGCTAGTTGAAGAAATTGCCTTGGATGTTACTTTGTAAAAATCGCTTGTTATTTCGCCTGGGCATTAGTTTCCAGGCGAAAATTTTGGTTTATGGAGGAATTTTAAGTAAGGCTAGGCAGACAAAAAACTTATTTAAGCTTTGCCATTATCCAATTGATTATTGAATATTCCGCACTCAATTAACGCGGCGAACAAAAGGCAAAAGGCTTTCTAAAACTAAATCGTAGTAATGCTCTTGAGGATAGTGTCCAGCATCTTCTAGCTTAATAAATTCTGCGTGCTTGATAGCTGAGGCGAAATTTTGTGCCATTGTGGGAGGTAGCCAAGGATCGGTCATCCCCCAAATAATTGCAGTGGGGTACTGCCATTGTTTAAATCCTGCTTCAATTTCTGCCATGGCTGAGGGCATTTGCATATTGCGGATTGCGTACATCAAACTGCGTCCGGCGGTGGAACTTTTAAGAAAGGGTTGACGGTAGGTGTCCAAATCGCGATCGCTTATTCGGTAGCGACTACCAGCTTCTAAAGACCGATCTACCAGCAAAGGGTCTTGAGTCAACATATCGCCCGCAAGAGGCAACCCCCATTGTTGCATTTGCCAGGGTAGCTTGGCGTTAGAGTCGAGGGGTGTATTTAAAATGGCGATACTTTCAATTTGCCCGGCATGGCGTAAAGCATACTGCAAGCCCACAGAACCTAAAAAGCCTTGAACTACTAAGGAAAAGCGTTCGAGTTTTAGAGCTTGGAGAAATTCGGCTAAGGCATTAACAAAAGCATCGGGAGTATAGTTAAATTCTCTTTTATCGGGTTTAGCAGAAAAGCCAAAACCAATCCAATCTGGAGCGACAGATCGCGTGCCTTGATTTGCTAATGCTGGCATAATTTGCCGCCAACTGTAGCTTTGAGATGGCAAGCCATGCAATAAAACCACAGGTACTAAGTCTGTTTCGCTTCTAGGGGTGGATTCGCGGTAAAACCAATCAAGTCCGCCAACTTTAATTTTATTCTCTATCACGATCGCGCTATCAAGCTGAAGTTATTTATCTCGTTACGATACCAAGAAACCGTCTAATAATTTAATAATCCTTTGGGCTGTAGCTGGTGCTAATAAAACACCATTGCGATAATGTCCGGTGGCGAGGAGGACGTTGCTAAAGCCCTCTAGAGGCTCAATTATTGGTGCGGGACGGTTTTCGGGACGCGGACGCAACCCCGACCAAGTTTTGATAATATTAGAAGTAGCTAACGCCGGACAAAAGGCGATCGCGTTATGTCTAACTTCCTCTAGTTTTTCGGCTTTTAGTGCAACAATTCCTGATTCTAAGGGAAACTCTACCGTTGCGCCTATCCAGTAATCTGTTACGGGAATTTTTGTTAAACACGGCACTATATGCACGTCATTACCAGTAATTACGGGTTGAAAATCTGGGTTGCCTAAATTTGGCAAAGAAACTTGGAGAGCTTGACCTAATACAGGTCTAAGATCGAGTTTAGGCGCGTTTAAAATGCGATCGCTAACAGGCATTGCTTGCAGAGAACCTAATCCGGCAGCTACTACTAACCAATCTACTTTTAGCTGCAATGAATCTGTTTGTACTGATTTAACAGTATTCGTTAACTCGTATTGCAAAGCTGTAATATCAAAATGAAAATTAACGCCTCGATTTTTGGCGGCTTCTACCAAAGCTAAAGTTAAAACAACAGGATCTACTTGAATGTCTTGAGGAGAATAAACGGCGGCGGGAATATTTTGACAATCTATTTGGGGGCAATTTGCTTGGAGTTTAGCCCTATCCCAAACTTCTAACTTCCATCCCTGTTGAGAGCGAATTTTAGCTAAGTTTTCCCATTTTGCTAAATCTTCTCCTTTTTGGCAAAGCTTTAAAATTCCTTGCTGATTATGGGGAATTGTGCGCCCGCAAGTCGCCTCTAGTTCAGGAATTAAAGTTTTATAACGCTCGATGCTGTGTGATCGCATTTGCCACGCTTTGCCTTTGATTTTGTGGCTAATGATGCCCATTAATACGCCCAAAGCGGCGGCGGTAGAGCCTTGGGCGGGAAGCTGTTTGTCTAAGACGGTAATTTTTAATCCGGGAATTAAACTTAGTTCGTAGGCGATCGTTGCCCCGATTACACCGCAACCGATAATTACTATGTGACTCATGATTTTTGGCGATAGAGACGTTTGGGTGAAACGTCTCTACTTTGTCCTAATCTTCTACCTGGGGAGGTATGGCTTGAGTAGGAATCAAATCTACAAATTTATTGATATCTGCTAGGGCCGTTTGATAATTGCGGACTGCGCCTTGGGTGCTGTTTTCCTCAATTGATTGCTCGACTTTTACTAAGTCATCAAACAATTCTCGCGTAATTTGCCGCGCTGCTTTTTGCTCTGTAGGTAGCAAGTTGCGCGTGATATAAGTCATTTTTAGCCGTAGTTCCCCCAGGGGACCGTGAATAAAATTTCTAACTCCAATCCAATCGCGTCTTTGAATTAGTACGGGAACTTCACTCATGCGATCGCGCAAAGCCAGTAGAGTAGGAGCATATTCCTGAATTTGCTCGATTTGAACTGGAGTATATGTTAGCGGGGCTTTAGCCACCGTAGGGCTACCACAACTAATAAGAAATACCGCCACAATAGCCAGAATCAAGGACAGAATCGACCGAGAACGCACCATAACCTAAATTTCTATCTGTTATACGAACAGTGTCATTTTAGATCGCTACTGAGCTTAAGCGCCAAACAAAAGCGCGATCGCTCTGGGTTTTAAAAGTTTAGCCATTTATTTACTTATTAATGCTTACTGCCGTTGCGCCCAATTTTCCTAAAGTTTGATAAGCTGAAACACAATGCTACACAAAGGTAGGAGCGTTTTTCTTGTGAATGCAGCAGAGGCGGCAACAAACCTAGAACTTACAAGTAAAATTGCCACAGTTGTCAATTTGTTTAAAAGTGAGTTTCCTGAAATTAAGCCGGATCTCAAGCCTTGGCAGAACGATCCAGAAACTAGGGAATTAATCGATCCAGATTCGATTGATATTGGCTTGCACTTCCCTGGTAGAAGTAAGTTGTTTCAAAGTCGCAGTATTTTAATTCAAATTCGTTTTTACCCCGATCCAATCAGTGGGAAAGTTTCTTGTATTGGGGTAGAAGCGGCGGGGTTCGATCATCGAGGCAAACAATGGCGACTCTCTACGGTGGAAGATTGGCGTTGTGAGGGAGAAACAGCGCCAAAACCTGAAGCTGGAGAACAATTAAAACATTTTTGTCGGCAGATTATTGAGTTATTTAATACTTAAGTTTTCCCTAGGACTACAGCCGCAATCAACGGTGTAGCTTGAATTGTAGGTAGTGTCCCGTTTGCCAAACCAACTATAACGATTATCGCGGATTTGCTCGTAAAGGCGATCGCCTGTCCACTTTAATCCAGGCAAAAGTCGGTAGGCGGTGACAAATATTCCTCCCAAGGGCAACAATTCCCCAATTTTTTCGGCGGCGGCGCTGCCTTGCCAGCGTTTTTCGGGTGCGCTAGCATCGATGACAATCATCCCTAGTTCGCAATTACTTGGTGTAATATTCCAGCGCTTGAGGGTGTCTTCGGCTTGCATTGGTGCGTACTGAAATAATGACCCCCGATCTATGGTTTCTAGTAGTTGTACTAGGGTTGTACAAAGGTTGCAATTGCCGTCGTAGATGACGTAATAAGTCATGTAGGTAAGAAAAGTGAGTGTATTTTCTATTTTAGAATCTTCTTAGGGCTTTGATTGCTAGGCGAAGTAGAGCTATAATGCCAAGCTAAAGAATGTACAGGCAAACATAATGGCAGACTGGCACGAAATTAGTGGGGGCGTGACTGCACCTAAAGGCTATCGCGCAGCAGGAATTAAAGCAGGTTTAAAGCCTTCGGGTTTGCCAGATTTGGCGCTGATATTGTCTGATGTTGATGCGATCGCCGCAGGGGTTTTTACTACTTCTCAAGTCCGTGCTGCCTGCGTAGATTACTGCCGTCAGCTACTACAAGCTAAACCTAGCGCTCGTGCCATTCTCTGTAATGCTGGTCAAGCAAATGCGGCTACGGGTTCTCAAGGTTGGCTGAATGCTCTAGAAAGTGCCATGCTACTCGGTCAAGCTTTTGGTATTCCTTCAGAATCAGTTTTACTCGCCTCTACTGGAGTCATCGGTCAACAAATTAAAATGGAGGCAATGCGTCAGGGTATTCCTCAATTAGTGGCGGCGGTTTCAGATACTGGCAGCGATGCGGCGGCGAGTGCAATTGTTACTACTGATTTGGTGACAAAATCTATTGCTTTAGAAACTACGTTTAGCGATCGCCCGGTTCGCATTGGCGGCATCTGTAAGGGGTCGGGGATGATTCACCCCAATATGGCGACTCTGTTAGCTTTCGTAACTTGCGACGCGGCGGTTTCTCCGGCACTATGGCAACAAATGTTGAGTCGTGCGGCGGATAAAAGTTTTAACCAAATTACTGTTGATGGCGATACAAGTACCAATGATGCCCTGATTGCTTTGGCTAACGGACAATCTCGCACTCCGGCAATTACGGAAATGAATGCGGAGGCGGAAAAGTTGGAGGCAATGTTAACGGCGGTATGCCAGCATTTAGCAAAAGCGATCGCTCGTGATGGTGAAGGTGCTACTTGTTTAATTGAGGTGCAAGTTTCTGGCGCTACGGATGAAAAAGCTGCGAGGCAAGTTGCTAAAACGATTGTAGGCTCGGCTTTATTCAAATCTGCCGTTTTTGGACGCGATCCAAATTGGGGCAGGATTGCGGCGGCGGCGGGACGCGCTGGTGTCCCTTTTGAACAGGAGAACCTACGGATTATGTTAGGGGATTTTCTTTTAATGGAAAATGGTCAGCCTTTAGCTTTCGATCGCGTTGCAGCGAGTAACTATATGAAACAAAAAGCAAATAGTGTTGTTCCTAATCAAGGAGTTGAAAAGCTTAGTGCTTATAGTAGTAGCGATGCAACTGTAGAAACTGACCAAAGCGCTACCAGTCGTTATTTGAAAGATGACACAATTTTAATTTCTGTCAGTATTGGCAATGGTTCGGGAAAAGGTACAGCTTGGGGTTGCGATCTCAGCTACGACTATGTGAAAATTAATGCCGAATATACAACGTGAACTACCCTAAATCGCTGCCTGCAGAAGTGGGAAAACGATCGCCTTCTTGCCCGTTATTGTAATAATACAAGGTGCGGATTGGGTACGGGATCGGAATCTCTGCTTGTTCGCAGGCGGTTTTTAAGGCAATAATTACGCGGGTTTTAGTTTGGCGAACTTGAACTTTTTGGGGTAATGTCCAATAACGAATCATGAGATCGATGGAACTATCGCCAAAGCCCACCGCATCCACTTCTGGCAAAGGATCTTTTAAGACTCCGGGTACAGTTGCAACGGTTTTAACTAAAATATCTATGGCTTTATCTAGAGGTGTGTTGTAGTCAATGCCTAAGGCTAAATCTGTCCGGCGGTGAGGCATTGCTGTAAGTACCTGCACAGGACTTGTAAATACAATAGAGTTGGGAATGACTACGCGCTCTCCTTGATAGGTTTTGATTTGCGTAGAACGGATAGTAATGTCTTCGATTGTGCCTTCAAATTCGTTGACAATAATTTGATCTCCCAACCGAAAAGGCTCGTTTAGTAGCAACAATATTCCTGCTAGAAAATTCTTAAAGATATCTTGGAAAGCAAACCCAATTGCTACCGAACCTAAACCGAGTAAACCAATGATGTCGCCTAATCCCAAATCGGGAAAAGCTATGACACAAGCAAATAATATTCCCGCTACCCAAGTTGCTACATAACTAATTTGAATTAGTAGCGATCGCAATGAGTGACTTTTTAGTACCCGCTTTCCTGTTACTATCGCTATCCGCCTGGTTAAATTAGCAACATAACGAGTTACAAACAATATTACGATCGCAAATACTATTCCTGGTAGTGTCTCGATAACACTACCAGCTAGATTTATTAAGCTTAGTTTGATTTCTTGTAGTAGAGCAGTCATAGGCTAAAACTTGTTTTGCCTAGAATTTTACTACTTGTAATACTTTTATGCCGTTTGGTTAGCTTGTAACTCTAGATGCTGGCTTCAGAAATAACCAGCTTACAAAAAAGAACGATGCAGTAAAAAGCTGCACTATATCTAATGCGGACAAATACCCGTCTGAAAAAGAAGCAATACTTCTGTCGGTGATTCCAAATAACCAAGACGAAGTGCCAAGTAGCCAAATACCATTTTTCAAACTATCTAAAAACATTGTTGCTTCGGACGATTGCTGATTCTTCATTACGCTAGTCTTTTCTGGAGATGATTTTGTGTCTAGATAGCTCTCTTTAAACAGTGCGAAACAAATTTATATTTTGTCCGCCCTTGGATTATTACTTTAAGAAATGTGTCTTTTGTTTGCCATTATTCTAAAGAAGTATTTAGATATATTGACAAGTTGCACTTCAATTATTATATAAAATTTTGCCTTGCTGTGGCTAATCCTAGGAATTTGGAATAATTTTTTAAAGCGATCGCCCGACGACAGAGCAAGACTTTGAACAAGTTTTAGACATCTATCTTGGGATAGATGAAAATCAATTTAACAAAAAATTATGCCTTGGGATACTTAAAAAAGTAGCTAATGGATAGCTCTAATAAAGAAAAATTAAAAAGATATTCATGACTGTTGCTCAAATAGATAAAAAAATCCTGTTAAATCGCCCAAACTTAGGATTAGTTTGTGTCACGGCTTCCAAAGAAATTCGCTATCGGACAATTACTCGCACTCGATACTTAAATCTAAGCGAAACCGAACGCCAAAGCACTCTCACAAATCTTTATAGTGACAATATTAGTCGTCTAGATAAAGCTGTAGATTTTTGTCAGCAACACTCAATTAAGCTTTATCGGCTACCTTCTGGCTTGTTTCCGATGAGCGATTGGGAAGACAATATCGGCGAAACAATCCTTGACGCAATGAGCGCACAATTAGCGTTAATTGGCGTAAAAGCTCAACAATTAGGAATTAGATTAGTATCTCATCCCGATCAATTTGTAGTTTTAAGCTCCGATTCCGAGCAAGTATTGGCAAATAGCATCAAAATCTTAGAAGGACAAGCAAAAGTCTTTGATTTGCTCGCTTTACCGCGAAGTCCTTGGGCATTAATGAATATTCACGGCGGAAAATCGCAAAGAATAGATAGGTTAGTCGAAGTATTAGCACAATTACCTGATGCTATCCGACTTCGCTTAACCTTTGAAAATGACGAATACTCTTATAGTTCCGCAGAAATATTAGAAGTATGCAATAGATCCGGCGTACCAATGGTATTTGATGCCCATCATCATATTTGCCATGAAGGTTTGACAACTTACGAAGATCCCTCTGTAGCCGAAATGTTTTATGCAGCAAGGAAAACGTGGACTAATCCAGATTGGCAATTAGTACATATTTCTAACGGACAATCTAGTTTTAGCGATCGCACGCATAGCGATTTTATTACCGATATGCCCAGCGTGTACCGCCAAGCACCTTGGATAGAAATAGAAGCTAAAGCTAAAGAAGCAGCTATTTCTCGTGTAGAAGCCGAATGGCTTGTGGGAAAATAATTTTTAATTAAGCCTTACCGCTATCTATGCTTGCAATTGACTTTGGTACAAGTAACACTTGTGTAACTCGCATTAATCCCGTCACCGGACAATCGGAAACTCTCAACATTCCCGGCTTATCTCAGCAAATCGGGGCAAATCCACCCTTAATTCCTAGCCTGGTATATGTCGAAAATGCTGCCGAAGGTAAAGTATTAATCGGGCAACAAGTACGCGATCGCGGTTACGATAGCAAAAACGATCCAAGATTTTTCCGTAACTTCAAACGCGGTATTGGCGCAAATATTCAGGGCTTTTTACCAGAATTAGACGGTCAAATTGTCTCTTTTGAGCAAGTAGGAACATGGTTTCTAACTAATCTAATTTCCCAACTAGGAAGCGTCGAATCTTTAGTTTTAACCGTACCTGTAGATAGCTTTGAATCTTACCGTCACTGGCTAGGGGAAGTCTGTCAAACTTTGCCTATAGAGCAAGTTAGAATGCTCGATGAGCCTACCGCCGCCGCTTTGGGCTATGGTATGGCAGATAAAGAAAATTTGCTAGTAATTGATTTTGGTGGCGGGACGTTAGATCTATCTTTGGTAAGAGTAGATCCAAGCATCCAAGCGGGTAAAACTCCTTTAGGCTTTTTACTCAAATTTGGGCAAAAATCCTTAGCTGAAAAATCTGGGCAAAAATTAAAAATCGCCCGCGTCCTAGCCAAAGCTGGGCAAAATTTGGGCGGTACAGATATCGATAACTGGTTAGTTGAATACTTCGCTCAAACCCAAGGATTAGCTGCGACATCGTTAACAGCTAGGTTGGCGGAGCGGGTAAAAGTTCAACTATCTTCCCAAGAGCGAGGGACGGAAGTTTATTTTGACGATCAAACCCTAGACAGCTACGAGTTAGATTTAAACCGCGATACTTTAGAAACCATCCTCAAAGAACATCAGTTTTTTGAGCAACTAGACGAATGTATGACGCAGCTATTGTATCAAGCGCGGCGACAAGGTTTAGAAATCGCCGATATCAATGCAGTGCTGTTAGTTGGCGGTACTTCGCAAATGCCTGTAGTGCAAAATTGGGTACAAAAATACTTCGATCCAGCATTAATAAGTAACCAAAAACCCTTTGAAGCGATCGCTTTTGGCGCACTGCAACTAACTCAAGGCGTGGAAGTAAAAGACTTTCTCTATCACAGCTATGGTGTTCGTTATTGGGACAGGCGTAATAATCGCCACAACTGGCATCCTTTAATTAAAACCGGGCAACCTTACCCAATGCAAGATCCGGTAGAGCTAGTATTAGGCGCTTCGGTCGAAAATCAGCCAAGTATTGAATTAATTATTGGTGAATTGGGAAGCGAAACCGGAGCAACCGAAGTTTATTATGATGGCGAAATGTTGATTACTCGTCGCCAAAAAGATAGTCAAATTCAAGTACAGCCATTAAACGATTCTGATGGTGCAGCAACTATTGCTCAATTAACCCCCCCAGGATTTCCCGGAAGCGATCGCCTTAAAGTTTTATTCTACGTTGACGAGCAGCGTTTTTTGAGAATGACGGTTGAGGATTTACTGACAAATCAAACGTTATTAGAAGATCGTTTAGTAACCCAGTTGAGTTAGTTTTTCCTCGCTTTTAGTTTTTCGCCTAATTTGGAGTTGAACCCACTTTTGCCATCGCTGAAAGCTAGGCTCGTCTGGTGTAGTTTGTTGCCAAGCTGGGCGATCGCTAATACGTTCTCGCCAAGCCTCTAAGTAAGGATACTCATTGAACGAGACTCCTAAACGGTGAAAGAGCGGAATCGTTGCACCCGCTACAATATCACCCAGATTTAGGCGATCGCCCCCAAAATACGTTTTTCCCTGCAACTCATTATCCAGAAATTGCCAAGCCGTAGCTAGGTGCGTCTGTTTAGCATCAGATAAAGGCTGTTGTTCGACATTAACAACAGCAGTCACCTTTGACATTAACTCGTTTACGGTGACTTGTTGCACCATCCGCATTTTAGTAGTTGCTTGAATTTCAGTCGGAATTAAAGCTAAATCGGGATAACGCAGTTCAAGATAGTCTAAAATTGCCAAAGATTCAAATACCCGAAAATCACCATCTACAATAACAGGCACATGGTGAAAAGGGTTAATTGCCAAAAATTCCGACTCAAACTGCTGACCAATGCCTAGATTAACTTCAATAGGCTGGTGAGGAATCTGTTTTTCTAAAAGTAGTAGCCACACCCGCCGCGAAATTGGCGAAAGTGGGTGGTAATAAAATTTCAGCATAGGAAATCTATTTTAAAAATCTAAAAACATAGCTCTATTTCAGCTTTCTCGACTCAATAGTAAATTCAGGAATTTGCTCAAGTTCCCGTTCTACAAGATTATATTGTTCGCAAACCAAGCTTAAACGATTGGAAACCGCGCTTTTAACTTCATTTACTGAGTGCGTCAAATCCCCTTGAAAAAGTACCAACGTATTGTATTGAGGTTTTATACAGCCAACTTGTTTTTTGGCGTGACGCAATACTAATTCGCCACCTTCTATCTCTGCTGGAACTTGCACGTAAAGGACGCTAACCATTGCAGGCGGTTCGATAGTTTTGCAATACGATCGCAAACTCCGATCTATATGCGGATCGACGCGCGAACCTTGATTTAATAGCAAAGGATTGAGATAAAAGGCATTACAATCTTCCTGCAAAGCAATATCAAGATAGTTTTTAAAAAATGGAAAGCAACGCTCAACTTCGCTAATGTGCGACCTTTGAAACACCACAGAAAATCCTTTTGTTGCTACAAAGTCGCGGTTGAGATTATTAACGGCTAAATAGGGACAAGCTAAAATCTTGGATTGTAACTTAGTAAGGTAGTTTGGCTTAAATGTATTTTGTATAGTGCTGTAATAACTCATGAATCAGTCTTATTTAGTCTCGGCGGCAAAAATGATATTTCTCAATTAGACAAAAATCATCCGGACGGATTCTAATTATAAAGTCATTATTACGATCCAAAAGCACAATAATTGAACCATTTTGAATCAAAATTAAGCTATGATTTGTTTTTTTGACAGCAAAAAGCCCCCCATTTATCAATGAAAGGCTTTTTAAAAATTGAGATGGTTTAAAATTTCTTAAGCTTCTTGGCGAAAACACCAGCCCAAAAGCGTACCGCCTACCACTAACTTAATTGCTTCTAAGAGCCAATAAGCAACGTGCAAATTATTCATCGTGCTAGGAAATTCAGCAGTTTCAAATAAATTTAGTTGTACTCCGGTAGCGCACATTTGCGGAGTCAAAAAGTAAGCATTAGTCAAAGCTACAACTAACATTAGTCCTGATAAAATTACCGCACCGCGTCGCCAGTTGTTGCTCACAAAAGCTGTTTTGTTTAAAGCTAGTATGCTGGTTAATACTACCGCCGCCCCTACTAATTCAATGCGATTAAAATTCCAGAAAATTAGATAACCTGCGGAAGTAAAACCCGCTTGCGTCATCATCCCTGACACATACAAACTAGGCATAATTACCCAGTCTAAAATTAAGCTTGCACCCAGCCACAAACCCAAGGTTAATAGAACAACAGTTTGCCAAGGCGATCGCGCGCTTTGCAGGTTAGAAACAGCAGTCATATAATTTCCTCTGATGTATTCTATATTTTTAGCTTAACTATTTTTGCTAGTTACAGTTGCGAAATAATTTTTAAAGTAAAACCTAGTTAAACCCTAAGTTTTGTGAACTCTAACCAAGACTGATAACAATTGTCTAGATTGGAATTATAGAAGTAGCCTTAAATTTTGATATGTTAATCCGCCGCCCAATTTTAGTTGCAATGGTAGCAATGGCGAGTATTTCCGTAATTGCACCAGAACTTGCGCGAGGGGTTCAGTTAAGAGATGGAACTGTATCTTTTGTTGAACAGCCTCGTTTGGTAGCAACCGCAACCACAATTCAAGATGTGAATGCGTGGGGTGCAACTTACTATTTCACTATCGACTTACCAGAAAAAGCCGGAGAACCCTTGCGAACCGTTACATTTAATCAGTACGAGGGGGTAGCTAATATTCGCTTCGATCTCGAAGATACCCGCGCTTTTGAAGGAACGCGCCGAAATAGAGGAGAAAATCTTACTTTAAGCTCCGTAACTAGAAACAAAGAAACGCGGACGGTAACTGTAGTATTTGACCCACCGATCGCTCCCGGAAAAACAATTACAATTGGTTTGCGTCCAGTGCAAAATCCCTTCTCGTCGGGAGTTTACTTGTTTGGAGTCAAAGCTTTTCCCCCTGGAGAAAAAACTGCTGGGCAATTTATGGGTTATGGACGGCTGCAATTTTACGGCGATTTATTTGACTAACTTTGCTTGGCGCAAATGGGCGGCTTGAACCAGTAAGGAATCAGCAAAAGCGATCGCCTCTGTTTGAGATTGTCCGCTTGCTAAGGTGGCTAATTCTTCTCGGCGAGTTGAAAAATTATCCAAGGCTTTTACGCGCACCACCGTCCGAATATCAGCGTCTGTAGAGGTATCAAGAGATTGTTTATCAACGCGGAAGTGACGATCTGCCATTGCGGCAACTAAAGGCTGGTGAGTGACACATAATACTTGTTGGCGATCGCTTAATTGATGCAACTTCTCGGCGATCGCATTTGCCACTTTTCCCGATACGCCTACATCAATTTCATCAAATATCAAAGTTCCCACCGGATCTAAGCTAGAAAAGCAAGCTTTTAAGGCTAATAAAAATCGGCTCATTTCTCCCCCCGAAGCAACTTCTGTAAGCGGTTGCAATGGTTCGCCAGGATTGGCGCTAAATAAAAAGGTAATGCGGTTTCCCCCCATAGCGGAAACTGTAGTTGGTTCAATAGCAACTTGAAACTGTACTTTATCCATTGCTAACGGCTTAAGTTCGGTTAATAGCCTTTCTTCCATCCGCAAGGCGGTAGCTTGGCGCAATGCCGTTAGTTTATCTACCGTTTGCATGAGTTTTGTATAACAAGCTTGTTCCCTTTGTTCTAATGCTTCAATTGATTGTTCGCCGCCGTCTATTTCGGCTAATTCTGCTTGGACGCGATCGTAATAAGCAATGACTTCTGCTAAAGTGGGCCCGTATTTACGGCAAATTTGTTTTAATTCTCTTACGCGCTCCTCCACTTCGGCTAATCTCTGCGGATCGGCTTCTAAAGCATCGCCATAAACGTGTATTTGTCTCCCAACTTCGCCAACGGCGGCTAAAGCTTCGGAAATCGCATCTACCAACGGCTGCAACTGAGAATCGTATTGCACCATATCAGTTAAAACTATTTCCGCATTTCCCAACAAATCCGCCGCCGCCAACCCATCGTTATCGTTTTGATATACTGCCTGATAAACCTTGTAGCTTAACTGCTGTAATTCCACTACATGACCCAGACGCTGGCTTTCTTGTTCTAAGGCTTCAAATTCGTTAGGATCGCTTAAAGAAGCTGCTCCTAATTCTTGTGCTTGATACTTAAGTAAGTCTAATTGCTGCAAACGCTGGCGATCACCCTGGCGACGTTTTTCTAAATTTGTCTTAGCTTCCCCGTAATCTGCAAACAGCTTTCCAACAATTTCCCGCTCTTTAAAATGCGCCTCGCCGCCATAAAGATCCAACCATTGCCTAACTTGTGCCGATTGTCCTACTTGTACCGTTTGCCCTTGGGCGGTAATTTCTACCAATAAGCCGCGCAATTGCGTCATTACTTGACGATTGACTAATACGCCATTTACCCGCGTGCGACTGCGAAGACTGCCACTACTAGCATTCATTTCTCGACTGCAAACTATGGTTTCTTCATCAATTAGTTCAATTTCTTGTTCTACTAACCAAGCAGCCAAAGAGCGGTTTAATTTAAAGGTAGCTTCTACCATCGACCGATTTGAGCCTGTACGGATAGCACGGCTAGAAACCTTACCTCCCAAAGCCGCATCGATCGCATCCAAAATAATTGATTTTCCCGCACCCGTTTCTCCCGTTAGCACGTTTAAACCCGTGCCAAATTCCAAATTCAGCCGATCGATTAAAGCAAAGTTTTCAATTAAAAGAGATAGCAGCATAAAAACTTAATTCACCGTCAGGTTAGATGCCAAAAATTGCTAGTTTGAGAGACACTTTTAGTCTAATGCGAGTTCTTAGCATAGTACATACATACTTGTACATCGATGCTAAACAATAAAGATTAAACTGTTGATGTACAGGCAATTTTTAAACAAATTTCTATCGCCAACTTAAAAATATTCCAAAATGCAGCCTACCGATCCTAACAAGTTCACAGACAAAGCATGGGACGCAATTGTAAAATCCCAAGATATAGCTCGGAGTTATTTACAGCAGCAACTAGATGTAGAGCATTTAGTATTAGCGCTTTTAGAACCGAACGAATTGGGCGATCGCATTTTAAATAAAGCCGGGATTGAACTTAGCCGCTTTCAACAACAACTCGATGCTTTTACCCAGCGCCAGCCCAAAATTGGCAAAAGCGAACAACTCTTCCTAGGGCGCAGTTTAGACCTCTTGCTCGACCGCGCAGAGGCAGCTAGAGCGAAGATGGAAGATGAGTTTATATCCATCGAACACATACTTTTAGGCTTTGCTCAAGATGATCGCATTGGTCGCCGTTTGTACAAAACTTTTAACCTCGACACGGCAAAATTAGAAGCCGCAATTCAAACGGTTAGAGGTAGCCAAAAAGTTACCGATCAAACCCCTGAGTCACGCTACCAAGCCTTAGAAAAGTTTGGGCGAGATTTAACCGAACAAGCAAAAAGTGGCAAACTCGACCCCGTAATTGGTAGAGATGAAGAAATTAGAAGGGTAATTCAAGTATTGTCAAGGCGCAGTAAAAATAATCCCGTCTTAATTGGCGAACCAGGAGTAGGTAAAACTGCGATCGCTGAAGGGTTAGCGCAACGGATAATTAATGGTGATGTTCCCGAAAATCTCAAAAATCGCCAACTAATTTCGCTAGATATGGGTAGCTTAATTGCTGGGGCTAAATATCGGGGAGAATTTGAAGATCGTTTGCGCTCGGTATTAAAAGAAGTTACCGGATCTAACGGGCAAATTGTTCTATTTATCGACGAATTACACACCGTTGTAGGCGCAGGCGCAAGTCAAGGCACAATGGACGCGGGAAACCTGCTTAAACCCATGCTGGCGCGGGGAGAATTGCGTTGTATTGGCGCAACAACCTTAGACGAGTACCGCAAGTACATTGAAAAAGATGCCGCCCTAGAAAGACGCTTTCAGCAAGTGTACGTGAACGAGCCGACGGTAGAAACCACAATTTCTATTTTGCGCGGCTTAAAACAACGCTACGAAGTGCATCATAGTGTCAAAATTACCGATTCTTCGCTAGTCGCCGCCGCTACCTTATCTAATCGTTATATAAGCGATCGCTTTTTGCCCGATAAAGCAATTGACCTAGTAGACGAAGCCGCCGCGCAGTTAAAAATGGAAATTACTTCTAAACCCTCAGAATTAGAGGCAATCGATCGGCGGATTATGCAGCTAGAAATGGAAAAACTATCTTTAGCTGGAGAAGATCAACGCGCCACCACTACCAAAGAGCGTTTAGATCGAATTCAGCAAGAAATCGCTAGTTTAACCGAAAAGCAGCAGGAATTTAACAACCAATGGCAAGGAGAAAAACAGATACTAGATGCCATTAGTACCTTAAAGAAAGAAGAAGATTTTCTAAGAGTTCAAATCGAACAAGCCGAACGCGCTTATGACTTAAATACCGCCGCACAGTTAAAGTACGGGCAATTAGAAGGAGTACAACACGAAAGAGAAGCCAAAGAAGCGAAGTTATTAGAAATTCAAACCCAAGGTTCTACCCTCCTGCGTGAAGAAGTAACCGAAGCTGATATCGCCGAAATAGTCGCAAAATGGACGGGAATACCTGTAAATCGCCTTCTAGAATCCGAACGTCAAAAACTCCTGCAACTAGAAAGCCACTTACACGAGCGAGTAATTGGTCAAACCGAAGCTGTAGAAGCCGTTGCCGCCGCCATTCGCCGCGCTCGTGCCGGGATGAAAGATCCCGGTCGCCCGATTGGTTCCTTCCTCTTTATGGGCCCTACAGGAGTAGGTAAAACTGAATTAGCCCGCGCTTTGGCACAATTTTTATTTGATGCAGACGATGCTTTAGTGCGTTTAGATATGTCCGAATACATGGAAAAACACTCAGTATCGCGCTTAGTAGGTGCGCCTCCAGGCTATGTAGGCTACGAAGAAGGCGGACAATTATCCGAAGCCGTGCGCCGTCGTCCTTATTCGGTCGTATTGCTAGACGAAGTAGAAAAAGCGCACCCCGATGTCTTCAACATTTTGCTACAAGTGTTAGACGATGGCAGAATTACCGATTCTCAAGGAAGGACAGTAGATTTTCGCAACTCTGTAATTGTCATGACTAGCAATATTGGTAGCGAACATATATTGGATGTAGCAGGAGACGATCGCAAATACGAACAAATGCAAACTAAAGTATTAGAAGCATTGCGATCGCATTTTCGTCCCGAATTTCTCAATCGCGTGGATGATATTATTTTATTCCATACCCTCAATCGCAGCGAATTACGGCAAATTGTCGCTATCCAAATCAAGCGCGTGATGAATCTATTAGCCGACCAAAAAATCAGCTTAGAATTATCTTCCCCCGCTTTAGACTTCTTAGCAGAAGCAGGTTATGACCCGGTTTATGGCGCTCGTCCTTTAAAACGGGCAATTCAAAAACAAATCGAAAACCCTCTAGCTACTAAGCTATTGGAAAATACTTTTACTGAGGGCGATACAATTCTTGTAGATTATGCAGACAGTGGTTTGACCTTTAGTCGTCAACTTCCTGTTAGCTTGCTTAAAAAAGTTAAAGCAAGTTAGATAAAAAAGACTTTGCACTCCCACACCTATTAGAATCTTAATCAAATAATCACTGCATCTAAAACTCATGCTGGAACAAGGCACAATCAGTATCCATACTGAAAATATTTTCCCCATCATCAAAAAATCTCTCTATTCAGACCACGAGATTTTCTTACGAGAGCTTGTGTCTAACGCCGTAGATGCCATTGAAAAACTAAAAATGGTATCCCGTGCCGGAGAATACAACGGCGACCCTGGCGAGCCAGAAATTGTTATTGCCGTAGACAAAGACCAAAAAACTTTATCTATTACTGATAACGGCATTGGTATGACCGCCGATGAGGTGAAAAAATACATCAACCAAGTAGCTTTTTCTAGCGCCGAAGAATTTATCCAAAAATACGCAGGTAAATCCGACCAGCCAATTATCGGACACTTTGGACTCGGCTTTTACTCATCGTTTATGGTGGCGCAAAAAGTCGAAATCGATACCTTTTCCTACAAAGAAGGCGCTCAAGCCGTCCATTGGAGTTGTGACGGTTCCCCAGAATTTAGTTTAGAGGATTCCAGCCGCACCCAACGCGGTACTACTATCACCCTATCTTTGCAAGAAGAAGAAAGCGAATACGCCGAAGTTTCTCGTATCCGCCAGCTAGTAAAAACTTACTGCGACTTTCTTCCCGTACCCATTAAGCTAGATGGCGAAGTCATCAACCGTCAAAAAGCACCTTGGCGCGAGTCTCCAAGTAGCCTAACAAAAGAGGATTATTTGGAGTTTTACCGCTACCTCTATCCTTTTCAAGAAGAACCGCTATTGTGGGTGCATCTCAATACTGATTATCCTTTCTTGCTTAATGGCATCCTCTACTTTCCCAAATTAGTACCAGATGTAGACGTTACCAAAGGACAAATTAAACTCTTTTGCAATCAAGTCTTTGTTAGCGACCATTGCGAAGAAATTATTCCCCAATTTTTGCTACCCATGCGGGGAGTAATTGACAGCGTTGATATACCTCTCAATGTATCCCGTAGCGCCTTACAAAGCGATCGCACTGTTAGAAAGATAGCAGACTACATTGCACGCAAAGTCGGCGACAGGCTCAAAGAACAGTACCGCGATAACCGTGCGGAATACATCAAAAGCTGGCAAGATATCGGCACTTTTGCCAAATTTGGTGCTCTCAACGATGACAAGTTCAAAAAGCAAGTCGAAGATATCATTATCTACCGCACTACTTACCAAGTAGCCGCAGAACAAACCCCCAACGTCCAAGTTCAAAGTAGCGGCGATGATGCTTGGACTGATGTTAACCCATCCCCCGAATCCGATCCAAATCTTCCTCAATACACCACGATTAAAGAATACCTAGAACGCAACAAAGAACGTCACGAAAACCGCGTTTTTTACTGCACCAATGAAGCCACCCAAGCAACCTATATAGAACTGCACAAAAGCCAGGGTTTAGAAGTCCTATTTATGGACTCCTTCATTGATACGCACTTTATCTCGTTTTTGGAGCAAGAATACTCCAGCGTCAAATTCTCTCGCGTAGATTCCGATTTAGACGAAAGCCTCTTAGAACAAAACAAACCTGCGGAAATTGTCGATCCCAAAACTAACAAAACCCGCAGTGAGGTAATTAAGGAGATATTTGAGCAAGCCATCAATAAACCCAAAGTTACCATCCGCACGGAGGCGATAAAGTCCGACAATCCCCAAGGAACACCACCCGCGATTGTTCTATTACCCGAATTTTTGCGCCGGATGCGAGACATGAGCGCCATGATGCAGCAACAAACCCCTCAATTTCCAGAGGAGCATATTTTGCTTGTCAATACCACTCATCCCCTAATTCAAAACTTAGTCAATCTTAACTCTGGCGCGATCGCAATTGGTGATGGATCTTCCCCTACAGCCGAACTTGCAAACCTAATCTGTCATCACGTTTACGACCTCGCACTGATGGCGCAAAAAGGCTTTGACGCTGAAGGAATGAACGCGTTTGTCGAACGTTCCAACCAGGTACTAACTCGCCTCACCGAACGCGCTGCAAGTAGCTAATTTGCTATGATAGGTGATCGCATTTTATCTAAGAGTGCGATCGCCTTTTTCCTAAGTACCGATACAATAAAAGACTGCACGTTAATTAACAACAAAAACCTCATTATGTCCCGTACCTGCGATCTGACTGGCAAAAAAGCCAATAACGCCTTTGCAATCTCTCACTCTCACCGTCGCACCAAAAAGCTGCAAGAAGCAAACTTACAAACAAAACGTATTTGGTGGAGTCAAGGAAACCGTTGGGTAAGGCTAAAGCTTTCCACCAAAGCCATCAAAACCTTAAATAGCCGAGGAATAGCAGCTATGGCAAAAGAAGCCGGAATTAATCTCAATCATTATTAAGTTATTGCTATTTAGGGCTAATGGTGTAGTCTGCATGGTTCAACCATTAGCCCTAAATTATAAGTTATATTTACTAAGTTACTTTTGCGATGGTTTTGGGTAAGATAACCTCAGCAAGATATTTATAATTATTTCTACTTACAAAATTACAAAATTTAAGTTGCTACCTAAAAAGCACGTATTTTTAGCGTAAACTTTCGCGTTGCCAGTAATATCACGCACGACTTAGTAGCATTCAATGTAATAAAATTAGTAATTATCCCATATCTAATAGAAGATTTAACTGCTAAAAAAAGTAGTTATAAGAGCAATTTATTATTTTTACAAAAGTATAAAAATTTATAAGTACACATTATTTTATTCAGTTTGAGCCTTGGCTGCAAATCGCCCCAACATTTTTTTACCTGTAAAAACACCACCAACAAAAGTAGTTATGTCAACCAACAAGCAAGATAAAGCTAAACAAAATTTACTTAAACAAATTAAGCAGCCATCTAAAAAGACGGCTCCTAAACACCAGATTCAATGGTTGTTGCGTAGTTTGCTTGTTAGAGGTAGCTCCAATTTTGAGGCAGGCTTTGTACTGCCTACCGTAGCAATGGTATCGCTCGTAGTTGTACTACTGTCTGTGGCGTTGGTAGTACGCGCTTTTGACCGCTCTAAAAATGCTAGTAACGTCCGAGTCAATCAGGTAGTGCTAAATGCTGCTACTCCTGCTGTTGATCGGGCTAAAGCAAAATTGAAGGCTTTACTGTCAGACCCTACGTTACCACGAGATACACCTTCTGACATTGCTCTATATAACGCTATCAATAGTAGCAGATATACGTTCGGCGATGAAACTCAATTGAAACTTGTTAAGGATATTAATGGCAATGGCACTATTGAAAAGCAGCCTGATTCGTCAAGATATGTTTTAGAAAATGATGAAACTCTAAGCACTGCTTGGAAATTTCCCGTTGATACTGATAATAATGGTAAGTTTGATAGCTACACCCTCTATAGTATTACCTTCCGTAGTCCTAGTCGTGGAACAGATGGAAAGTTTAATAGAGTTAGAAATCCATTAGAGGCAAGAACACCACCTATGAAAGGTGCGTTAAGTAGGCAATGCGAGAATACTGCTGGTACTAGCTCTAGCTTGGTGGGCGAATCTAGTTGGTATAAATCGGGTAGCAAGCTAACCAAAAGTTTTTTTGCCTACACTGCTACAGTACCAATTACCGCTTCTCCTGGTGAGGGCTATGAGGTATATGCAGGTAATAAAGGCTTTACTGCTCTAGAGTATCAGCAAGACCAGAGCCGAGTTCCTCTAAATAACAACGCAGCTTTATTTCAAGACGACCTTGAACTTAGTCCTGGCCCTGCATTTCGTATGAATGGCAAAATATTTACAAATGCAAATTTATTAATAGGAGGGCATGGGGGAGCAATTAGACTATATCAAGTTAGTAGCAAAAATTCCTGCTTTTATAAAGAGGAAAACAGCAAAATCAATGTTGGTGGCAATGTGGGAACTGGAAACATTGCAGATACTACTGACCAAACAGCAGTGACTATCGATCTTTTTAAGGGACTAGGAAACGCTCCTGGTACTGCCACAATTGATGGAAGCAATAGGTCTACAACTTTTAGTGGAGGAAACAAAGTAGGATACAACGATGCCGCTTATACTGCACGAATTGCTTTGATGAAGCAGAAGGCACTGACTTTCTCTACAACTAATCCACCAACCGTTACAAGTGTCAATAGTGTAGCTGAGTACCCCGCAGCAGTCAAGGATGGGTTTAGAGCTAAGGTCACAGCACTTGGAGGTAATAGCTTAAATCCTCAAGATGTTCTTGCTGACCAGATTGAGATTTACTTAAAAGATCGTACTCGCCGCGTCCCTTTCGCAGAAATCGGATTTGGGGCAAATGCACTAAGTTCATACACCAGTGCAAATATTTTTACTTCAGGCATAGCGATCGATCCACCTGCTGTCTGGCGCGAACCTACAACTGCTAATACTGGACTTACTCTCAATACAGATAATTTAAAACAGACCCAACCAGAGAAGCAGCAAGAGGAGGGTATAGAAACCTACTTAGGCGATCGCATTAATGTAGGGAACAATCTTCCCGCTATCTGGAAGAACGGTACCTCATACATTACAGATCCACTTGAAAAACTATTTCTTGGCAGCACGATTAAATGGACAGCACCAAGTGACAAGCCTCGCTATCGTACTACTCAAGTGGTAGCGCTTCCTGATATAGGAATATCTGACCGTAATGGCTTTTGGGAAGACGCAGCCGCCCAACAACCTGCAAACAATTTATCCAACACAGGCGGTCTGCGAGTGATAACTGGAGCAGGAATTTATCACAACTTGGCATCTACTAATACAGTTTTATCTGCTACCTCTTTTCTACGAGCTACTCCCACAACCCTTGACAACGGTACATCTATTCCCATTGCCCCTCTTTTAGCAGGTGATACCACAGCTACAGCTATCCCCTATACTTTGATTTGGCCTGACACTATGCCCATGTCAGGTGGCGCAGACGATCCAATTACAACAGGTGTAAATGAGAGTATCGCACCACCACATTTACGGATGCGGGCTACAGCAGTTTATCACTATGTTAGTAGTGCTGGAACGAGCCAAACTCCCATTGCTTGTGTTAGTAGCTACTACGATCCCACGAATGCCACTACTGCCAAAAACAAAATCAATTTTGACGGTGGGTATGGTACTGATACAACTAATGGTAGGTCAAACAATGGAGTTGTCTATCTTACTCCTTATAGCAGCAACACTGATAGGGTAACGGCGATCGCCACTAACTTGGCGGAGTTAAAAGCGCAAGCAAAACTAATGTTTCCTAATGGACGCATTGTCAATGAACCTTTACAAAAAGCTCTTGTAAAACTTAATGGAAGCGGAGGGTTGTTAGATAGCAATAAGCCTCTAAGTCTATCTGAAAACTCAGCGATCGATACAGCTATTTGTAGTATCAAAATCTTGGACACTACCCTTAGTCCTAGTACAAGTCCTGTGTTCCCTCATGGAGCGATCCGAGAAGCAACTTTCCTTAATGCTAGGGAAATTAAGGCAATTGATAAAACTGCAAGCAACTATGATCTAGAACTAGAACAACGGCAACCCTTAGAAATTCGGGTGACTGATATTAATCTAGACAGCGACCCTGCCAAAGGCATTACAAAAAAAACAATCGGCACAAACGAGTATGTATTGCCCAATAGCGGCATTATTTATGCTAGTCGAGATGATGGATTACTTGATTTAAGTGATACCAGTGCTGAAAAAGAGCTAATTAGCCCTACTGATTTCAAACTCGATCCTACACGCCGTCCCAATAGTATTAGGCTAATTAATGGCAGTAACTTAGAACGAGATGATGACTACAGAGCAGAAGAAAAGGGCTTAACTTTAGTCACTAATTTGCCTGCTTACATTCGGGGAAACTTCAACTTGCACGAGCAGTCAGGTACATCTACAGACCCTACTGAAGAATTTACAGACACATTAGAGAACGACTGGAGCGACTTCTACTCTCGTAATACAACTCTCAATACCAACTTTGCTTGTCGTAAAGGGCAAACGGGCTGCGGTAGTAATGGCGATCAATGGCGCGCTGCAACTATTATTTCTGATGCTATGGTACTGCTATCGGGCAGTTTTCGAGATGGTTTCCGCAATCAGGGAGACTACGATCTCAACAATAATGCAGGTACTTCTGTCACTCAAGCTCGTAAGAAAAATGGCTTCTGGGACAACAGCTTTGTTCCCAGTGCTTTATGGTGGAATACAAGCAATACTGACAACGCTTATCCTGATGAGAAAACTACCGATAGTTATCTAAGTTCCTACTTAACGAACACAATAACACCAGTTCAGAGGCGGGTAGATTTTCCTGAATACTTGATGGAATATTGTCCGAAAATACCTGTTTCGTTATGCACTCCATCTGACTGGGTAATTAATACTCTCAATTTAAAGGCAACCGGAGCTATTAATCTACCCTTTGTTCCTACTATCCATCAGGCAGGCACAACGGCGACAGCCCCATCTTCTAATGTCGAGCGCTACGCCCGCCGTCTTGCTTTCAAAAGAAAGAGCGACAACACACTTGAACTAACAGATGTGAACGGTGAGGCTACCCCCATACCACTAGGAATTAATTCTCTTGGTGTAATAAAAGAATTTCCTTACAGCACTGATGCTACAGCAACCCTTCCCCGCACAGCAGATAATGCTCTTTGGTATCAGACGACAACTAACAGGGCTGGCAAACCGAACCTTAATACCACATTTGAAACTGACCAGCCATTATCCTATACAGGCGAAACTAAACTTGTTTCGCCTCCTACTCCTGATATTCTAGGTGTACCTAGCCTTAACTTACCAGAAAGTAACCCGGCTTCTGGGTACACAATATGCACTAAAAATGATGGTGCTACAAGTAGTCCTTCAGTTAAGAGTAGTAGTACCTTGGGACTTAGTTGTAACAGTGGCGCTAACAATGCTTATGATGCAGCACAAGCAACGCTTACTGGCTTACTCGCTCTAAATCCTACTACTTCCACGACAGATAACATTGTTGTGCCTACTCGAACTGGAACTACTGGCGCATTTCCTGCGGCGGCTGGGACAACAACAGTTTTTACTAGCAATCCTTCTGCTCCTACTCAACCTGTTGTCAACGTTATTGATGTAGGCGGTGATTTTGCTGTGAATACTGGAGACACAATTATCAAACTTGTGGGGAATGAAAATTCCATATTCGTCTTTAGAAGCTCTGGAAGTAGCCTAGATTTTGGAGATTCTAATGGTTGTAGTACTTGTCGCGGCGTTAAATTAGTCCGAGAGGGGGTTGAGGCAAATAATATATTTTGGGCTGCAAACTCTAACATGAAATGGAATACAGTTAGTTCAACCTTCCCTCATACACTAGCTGGTACTTTCATTAACAAAGGCACTGGAAGTCCTAAGTGGAATAATTTAATCATTGAAGGTGGTCGAATTTTGGATGTAAATGGTATCCCATCCAGTAGTAACTTTAGCTCTGATACTAGAATCTATGCGATTGCGTCTAATGGTCAGCCTTTATTAGTACCAGTCCTCCAAATTCATAGCCCAGAAGGAACTCCTTCTAACAGCAGTACCGATTTACCAACTGATGGCAATCTCGATGGTCAGTGGTTACAACGTGTAACGGCTGACAACGTAACCATTAATGCTGTTTTTGTATCAGGCAACAGTCCTAGCCGACCAGAAGAAGGTGATTTAGCGGGTCTGCATAACTTTGTACGTTTTATAGAAAGATGGGCAGATAAACCACTCAATATTAAGGGTAGCTTCATGCAACTTAGTCGCAGTGCTTACGCTACAGCACCATTCACAAATGTACTAGCTGCCAAACAATCAGCTAACGATGGTACTCTGAGCATTTTTGGATATAGCTCCACTTCTTACAAAGGAAATAGCAGAGGCTATTACACTCCACCAACTCGGCAATGGGGGTTTGATGTAGGACTTTTGTCTCAGTCTCCAGACCTTTTTGCCCAAAAATTTACACTACCACCAACGACTCCTCCCGATGAATTTTTTAGGCAAGTAGGACAAGACGATGCTTGGGTGAATAATTTGCTCTGTGCCGCAGAAAAATTGCCTCCAGCTACAGCTTATACTGCCGCCATCAACCAACGTCCTAACAATTGTCTAGCTATTAGTCTCTATCAATAACTAGCACTACAGTTTTAAATTCTGTAGCTACTGACTAACTATGATTACATCCAAACAAAAGCAACTTCTTACTTTATCTAGTCAATCGGGTTTCACTATTATTGAGTCTTTGATGGCTGTAATTGTAGTTGCGATCTTGATGACAGCGATCGCCCCCGCGATCGCTTTATCCGTAGCTACACGAGTCCAGGCAAGGCGAATAGAATTAGCGTCTCAAGCAGCTAGAGCTTATGTTGATGGAGTAAAAGCCGGAACTATTACTGCTCCCTTCTACACTGTCACACTATCGGAAGTGAATGCAACAACTAAGGTGTTTACATCGGCTCGCTCCAACTTTGCAGCTATTGCGGCTCCTACAAATACTACAGGTAGCTTATCGTGTACTCCTCCGATAACAACTCCTGCAACTACAACAAACTATTACTGTGCAAACACTACTACATTAAGTTTGTACTGTATTAATGGCGATGAGACAGCAGGCTGTAGCAGTAATAGTGTTAGAGACTTAGTAATTCAATCTTTTCGCACAAGTAATGACCAAAATTACTTGATGGGAGTACGAGTTTATCGGACAGATGGTTTCAAGACTTCTGGTGCTTTTGAATTAGGAGGACAGCAAGCTACTTTTACTGGTGGACTTGGCAAGCCTAAAGCTCCCCTATTACAAATGACTACAGAAATTACTAGCTCTCAGCCTGTATATCAGGACTACTGCAATCGCCTGGGCGGTTGTACTTAAATTATGCTTGCCAAAGTTATATCTAATATTGGAGCGATCGCACCCATGCTTGGTTTACTGACCAAATTAATGAAAAAAGCACCAAAACGCTCTGAACAGGGCTTTACCCTAATTGAACTATTGGTGGCTATGGTTATCGCCACTCTAGTGATTACACCTTTATTAGGGTTTATGATAGATATTCTAAATCGCGATCGTATTGAACAAGCAAAAGCAACTTCTGAAGCTGAAATTCAAGCTGCCATTGATTACATCGCTCAAGATTTGGAACAAGCAGTTTATATCTACGATGCTACTGGGTTGGATAACATCTCGAATTTGACTGCTGGCACAACTTCTGGTATTAAAGATCAAATTCCACCTGTAGCGGAAGCTGATGGTTGTGGAAGTGCAACACCTACCTGTGTACCCATTCTTGTTTTTTGGAAGCGCGAACCTAGAAAGCAAATCATTCCCAACACTGTTACTACTAGCTGCGCTGGGACAAATGCCCCTTCTTGCGACGACACCTTTGTTTACTCTTTAGTTTCCTACTACTTAGTTAAAGGTGCTACTGCTAACAAGTGGTCTAATACTGCTCGTATTGCTAGATTCCAAATCAAAAACGGAGTAATAAATCCTACCACTCCTACTACTACAACGGGTGGTGTTACTAGTCCTAACAATCTTGTAGAATCCGATCCAGGATTTAATCTTTTTGATGTCTCCTTGCCAGGTACTACTCTTCAAGACAAGATGAACCGTTGGCAGAAAGCATCCGCAGCTTACACAGCCAAGGCTGATGTACTAGTTGATTTTATCGATCAAAGTACAATTGGAATTACACCAAGTTGTCCTGCGACAACTCAACCAGTACCATCGACTTTAGTTGGTGGTTTTTATGCTTGTATTGACTCATCTAGAACTTTGGCGCAAGTTTTTATCAGGGGAAATGCCCTTGCCCGTATACAACAAAGTAACACCTATACTACAAGTCAGTCTACTTATTTTCCAACTGCAAATATTCAAGTTAAAGGACGTAGTTTTTTAAGTGTTAACTAATCTTTTTTATACATACTCAGAACGGAAGTAGAAAATTAAACAAAAGAGTATGAAAATTTCATTTATATTCAAATTTTTGCTCCATTTTAAATCAAACATAGCAACGTTAAAATGTAATAAATCTCCATCACTAAGTATGCAGATGGTTTTGGTAAAGAACTCGCCAGTTCATTTTCAATCCGGCTTTACCCTGATCGAAATGCTAGTGGTTATAATCATAGTTGGAATTTTGAGTGCGATCGCCGCACCAAGCTGGCTAAACTTTGTCGCTCAACGACGCGCTAATGTTATAAATGATGCAGTTTTGCAGGCGATAAGGCAAGCTCAAAGCGAAGCTAAAAAAAACAAACTTAGTTACAGTGTAAGTTTTAAATCCACAAACCAAGTACCAGAAGTTGCTATTTATCCTAATAATAGTACTGCCATCTGGGGAAATTTGGTTAAAGATTCAAGTATCAAACCAGGGCAATTATTGCTAGGTACAAACATTACTGGGATTGACACTGTAAGTACAACTATTACTTATGGTTCAACTACATCTCAAACAATTAGTTTTGACTATAGTGGTAACTTATCATCCTCTGGTCTTATTAATTCGGTTATAGCGGTTGGCATACCTACAGCAAATAACTCCACCACAATATTGGAATCGACTAGAAGATGTGTCAAAATAGTAACTCTTTTAGGGTCGATGCAAACTGAGCAAACAAGCAAATGTAACCCTTAATAAAATTGATCAGTGTATGAAAAATCAACAGTTTTACTACTCAAATCAGGGTTTTACACTGCTTGAAGTGTTGGTAACAGTGCTAATAGTGGGAATTTTGAGTGCGATCGCAGTTCCTAGCTGGCTGTCATTTATACAAACTCGTCGGCTCAACACAGCCCAAGACCAAGCTTACCGCTCAATCCGCGAAGCTCAAAGTAATGCCAAAAAAGAAAAACGTGCCTGGGAAACTTGCTTTCGTGACGATGGCACTAAAGTTTTATGGTCTACTCGTAGCGTACCTGTAAGTAATGTTACTACCAGTTGTAGTAATGCTACGAATTGGCAAACTCTGATTGGAGAAAATGCTAACACTATTGCTATAGATACAACTAGCACAACTTTGGATAACAGCCAAACTGGTTATTATCGAAGACAGTTTGAATACAACGGCAGTACCAATCCACCGTTTCGCAGAATTACTTTGATTGTGCGTAATGAACCTAGTGGTATCAAGCGCTGCGTATTTGTATCTACTTTATTAGGAGCGCTTCGCACCGATAAAGATAAAGATAGTGGTTGCACATAATAATCAGTGCTATCAGTAAAAAACAAGTCATTCCAAATATAAACAAAATAGCTTGCTAATAAGTTTAAAACCTCATCAGCAAGCTACCTAAATATTATTTATTTATGTCTATATATTGCCTAAAGTAATTCGTTGCTTTTAAAGCTGCTTTACTTCAGCGACTAGCTTTGCAACCATATCTTTAGCGCTGCCAAATAGCATAGTAGTTTTGTCTTTGTAGAACAATTCATTTTCTATCCCAGCAAAACCCGCACTCATACCGCGCTTAATGACAATTGTCTGTTTCGCTTTGTCTACTTCTAATATTGGCATCCCATAAATTGGACTAGCGGTATCGTGACGAGCGGCGGGATTGACTACATCATTTGCGCCAATTACTAAAGCTACATCGGTTTGTTCAAACTGAGGATTGATATCATCCATATCCGATAGCTGAGGATAGGGAACATTTGCCTCGGCTAATAATACGTTCATATGCCCCGGCATCCGCCCCGCAACAGGGTGAATGGCGTATTTGACATCTACACCCATCCGCTCTAATTGATCGGCTAATTCACGCACGCTATGCTGTGCCTGAGCCACTGCCATACCATAGCCCGGAACAATTACAACCGAACGAGCATAACCTAGCATCATTGCGCCTTCTTCAGGATCGATACTACGGACAGTTTTATCTGTTGCTGTTGCTCCTGCACCACCGCTTGCAACTCCACCGCCGCCAAAAGCGCCAAATAGAACGCTAAATAACGAGCGATTCATTGCCTTACACATAATCTGAGTCAAAATCAATCCAGACGCGCCTACCAATGCGCCAGCGACGATTAGCATATTGTTCATGACTACAAAGCCCGCCGCACTTGCTGCTACTCCCGATAAGGAATTCAATAGCGAAATAACTACAGGCATATCGCCGCCACCGATGGGGATAACAAATAGCACCCCTAGCAGTAGCGATAAAGCAACTACACCGAGAAATAAAGGTACATTTTCTGGCGTTACTATTAAGAAACCGCTACCAACTACAAACCCAATCAGCAACAAAATATTAATTGGTTGCTGTAAGGGAAAAGTAATCGGAGAGCCGCTAATTAAACCTTGCAACTTCGCAAAAGCTACCATACTGCCCGTAAAGGTGACACCACCAATAAATACATCTAGCAGCATGGAAATATTGGCATCTAAAGCTATAGCTTCGCCATTGCCAATTAAGCGCCAAAACTCAGCTACCGCTACAAGTGCTGATGCTAAACCGCCCAAACCATTCAACAAACCTACCATTTGGGGCATTTCAGTCATGGCAACTCTTTGGGCTGCGATCGCGCCAATTAGCGAACCAATTGCTAAACCTACCAAAATCATCTCATAATTCAATACTTGCCGATCTAATAGAGTTGCCCCCACCGCTAGCAGCATTCCCCCAGAAGCTAACAAGTTACCGTTACGCGCTGTAGCTGGAGAACCTAGTTGTTTTAAACCGATGATAAATAAAGACACTGCAACTAAATAAGTTAGCTGTATCCCCGTTGGCAAAAAATCGCTCACTATGCTTTAATCTCCTTCTTTTTAAACATTTGCAACATCCGGTCAGTAACCAAAAAGCCACCCACAACGTTGATAGTTGCTAGTACAATTGCAATCAATCCCAAAATGACGCTGGTATTTAAGTCCCTACTCCCAGCGACAACTAACGCGCCAATTACGGCAATTCCCGAAATAGCGTTAGCACCAGACATCAAAGGCGTGTGCAAGGTTGGCGGTACTTTGTTGATTACTTCAAAGCCAACAAAAGATGCTAAAACAAACACAAATAAGGCAGCAATTAATGCTTCGGTCATCGTTATAAGTCTCCTGATTAAAAACTAATTAGGCATTACCGATTAAATTTGTAAATTTTGGTAGAGACGTTGCACTGCAACGCCTCTACCTAGGTTTTTAAATCGCGATCGCATTCACGCCTAAATTGGACAATGCCACTAATTGCCTACGGTTGCACTAGCAGTATTTAAAGCATCGCGCACTCTTTGGTTGCGAATCTCGCCGCCGTGTGTAATGCAAGCAGAATTGATAATGTCGTCCGCAAAATCGAGGTTGAGGGCGTTGTCTTTAACTAAATACTGCACCAATGTAGCCAAGTTTTTTGAATACATCTGGCTGGCATGGACGGGCATGGAAGAAGGTAAATTTATTGTGCCGATAATTGTCACGCCGTGCCATTGTACGTCTTTTCCTGGCTCGGTACGGGCGCAATTTCCACCTTGTTCTGCTGCTAAATCGACAATTACCGATCCCGGCTTCATTTGCGCTACCATTTCCTCGGTTACAAGTAAGGGTGCTTTTTTACCTTGTACTTGAGCCGTTGTAATTACTACATCTGACTGCTTGATGTGTTCGGCGACTACTTCTTGAGTGCGTTGTCTAGCATCGGCAGAGATTTCTTTAGCATAACCACCTGCGGCTACAGTTTCCTCCTCTAGTTTTACTTCGACAAACTTAGCTCCCAAGCTTTGCACTTCTTCTTTAACGGCGGGACGAATATCAAAAGCTTCTACCACTGCGCCCAATCTCCGCGCTGTAGCGATCGCTTGCAACCCTGCTACCCCTGCGCCCATTACAAATACTTTTGCTGGGGCAATAGTTCCGGCTGCTGTTGTTAGCATCGGGAAGTATTTAGGCAAAGCCGCCGCCGCAATTAGTACCGACTTGTAACCAGCTACCGATGCTTGGGATGATAAAGCATCCATACTTTGCGCTCTACTGCTGCGGGGAATAAGTTCAATAGCAAAAGCTGTAACTTTTTTGTCTGCTAACTTTTGAGCAATTTCTGGCACTCCCAAGGGGTTGAGAAAAGCAATTAACACCGCTCCATCTTTGAGCAAATCAATTTCTTGTCTGCCGTCTTCTCGCTCTTGGGGTAAACCAACTTTGAGCAATATATCCGCCTCGCCCCAAATTGCCGCACTATCAGCTACAATCTTTGCTCCGGCTGCTTCATAGGCTGCATCGGTGAAAAAAGAGCGATCACCTGCGCCCGTTTCTACCCATACTTCTAAGCCATTTTTTACTAATCGCGCTACTGTTTCAGGTATTAAAGCAACGCGACGTTCGCCGACTTCAATTTCTTTGGCAACCGCTATTCTCATTTCATCTCCTTAAAATCGGGAAAACTTGTTCTTTGCCAGGTTTAAATTAGGTTAAATTTTTGTACTTACCGACTTTCTGGCAGTGGCAGCAATAGAATGTGCCTTAGACCAATTAAATTAGTGATAGTCTTTAGACACGCATTGAGCAACAGTTTCCTTTTTTAAAGTTGCACATTTTGCCCATCTTAGGTCTATATCTAACTTAAGAAACTTTGTCTTTAGAATTTTTTATAATTTCATCAATGTTTGGGGTGCGATCGCTTATCTTCAATAGTTTTGGATAATTTAGCTTATTTAGCTGAGGTTTGGGTGATGATTATTTTTGATTTTTATCGCAAAATTCCTTAATATTTGACAGTTTCATGCTTGGCACTAGCTAGTTTTAAACCTAGCTTAAGGCACT
Source organism: Chroococcus sp. CMT-3BRIN-NPC107 (assembly GCA_019359635.1). Taxonomy (GTDB): domain Bacteria; phylum Cyanobacteriota; class Cyanobacteriia; order Cyanobacteriales; family Chroococcidiopsidaceae; genus Aliterella. The sequence goes on from JAHHGY010000004.1 coordinate 42,633, forward strand.
TTTTGCTAACTTTGCCGTCTAACATTGTTAAGCAAGTAGTAAATTATAAGTACAAAAACTTACTCCAAATCAATGTTTGCAAAAAAATCTACGCGACGCTTTCTCTCTGCCTTAGCTGTAACCAGTTGTTTAGTCGCTGGGTTTCCCGCCCTAATTTCGGCTCAAAGTTTACCTGGATTCACAATTTTTAGCGGTGTCAAGCGCGAAAATCAATTACCATTCCGATTAGACTTTGGCGGACAAGCTGGCGGCTGGGATCGCTATCGCTTAAGGATTCCACCCAAGCAGTTAAAATTAGCCGTAGCTCAATTTTCTGTCACTTATCCAGATTATTACAAAGGCACTTTTGACACCGATAAAGTTGAAATTCGCATCAAAGGTAAAGCTGTGCCTTTAAAAGAAGTAGTTTGGAATAAAGAAAACCGCTCTTTAGAAATTTACCCTGTAGAGCCAGTCCCCGCCGCAAGTCGGGTAGAGTTGGTACTTTCTAACGTCAAAAACCCAGGCTTTGGCGGTACGTATTATTTCAATTGTCAAATCCTCTCTCCTGGCGATGTACCGCTTCTGCGTTATGTAGGTACTTGGATTCTTAGCATTTCTTAGCAACTTTAGTGGTAATATTATAGATTGTGACTTTTTGACAAAATTTAGGGCATAAATTATGCAACGAACATTGGGCGGTACTTGCCGCAAAAGAAAGAGAACATCAGGCTTTCGCGCTCGGATGCGTAACCCAGACGGACAAAATGTAATTAGCGCTCGTCGTCGCAAAGGGCGGCATCGCCTCAGCGTTTCTTAAAATGTATTGTGGTACCGAAAGTAAATCGACTTAAAAATCGGCACGACTTCCAAACCCTATTTCGGGAAGGAATCCGTCTCAAAAGCTCTCATTTAACTTTGAGAGCTTTACGTATGCAAATAATCCCAGCTAAAAAAGTTATAGGCGCAACTCGCATTGGTATCTCTATCAGTACAAAAGTTAGCAAACGTGCCGTAATTCGCAACCGCATCAAGCGGCAAATCCGAGCGGCATTTAGATTTCTATTACCGCAAATAACGCCAGGTTGGAGTTTAGTTGTAGTGGTACAACCCCAAGCTGTAACCAGTAAGTGCGATTATCAACAATTTCTGCAAGAATTAGAGCAGTTGTTGGCGAAAGCAGAGGTAATAAATGGGCATTCGTGAAGATGTTTACTACGAGGGTGGCCCTCACGTAGGCGAGTTGATATTTGGGTTAATTATTGGGTTAACAATTGTAGCTTTACCTTTGACAGTGGGCGCGATTGTGAGGGCTTTGTGGTTGCGCTACCGGATTACAAACCGCCGCATTACTATTACTGGAGGTTGGCTAGGACGCGATCGCACGGATATTATTTATTCAGAAATTGTCAAGATAGCAAAGGTTCCTCGCGGACTTGGCGCGTGGGGAGATATGGTAATAACTTTACGAGATGGTAGCCGTTTAGAACTACGAGCCGTACCAAAGTTTCGGGAGATTTACGAATACATCAACGATAAAGTAGCTCTCAAAAATCCTAAAGTAAGTACAACGGCGGACAACTAAACTTTGTTTGTGATTGGCTAGTTTAGTTAAGAGCCAATCATTACCAAAAAATATATACGGCTAATACTACCCGTAAATATCCACCAGTATCGGATAAATTAAATTCAGACAAATTAACATATTTTAGGTTAAGTTCACATAAATGGATTTTGGTATAGGGTTTCTCTCTAACAACGTGATGCTGCCGATCCTAGATTTTTTCTACGGGATCGTGCCAAGTTATGGACTAGCAATTGTCGCCTTAACGCTAGTAATTCGCTTTGCGCTTTATCCTCTAAGCGCTGGATCGATTCGGAATATGCGGCGCACGAGAGTTACTCAACCGTTGATGCAAAAACGAGTTAAAGAACTTCAAGAGCGCTACAAAGACAATCCGACCAAATTGCAGGAAGAAATGAGCGGTGTATATAAGGAATTTGGCAATCCTTTAGCTGGCTGTTTGCCTGTATTGGTACAGATGCCCGTACTATTTGCTTTATTTGCAACTTTGCGAGGTTCGCCTTTTTCAGATATTAATTACAACATCAATTTGCAAGTATTGCCTCAAGAACAAATTGAGCGGGTTCAACCCCAAGCTTTTACAACTCCACCACAAAACATTTACATTGCTGATGGAGTTCACGCGCCGATTATTGCCGTTTTACCAGGTGGAAATAATTTAGGCGTGGGCGAAAAAACAAAGGTTGAATTTCAAACAGTAGAAGGTAAAACTTTAACCGCTTTAGAATCCGAGCATCCTGATTCTACGCTCGTACCCACTTTAAAAGTGACCAAAGGTAGCGATCGAGTACAAATAGATGCTAACGGTAATATAGAAGCCCTAGCACCAGGAGAAGCTACAATTCAAGGCACAATTCCGGGACTTGCCAGCAATAAAGGATTTTTGTTTATTGATGCCTTGGGCAGAGTTGGCGCATTTGACGATGATGGGACAATTCACTGGGATATTGTCGGTATGATTGTCGGTTTTGGTTTGAGCCTTTACTTGAGCCAAAATTTATCGGGACAAGGTGCGACGGGTGGCAATCCTCAGCAAGCAACCGTAAATAAAATTACGCCAATTATTTTTTCGGGGATGTTTCTATTTTTCCCACTTCCGGCGGGAGTTTTGATGTATATGCTGATTGCAAATATATTTCAAACCTTGCAAACTGCGATCGTTTCCCGCGAACCTTTGCCCGAAAACCTGCAAAAAATAGTGGAAGCAGATGCAAAAGTAGCTGAGGCTAAAGATAGAGAATCGCTTCCCTTTGAGCCAAATCGTAGTAAGAAAAAAGCTTCGGGTTAAAAATGACTGATAGTGCAATGGAGCAAGGTCAGCAGTGGTTAAAAACACTGCTGCAATTATCTGGAATACCTGCGGATGTGAAAGCAGACGTAGAAAGCAATAGCAGCACCCATAAACCAGGGGAGGAAGCAGTAGATAGCTACTGGTTGACTATTGATGAAACAAACCTGAGTAGAGAGCAAATAGAAACGCTGACAGGTTCTCAAGGGGCGGTATTAGACGGCATTCAATACCTAGCAAATGCCAGTTTAAACTTAAACCACGCTGAACCCGTAGGCTTTTATATTATTGAGTTGAACGGTTATAGAGCAAAAAGGCAAGCCGAATTAGAAGAACTTGCACTGAACGCCAAAGAGCAGGTACAAGCATCGATGGAGGAAGTAGAAATTAAATCTTTATCCTCTGCCGAACGTCGCCAAATTCACACAATTTTGCAAGAGTACCCAGAATTGGAAACTTTTAGTCGTGGCAAAGAACCCCACCGTCATCTTGTTGTCAGACTAAGAGCGCAAGATAATCTTGGCTAAAAAACTTTAATTTTTGCCACAATCAAAATTAGCGTTTATTGAGGGCGAGGCAAACTTCCTATGGAGGCAATTTACATTCCCCAACTGACAAAAGCACCAGAGAGAACTGAGGTAGTACCAATACAAGAATTTGTCCCTGGTTTAGAAACCTTAACTCCGGTGCGCGGGAGAGTTAAAGTTCAGCATCAAGGCAATTATTTAGAGGTGTCAGGTAAAGCTGAAACCATTGTCACCTTAACTTGCCATCGTTGCTTGAAGCAATACAATCATCGTTTGATGGTTGATACTTCCGAAATGATTTGGCTAGATGAATCTGCAAGTCTTCCTTACGAAGGTGCGATAGATAAAGAGGTAGCTATCGAAGATTTAATCGAAAGTTTGTCGCCTCAAGGCTACTTTAATCCTATAGAGTGGCTGTACGAGCAATTGTGTTTGGAAATGCCCCAAAAACAGTTGTGCGAGAAAGATTGCGCGGGTATACCTGCCGATATTAGCAACAGTGCCGAAAAAATAGGCGATCGCCGTTGGGCTTCTTTGGAAGCATTAAAAAAGCAAATACCCTAACATGAGCTTCCGTAATGAATTTGAACTACTTTTGCGCGCCCGTTATCCTTTGATTTATATTCCTACTTACGAGGAGGAACGAGTAGAAGTAGTAATTAAAGAAGAATCACAGAAGCAAGGAAATCGAGCAGTATACACTTGGGATTTTGTGGACGGTTACCAAGGAAATCCCAACGATGCGGGTTTTGGTCGGCGCAACCCCGTACAGGCATTAGAATTTGTCGAAAAGCTCCCCGCTAGCGCCGCCGCCGTGTTTGTATTGCGAGACTTTCACCGCTTTTTAGAAGATGTTTCGGTGTCGCGCAAACTCCGCAATTTAGCAAAATTATTAAAATCTCAGCCGAAAAACGTTGTAATTCTATCGCCAAAAATTGCCATCCCCGAAGACTTGGGGGAGGTGCTGACGGTGTTAGAGTTTCCTTTACCCGCGCCGCCAGATATTAAGCTCGAAATTGAGCGATTGTTATTAGCTACAGGGCAATCAATCAGTACAAAGTTTTTAGATGAATTAGTCCGCTCTTGTCAAGGTTTGTCAATGGAGCGGATTCGCCGAGTATTAGCAAGAGCGATCGCATCTCATGGCGAATTGCAACCAGAAGACGTGGAATTGGTTTTAGAAGAAAAGCGCCAAACTATCCGCCAAACTCAAATACTAGACTTTTACCCCACCACTGAAAAAATCACCGATATCGGCGGATTAGACAACCTTAAAGACTGGTTGTTAAGGCGGGGTGGTGGATTTACCGAAAAAGCTAGAGCCTACGGTTTACCCTACCCGCGCGGGCTGCTGCTGGTAGGAATTCAAGGTACGGGGAAGTCTCTTACCGCCAAAGCGATCGCTCATCATTGGCATTTACCTTTATTAAGGCTAGATGTAGGGCGCTTGTTTGCAGGTTTGGTAGGGGAATCAGAATCTCGCACTCGCCAAATGATCCAAGTAGCCGAAGCCCTAGCGCCTTGCATTTTGTGGATTGATGAAATTGATAAGGCATTTTCGGGACTAGGTAGTAAAGGCGATGCGGGGACTACTAGCCGCGTGTTTGGCACGTTTATAACTTGGTTGGCTGAAAAGACATCTCCGGTGTTTGTCGTGGCTACAGCGAACGATATTCAAGCCCTACCGCCGGAAATGTTGCGCAAAGGACGGTTTGATGAAATATTTTTTGTCGGCTTACCAAGTCAGGAAGAAAGAAAAGAAATTTTTACAGTGCATTTATCAAGATTGCGATCGCACAACTTCAATAATTACGACTTGGAACGCCTAGCTTACGAAACTCCCGACTTTTCTGGCGCGGAAATTGAGCAAACTTTAGTGGAAGCTATGCACATCGGCTTTAGTCAAAACCGCGACTTTACCAGCGATGATATTTTAGAAGCCGCTAGTCAAATTATCCCCTTAGCCCGTACTGCTACTGAACAAATTGAATTTTTGCAAGAGTGGGCAAAAGCTGGTAAAGCTCGTTTAGCATCAAAACACAATCCGTTAAGCGATCGCATTGGGCGACAATTGCCGTAATTGATAGGAGGTAGGATTAATGAGGTTTACAGAAGGTTTAGTTAAATTAGTTTTAGGGTTTATAGTTGCGATCGCTTTATTAGTTAGTGGTAGCGTGGCTTTAGCACTTATATTTATCAACCGTTCCTCAACACCGCCGCCTAAGCCAATTTTTGCTAACGATACTAATGCGGTCAAAAAAAAGGCAAATATTCCGCTAACTAAAACTCCTGCGCCTGCGGCGGCTAAGAAACCAACTTCTGCTAAAAGTAGCAAGCCTTCCCCCTCACCTTTAGCCTCTGGTACTTATTTGGCGCGGGTGACATGGAATGACGGCTTAAGCCTCCGCACCGAACCAAGTTTAGAAGCGCAAAGAGTTGGTAGCTTAGATTACAACCAACAAATTGTAGTTTTGGAACAAAGTCAAGACCAAAAATGGCAGCGCGTTCGTTTAGAAGATGGCGAGTTGGAAGGATGGGTAAAAGCAGGTAATACAGAGCGAGTGACAGACTAAAGTCTACAAAGGCATCAACGCTCTTTGGCAAGAGGGACACACCGCATGAATTGCTAGTTGACAATCTAATAAGTGATAACCTTCTTTCTCCGCCGTTTTACTGCCCATTTTTAAAATTGAATCGTTCTTAAATTCAATAGTTTTATTGCACCGGACGCAAATTAAATGATGGTGGTGGTGAGGATAGGGTTGGTTTAGTTCGTAATGTTTATGTCCTTCCCCTAATTCGAGTTCGCGCAAAATACCCATTCTTGCCATCAACTTCAAAGTTCGATAGATGGTAGATAGGCTAATACCTTTTGCTTGCTCTACGGTTTCTAATTGATGGTACAGATCCTCAGCGCTAAGGTGTTCTCCTTCAGGGAGTTTTTGAAAAACGTGCAGGATAGTTTCTCGTTGAGGAGTCAACCGCCAACCGCGATCGTGGAGTTCTGCTTTGAGGGAGCCAGCCGTGTAAACACTCATAAAGACATTCTCAAGAAAGCTTTCTAGTTGATAATTCTAATAAATTTATCGACCAAGTGTCAACAAGCTAGTCTTATTGAGAATAATTGCTAACTGAATCCGTTTAACCTATAGAGATAATATTCAGTGAGCATAAGTCGTGGATGCAATATTAGAGAAGTCGTACCAAGTAAAGCAGGCTTTAGTTGATTTTGTTTTGGAGGCGAAAGGAAAACTCGCAACAAGCCTAGAAGCTTATGCAGCCGAGCAGTCGCGGCGTAAAAGCGGGGATAATCAGCAAGACTTGATTGTTGACAGTTTTATTATTGAGGGTAAAGTTGGCGATCGCACTCCCTTAGATTTATTCATTGAAAGTCAGCCAAAATTGATAGAGAGCGATCGCGCGTTAATTAGTGATTGGCGGCGCAGTTTTATGGGTTTATTTGCAGTAGTACAAGTTTTGAGCGATGGGTTTGAACTCCAAAATTGGCTCACCACTAAAAACTATATTGTTAAACCAAATAACTCTCAAGCTATTAAGGATTTGTCGCGCTGTCAAGTAGGAGATATTTTACTTGCTCGGATTGCGCCGATTAATGATTATTGGATATTTTTTAGTAAATCTACAATTCTCGGTAAATTAGGTAAACCAAAATTAGCGGTAGCCATTGGAAACTTTAAAGATAATTACAAACATTCTCTTTATGGCGATGCGCCAGAATTGTTACAACAAGCTTGGCAATCGGTAGCCGAGTATCATCAGCAATTTATCGAATTTTTCGGTAGCGATGAAATTACAATGTCAGGATATCAACTTAATAAAAAAGTTGCCGAGTTTCAAGAGATATTAATGAAGCAGAGCCTAAGTGCCGCAGGTATTGATGATACTAAATCTTTGGCAGAATTAGCGCAGGATGTAGGGTTGGACGAAGCAGAAATTGAAGCTGTAGCTAAAGAATCTGGTACAGATGCAAAAGTTGTCGCGCAACTGTTCGATAAAAAAAGCCCGACTAAAATGGTAGCGCCTAAAATTGAATTGCCTGCTGAATTAAAAAAAGCAGAACAAGTAACATCATTATCTCATCCGCGCTGGGGGCAAATGTTTTTGCCTACTTATAGTAAGTTTAAAACCATGCTTGAAGCTCCAGATTGGCAAAGTATCGAAGGAGCCGAAAAACTTATGCGATATTATTTAGAAAACCCTACAATTAATGTGTTTATTTGGCAAAGATTAGCCCAACAATATCCGCAGCAATTAGAAATAATCTTGCAGCAGTTTCTAGAAAGTCCCGATTTTAAAATTGACAAACTGCCGACAATTTTACAAGACAAATTTGATAAGCCTTTAGAGCCAGAATTACCAGAAACTGCCAGCGTACCAATACATTTAAACAACTTATTTGAGGAGGCTGTAGCAGAAGTTAATAAATCTAAATCTAAAAACAAAACTTCTAAAAAAGTAGGTTCTGGTTTTGGAAGATAATTCAAAAGTTATTATTTGGTAGCTGACGATCTAGATTCCCCTTAAAAAGCAGAGTGGAGAGAAGGCTTAGTGAAATTGGTTAGCTTAAAAGCGTTGTACTTGACTGCTATACTTTTGTTGTGGGATATAGGTTTTGTTTTTCCCGGCAATGCTGTGATCGTGACAGACGCGGATACTGCACTGATACAGCTTTGGTAAAACTGACTAGAATCAGTAACGAATTGCCTTTCTCTAGCTATTGTTGATCCCAGCGATTAAATAGCACGCTCGACGATTGTTTGCTCAAATTCATCGCTCGTTCGTTATCCCTCCTCTATATAATCCCAATTCTTTCTTTATGTTTGTATAAAACTATCCTGCTTTTTGCAGGTATATGGTACTTTAGAGCATCTACGGCAAAAGTCTTTGAGGATGTCTGAGAATTATCAAATATGTTGCATTTGTTCCCTAAATCCCCCAATTCTGGGAGAGATTAACTTAAAGTCCCCCGAAGATTAGGGGGCTATGGAGGTAGTTCGAGTAGCATTTAACACTTTTAAGACCTCCTCTTAATGCTCTTAAAAGATTAATTTGCCTCTTATTCTTTCTCCGATTTTTGCCCGAAGTCTAATATGATGACGGTACTAATTCAAAGAAAACGCCAAAATCGCAATGCGAATTCTATTTGTTGCAGCCGAAGCAGCCCCCGTTGCTAAAGTCGGTGGAATGGGAGATGTAGTTGGTGCTTTACCAAAGATGCTCAGAGCAATGGGGCATGATGTGCGAATATTCATGCCTTGTTACGGTTTTTTGCCCGATAAAATGCCGATTCCCTCTGAACCAGTTTGGTATGGTTCGGCAATGTTTCAATCTTTTTCCGTCTACGAAGCAGTGTTACCTGGTACAGATGTACCTTTGTATTTGTTTGCTCATCCTGCCTTCTCGCCGCGTCGAATTTATTCTGGAGATGATGAAGATTGGCGGTTTACATTGTTTGCCAATGGCGCGGCGGAATTTTGCTGGAATTATTGGAAACCAGAAATTATCCACTGTCACGATTGGCATACAGGTATGATTCCGGTGTGGATGAATCAATCTCCCGATATCATGACTGTTTTTACGATTCACAACCTCGCCTATCAAGGGCCTTGGCGGTGGTATTTGGAAAAAATTACTTGGTGTCCTTGGTATATGCAAGGACACAATACAATGGCGGCGGCGGTACAGTTTGCCGATCGCGTTAATACGGTTTCGCCAACTTACGCCGAGCAAATTAAAACCCCAGCCTATGGCGAAACTCTAGAAGGTTTGATGTCTTTTATTAGCGGCAAATTGTCGGGAATTGTTAACGGGATTGATATAGAAACGTACAACCCAGAAGATGATAAGTACATCACTCAAACCTTTAACGCTGAGACTTTAGAAAAACGTTCCGCAAATAAGATTGCTTTGCAAGAAGAAGTAGGCTTAGAAGTCAATTCCCAGGCTTTCTTAGTGGGGATGGTGACAAGAGTAGTGGAACAAAAAGGTATTGACTTAGTATTGCAAACCTTAGACAGATTCCTCGCTTATACCGATGCTCAGTTTGTATTGTTAGGAACGGGCGATCGCTACTACGAAACTCAATTATGGCAACTTGCTTCGCGTTATCCCGGACGGATGGCAACTTATTTGCTTTATAGCGATGCGATCGCGCGGCGAATTTACGCGGGTAGCGATGCTTTCTTGATGCCTAGTCGATTTGAGCCTTGCGGTATCAGTCAAATGTTGGCTTTGCGTTACGGATGCGTCCCCATTGTTCGCCGCACGGGAGGGCTTGTTGATACGGTTTCTCATCACGTTCCGAGCAACCATAGGGGTACAGGTTATTGTTTCGATCGCTACGAACCCTTAGACCTTTACACTTGTATGGTCAGGGCTTGGGAGGGCTTTCAGTATAAAGAAAACTGGAAAGCCTTGCAGCAGCGTGGTATGAGTGAGAATTTTAGTTGGGAACAATCGGCTAAAGAGTACGTGAGTTTATATAGCTCAATGTACGGCTTGCCATCAGAAACCGAAACAGTAACACCACAGTTAGTAACTAAATAGCATCTCTAGGTAGAAATAAAATTTAGCTAAAGCTTCAGTCCTTATAGGGGATTGAAGCTTTTTTTGACATCGGTCGGGTTTATATGATTAAATTTTTCACCGATTAAAAGTCTCTTTAGCTAAATCTATGCCCAAAAAGCTGCGAGCGCTTGCTTCTTTGGAATTAAAAGGGTCATTTTAAGGTTTGCTTGCGTTTTAATCCTAATCTTCGGCAACTTTCATTTCGTAAATATTCCAGAGAGTTCCACCTAAAGCCGTAAATTTGGTATTGTCTAGGCGATCGCGCATGGCGGCTAAAGCTAAAGGATTGACTAAATGAATAAAAGGTAAATATTCTTGCGCCAAACGCTGAGTTTCAGCATAGATAGCTTTACGCTTGGTTTCATCTATTTCTTTTGCTCCCTGAATATACAAGCGCCCAATTGCTGCTTCCCAAGGCGCTACTTCTCGTCCTTCTATGGGTGGTTGTCCTGGTTGCGGTTGTTGATTAAAGGGATGAAAGCCACCATCAGGAAGCCACACATTAGCCCCGCTATTTGGCTCAATACCGCCCGTAATTAGCCCAAAATAACATTCCCATTCTAAAGAGTTTGTAACTCGGTCTATAAGTACAGCAAAATCTACTGGATTAAAATCTACTTGAATACCAATCTTACTCATATCGCGCTTGACTTGAGAACCAATCGCATCTACAGTTCTATTTCCTGCCTGACTTAGCATGGTAAATCGCACTCGGTTTCCCTCTGCGTCTAGCAATTGACCTGTATTGTTATACTTAAATCCGGCTTTTAGTAGTAATTCCTTTGATTTTTCGGGGTTGTAATCGTAAACTTTCAATCCTTGTTTAGGGGAAAAATAGTAAGGACTTTGGACAGAAATGGGCGAATCTTGAAATTCACCAATTCCTCGATAAACGTTATTTAGCATCGCTTGGCGGTCGAGTCCGTAAGCTACAGCTTGTCTAAAAGCGACCGTATTAAACCAGCGCGATCTAATCGGAGTTACTAAGGGTTTGCCTTTTCTATTGCCTTTATTGAGATTGAAGGTAATAAAATTAGTCCCAAAGTCAGGGCCACCATCATAAATTGTGAACTTTCCGCGCTTTTCTTCGCGTTTTAGCAATTGGAAAGTTGCGGGACCAATTTCTAAAATATCTAAGCCACCAGAACGAAACTGAATTAAGCCTGTATCGGGAGATTCGACAACTTGCCAAATCAATCTTTCAATATAGGGTAAAGCATTACCTTGAGCATCTTTACGCCAGTAGTAAGGGTTACGCCGAAATACCACCCTTTGATTTGTGGCGTAGCTTTCTAGCATATAAGGACCATTGCCAATAACGGTTTTGGGGTCTGCGTCGGTACTCCAGGTTGATAAAAACTGAGGTTTTCCCTCGCTATTATTTGTAGTTATAGATTTTTGTAAGGAATGCTTGGGTAAAATTGCCACGCCGCCAACGGTTCTTAAAAAAGGTGCAAAAGGTTCTGGAACCGAAAATTCTACTTGGCGATCGCTTATTTTGCGAACTTTTGGTAAAGCACCACTTTCACCAACGCGGATAATATCTCGAAAATCTGTAGGAATCCGCTCGTTTAAGTAGATGTCATTGTAAGTAAATAAAACATCATCAACGGTTAAAGGTTCTCCATCCGACCATTTTAAGCCCGGTTTAAGGGTAAAAACAATCTGTTTGCCATCGGTAGAAGTTTCCCAAGATTGAGCAATTCCTGGTTCTATTTCGCCATTTTTGCCGTTTTCTACAATCATTCCCTCATAAATAAACCCAAAAACACTAGGGGATGATTGGTTTAAAGCATAATTAAAACTCTGCGGATCGCCAGGAGTTCGAGCAACTATTTGGGTTACTTGCGCGGCTTGAGACTTGAAATCATTAGGATTGCAGCCACTAAGCGCGATCGCAATTACCACCGTTAATAATCCAACCAACCACCGCCGCATCAAAGGAAACATTGCAAACATCTCTAGCAAAGTTACTAAATTTCTCTAGTCTACAAGGTTTCCCGCCTTGTAGGGACGTAAGGCATTACGCCCCTACTACTCGTCTACTTTAAGTTCGTAGATATTCCAAAATGCGCCTAAAGCCGAGAATTTTACATTTTGAATGCGATCGCGGATCGCCGCCATAGACAAGGGATTAACTAGGTATATGTAAGGTAAATACTCTTGAGTAATGCGCTGAGTTTCATCGTAAATTGCTTTACGTTTAGCTTCGTCAAATTCCTGCGCCCCTTTGATATATAAATCGGCAATTTCTTTCTCCCAAGAAGACACTACGCGCCCTTCTATCGGTTCTTCGCCAACTTGTGCGGCTTGATTGAAGCTATGCAATCCACCTTCAGTTAGCCAGACATTTGCACCATCATTAGGATCTACCCCCGAACCAATTAAACCGCCAAAATAACATTCCCAATCGAGGGTATTGTGCAGTTTTTCACCAATTACTGTAAATGCGATCGCACTTAAGTCTACTTGGATGCCAATTTTGCTTAAGTTTTGTTTAATTTGGGCGCTCATTGCTTCCGCCGTCTTGCTTCCCGCATTTGTTAGCAATGTAAAACGAACGCGGTTGTTATCTCCATCTAGCAATTGATTTTGAGCGTTGTACTTAAATCCAGCTTTTAATAACAATTTCTTAGCTTTTTCTGGTTCGTAATTGTAGACTTTTAAACCATCTTTGGGAGAAAGATAATATTTACTTTGCACGTCAACGGGTGAATTTTGAGGTTCTCCCAAGCCACGAAACAGATTATTAATTATAGTTTGACGGTCGATAGCATAAGATACCGCTTGTCTAAATTCTACTGTATTAAACCACCGCGATTTAATTGGATCTATTAAAGGCTTGCCGTTTCTTTTACCCTTATTAAGATTAAAAGTAATAAAACTTTGACCGTAAGCAGCACCACCATTATAAATCGTAAATTTTCCTCGTTTTTCTTCTTTTTTAAGTAAGGAAAAACTGACGGGAGTAGCACCAACTAGATCCAAGCCTCCCGAACGAAATTGCAGCAGCGATGTATCGGTAGATTCGACAATTTGCCAGATAACTCTTTCAATATACGGCTGAGAATTGCCTTGCTTATCTTTGCGCCAGTAATTGGGATTTTTGCGGAATACCAAACGCTGACTAGGATTATAACTTTCTAGCTTATAAGGACCATTAGTGACAATTTGTTTGGGATCGGTATCTGTTCCCCAAGTAGACATATATCGCGGGTTTCCGTCTGAATCTTTAGCTTTTACCGACTCTTCTAAGGCGTGTTTGGGTAAAATTGCGATCGCGCTACTAGCGTCACCCGTAGTGGTACTAAAAAAAGGCGAAAATGGTTCGGGTAAAATAAATTCAACTTGGCGATCGCTTAACTTTTGAACTTTAGGTAAAGTTCCCTTTACGCCAATTTTAAGGTAATCTCGAATATCTGTAGAAATTTCTTGATTAAAAGCTATATCGTTATAAGTAAAAACAACATCATCGGCAGTTAGCGGTTTTCCATCCGACCATTTTAAACCTGGTCTGAGATTAAATACAATTCTTTTTTTATCGGCTGATATCGTCCAAGATTCGGCTAATTCTGGCTCAATTTCCCCTTTACCATTGATGGATGTTAACCCTTTAAACGTTAAGCCAAAAATACTAGGCGATTGTTGATTTAGAGCATAGTTAAAAGTTTGTGGATCGGTAAGAACGCTAATAACTAATTGTGATGTCTGCGCCCCTTGAGATTTAAAGTTTGCAGGGTTGCAACCCGAAAATGCGATCGCAATTACTATTGTTAATATAAAAGCTATCCACCTACGCCCTCGATTGTAAAAAGTCATAAGTATATCTATCTTGTTAATTTGACTAAAAATCTATAACTTAGCTTTATTTATACTAATTGGCGGATGTTAGCGATCGCACTGATAATTTACCTCCAGTAGCGCTTACCTTGCCAAAACACTCCTAAAATCATGCCAATTAACTGTAGTTGATCTATACCCGTAAACAGGGCTGGCATAGGAATATAATTTCTAATTACTAAGCCAATGATTAAACATAAAATTAAAGCCCAAAGTATCCCAGCATTAATAAAAATTCGCTTTTCTAATCTTTCTAGTAAAAACACAGCTAACGCGCCAATACCTGCACCGATCGCACCAACGGTAAATAAAGATAACAAAGGCGAATATAAAGTTGCAGCTAATAAGTTGACAATTGCCAACTGCGTACCCTCATCTAATTGATTGTAAGTTAACCACAGCAACCATTCTACAGTTGTGACAATAACAAAAGTCATGCCAGCAATGATCAATAGAGATCGCCAAGGCAAATATTTAAGTTGACGCAAAGGGTTAGACATAGTTAATTAACTAGCTATTAATAAAACTACCGCATGGGCTGCAATTCCTTCTTCTCGCCCGACAGCATCTAATTGTTCGTTGGTGGTAGCTTTAATGCCAACACGATCGCTAGATATTTGCAAAACTTGCCCTAGGCGATCGCGCATTGCGGAAATATGCGGCTTCAACTTCGGACGTTCCGCCACCACTACCGAATCAATATTACCAATTTGCCAGCCGCGATCGCTGATTAATTGATTTACCTTACTCAGTAATACTAAACTATCTGCCCCCGCCCACTGCGGATCGCTGGGGGGAAAATATAGCCCAATATCTCCCAAAGATAAAGCCCCCAACATTGCATCCATAATTGCATGAGTTAGCACGTCAGCATCGCTATGTCCTAGCAAACCCAATTCATGAGGAATTTCTATCCCTCCCAAAATTAGACGGCGATTGGTGCTGAGTTGGTGAATATCGTAGCCATTACCAATACGGATATTAATCATATTTGATATCATATAACAACTATTTTATTAAACCTACCTCGCTGCGATCGCAACAGGCAAGTAACTTACTGCTTTCCTTGAATATATCTAGTTATCATGAATTACAAAAATTACTAAAAGCCTTTTTGAAAAGTAAATATCAGGATTAATATCTCTAATAATTTTAAAGGTAAAAATGACATATTTATTATTTAAATTGAAACAATGAATATGTCATTTATGTAATTAATTAAAGTCCTTCAATTTTGGCATTATCGCCCGGATTCCCGATTGGTTTACCCGTTACTACAGCTTTGGCGAATCCTAGTAAACGGACTACCTTACTAGATGGAGAGTCCCAATATTCAGCTTTATCTACACTAACTCTTAATAAAGCTAGTTGAGGATCGTCTAAGCCATCAGGAAACCAAGCTTTTAATAGAGGATTCCATAATTCTTCTATTTTAGATTTATCGCGAATTAGTTGGGCTGTACCCGATACCGAAACGTATTTTTGATCTTTTGGTTCGGAGTAACTAACATTAACATGATGCTCGTGTTGTACTTCGTTAACTTTAGTCGCATCGGCGCTAGTAAAAAACCATAAATCGCCATCAAATTCAAATTCTTGAGTTGCCATTGGGCGGCTGCGTAAACTACCATCTTCTTCTACTGTAGTCAGCATGGCAAATCTAATATCTTTAATCAGGTCGTGCAGCTTTTTTATATTGTCTTGGCGATCGCTCATTGGTTTATGCTTTCTTATCAATTATTATCTCTATACAAATAGCATTGCAATCGGGCGCTATTGTTCTATCTACAAGTAGAGTTTTGGCTTAACTATACTAAAGCACCACCACAACTAGATCCGCTTCCCGCCGTACAACCGTAACAATAAGGCGCGGTTCTAATTTCATTAATCAAGTCTAAACTTTTCAATTTCAGCAATTTAGTAACCGTCAATATTTCGCCATCACGAGTTTTTGCAGGCAAGTTTTCCATCTGATTAAAGTCGCAGTCGTATACATTACCCAAATAATCAATAGAAAGCTCGTTTCTACACATTAAATGTTCTACCGTACTGGAATTAAAATTTGATTCTAAAAAACTCAAATAAGGTTTGTGCAGCTTTTTATTTTGTAATTGAAACTTAGTCCGTCCTATAGGTAAGTTTGTAATTGTATACAAATTGTTAAACATAATATTAAAATTTTGCTGCAAGTAAGCTTTGTAATCTTGCTCTAACTTAGGTTGATCTGGTGTTAAACTAAATTTTTCTGATGTAGGTATTGGCGGATTATATACTAAGTCTAAAATTAAATTAGGGTCTGTTCCATAACCTAATTGATTGAGACGTTGCAGGGCAGAAATTGAATTATTATAAACACCATTACCGCGCACTTTGTCAACATTATCTGCTAAATAGCAAGGTAAAGAAGCAACAATTTGAGTTTGGTATTTAGCACAATACTCTGGTAAATCTTCAAAGCCTGCTACAAAATAAATAGTTAAGTTAGAGCGGACAATTACTTTTTTTCCGGCTTTTCTTGCTGCTTCTAATAAAGGTTTAAATCCATAATTCATCTCTGGCGCGCCACCAGTAAGGTCAACACTATTAATTTGAGGAAATGTATTAATAATTTCAATTAGTTGATTGCAAGTTTCTGGATTAAGTTCTTCTGTCCTTTTGGGACTTGCTTCAACATGACAATGACTACAAGCTAAATTGCAGCGCTTACCCAAATTAATTTGTAATGTAGTTATTTGGTTTTTAGTTAACGGTAAACCTAATTTATCTTTGAAGGGTGTTATTAATGTTTGGAGCATAATTATTTTAATTAAATGAGTAAGAAATGCTCTGATATCGCGTCTCGTAAGATCGACCTAATCCCCCTTTTTAAGGGGGGAAAAGTATTAGTAGAAATGTTTTTGAAATAGTTTAGATATATTTATCTAAACTATTTCAGATTTTTTAGCAGCAACCGCCACCATCATAATACCAAGTAGAATTAGTAACAATTACATCTTTTGGCACGATAGAAGCAAGTTTGGTCGCAGTTTTGTCGCAGACGGCGGCGGGAATACCGCGCTGGAGTATATGCCCCGCGTTATCATCAAAAATCGGTTGATTTCCGGTATAAATAGCTGTTTTTCCGGTAAAAATACAAGCCCCATCTTCAGGAATTGGCACTTTAAAAGAGACAGAATCAAGACTCTCTAAAAGTAAATGCTCGTCTAAGTTGTAGGTATGGCTATCTAAAAGCCGATAAGGACGACGCGATCGCACTTCTACTTGTCCAAACCCTGCATCAATAATTCGTGCTGTATATTCCTCGTAAGTCAGCGCCCCTGATAGACACATTGCTCTTAATTGTTCGTCTTGTTGCAAATGAGCGGGAATAGGACGAGTAGCAATCGGATCGCTCATTTGCAAGCGCCCACCAGGCTTTAAAACTCTATAAGCCTCTTGCAGGGCGATAGAAAGATCCGCAGGTTCAAAGATATTAAATAAGCAATTTTGAGCAACGACATCTACTGAAGCGTCATCTACAGGCAATTTGAAAGCATCCCCGGCGCGAATTTCCACAAAACTTGTTTCAAACCAGGGGTTTTCCTGGGCGGCAATTTGCAAATTCCGGGCGGCGGCTTCGCGCATAGCGGCGACAGGATCTACAGCAATAACTGCCCCAGGGCGGCGAGAAAAATAAGCAAACTGTAAGGCTTCTAACCCACCACCAACACCCACATAAAGCACCGTTGGTTGGTTTGAAAGTTCGGCAGCGTGGACGGTAGTACCGCAGCCATAATTCATTTCCTGCATCTGATTCGGAATATTTAATCCTGGTAGCTGCAAAGGGGTACTTTGAACGCAACACAGCCCAACTTGGGGAGTTTCGGCTACTTCACGGTAAAACTGAGCGGCAGTTTCAAGATAAGTCATGGCGATCGCTTTTTTAACTAATTTTAATACTTATTTCTAAGTACAGCGATCTCTACAGACGGATTTACACCTTAGACAACACTGCTTTCAATCGCTTCTACAAACGCCATCAAAGCCGATCGCCAAGGACGAGAAATATTAACATCAAACAATTCCCGCCACACCCAAGCCCTTTGCCTAAAAGTGGTAACGTAACTGACGCTTGGCTAACGATACAACCGTCCATTGTGGAAATTATTTCAATTAAAGACTCTTGGGCATAAGTTGCCCTTGGTGAAGCATTCACCAAGGAACTTAATCAAAGGGGACAATTAGGCTTCAAGATAACAATCTCGTATTTTTTATTACTGTACAGGTTTGGGATTTGGTGTTACTGATGGGTTCGGCACTGCTGGTTGATTCGGTGTTGGACAAGTCTTATTAGCAAAGTCACACTTGTATACATAGGGTTCTTGCCAGCCTAAAGGAATTTCCAGCAAGTCCCGCGTTCCTGTCATACCTTGTCCTGCAAACAGTAACAAGGCAAAGCAGTTCAAAATTGTATGAATAATCCGCCAGCGATTTGACCTATCTTTGTAGATATCTGGAACAATAGCTAAGGAAAAAATCATTAACATTGCTGCTAAAATGCCGAAATAGTAGTGAGACCAATACCATTCATTAGTCCGCCGGAAAACTCCATCCTGACAGCCCAAAATGACTAAACCAGCACCAGTTAAAGTGGCAAAAACTCCTCGCCACAGACGCTGCTGTGCCTTATAGAGCATTACTAGCGAGGCGATGGTGGCGGCAAACATTAGCACAATAAACAGAACTTGAAACGGTTCTTTCGCCACTAGCTGATTGACTAAAATG
Source organism: Chroococcus sp. CMT-3BRIN-NPC107 (assembly GCA_019359635.1). GTDB lineage: Bacteria > Cyanobacteriota > Cyanobacteriia > Cyanobacteriales > Chroococcidiopsidaceae > Aliterella. Next base: position 61,204 of record JAHHGY010000004.1, read on the forward strand.
TTTTTGCCAATGGCGTAAGCTATTCCCAGCAATGCTAGTCCTACCACTGCTGCTGTAAGCCAATTGCCTAACTGCCGATGCTCTGAACCTACGAATGGGGGAATTTTACTTTTGCCCCCAGCGACCGTTTGCAAACGACGCTGGCGAGTTTGCCACGCTAGGTTAACAACCATGCCAATTAAAGGCCAAACAAAGATAATAGCGATCGCTGGATGGACAAGAGCGAGAAAATCTTCAAGCTGCATATAATACCTGCATATATATTTGGTTAACTCAATTCCATCGCTTGCAGATAAGTTAAATTTAATAATTACCTGCAAATAGTAGTCAAGGAGCAAAGCTAAAACTTTAGTTCAACAACAAAGGTAGTGTTGTAGGTTTTATCTAAAGATAATTTAAGCGCTGACAATAGCAACAAAATGAATTTAAGCTGAGAATTTGATTAAAACTTGTTTCGAGAGCGAAAAATTATCCTATCTTAGCACCACTACAAAAATTCAGTAACAAGCTATTTCTACTAACAGGTCGACTTTTGCCTAAGCAAGCCGAGTAAATTCCGCAGAAACTTTACTAGGTGGTTGAATTGCCAAGCTATGGCAAAGGGAGAATGCCAAATAGGCAAGAGCAAGAAGGTGAGACGGTAGAGTAATAGAAGGACGACGACGAAGGTGAAAATTGAAATTCTGTCTGTTTGTAAATCACTGGTTACAAATCATCACACTTTCAGCAACGCCTATAAATTCAACGAACTATTATTAGTTTAGGACGCATTCATAGGGTATTTGAACCCGATTGAAAACGAGAAGTTATAAAAGTTAATAATTTGTTTGAGTTTTGTAGTGGTTTCTACAAATAGAAAGATGAAGAATAGATTTAATTAGTTGATTGTCTCGATTCAATTTAGCCAAAAATTCAATTCAGAGTTAAATTAAAAACGCATTTTCAAAAAAACTACGATGGCGCTACCTCCTTTTCCTGCATCCCGAAAAAGAAATAGCCGCTACAAAGTAAGCGATCGCACACCCAACCCAGCTTCTATAATAATTGCAATTATTTCCTGCGTATTTTTGGGTGGTTTAGGTTGGATTTGGACGACAATGCTCACGAAAGGTTATGTAGCTATTGGTGGGGTTCCAAGCCCAATAATTATTAGCTTTTTGCGAAATGAAACTGCAAGAGCGGCTTATTTTGATGGAGACAACGAAAAGCTGCACGCGCAGATGCAAAGTATGGATTTAGCAGAGAAGTTAAAACCTTACTACCGCCCCCAGTTTGCCAATGAAGCCCAACTCGACAGATATACTCATCAAATTCTTTACGATCGCACGGGTTATATCGGCAAAGCTTACCAAGTTAATCCCCAAGGAATTTTAGTGGTAAAAAAGGGTATTGTTCAAAACAAAAAGTAGCGTTGAGCTAGAGGTAATACAGTAGCAGCTTCGCAAGTAAGCAACTGTCCATCGGCTCGAACTTGATAAGTTTCAGGATCTACCTCCATATAGGGCGTTGCATCGTTTAGCTTCATAGATTGCTTGTTTAGTTGTCTTGTTTGTGCAACTGCTACAGCCATTTTTTGCAAGTTTAATTGAGCGGGAATTTCTCGCTCTAGAGCAGCTTTAGAAACAAAAGTTAAACTTGTACTAGAAATAGCGCCGCCGAAACTGGCAAACATCGGACGCATATATACGGGCCCAGGGGTAGGAATACTAGCATTAGCATCGCCCATTTGCGCCCAGGCGATCGAGCCTCCTTTAATAACTATTTCGGGTTTAACTCCAAAAAATGCTGGTTTCCACAAGCATAAATCCGCCAATTTGCCAACTTCTATTGAACCCACATGAGCCGCAACACCGTGAGTAATGGCAGGATTAATCGTGTATTTGGCAATATAGCGTTTTGCCCGAAAGTTGTCATTGTGGGGGCTATCTTCAGTTAATTGACCGCGTTGCACTTTCATTTTATGCGCTGTTTGCCAGGTGCGAATAATAACTTCTCCCACTCGTCCCATTGCTTGAGAATCGGAGGAAATCATGCTAAAAGCGCCCAAATCGTGCAAAATATCTTCGGCGGCAATGGTTTCGCGGCGGATGCGAGACTCAGCAAAAGCTACATCTTCAGGTATCGCCGGATCGAGGTGATGGCAAACCATCAGCATATCTAGGTGTTCGTCTAAAGTATTGAGAGTATAAGGACGAGTGGGATTTGTAGAAGACGGTAAAACGTTACTTTGACCGCAAACTTTAATAATATCTGGTGCGTGACCGCCGCCAGCGCCTTCGGTGTGATAGGTGTGAATGGTGCGACCCTTAAAAGCTGCGATCGTTGTTTCCACAAATCCGGCTTCGTTGAGGGTATCGGTGTGAATTGCCACCTGCACGTCGTAGTCATCAGCGACGCTAAGACAAGTATCGATAGTGGCGGGTGTAGTTCCCCAATCTTCGTGGAGTTTTAACCCCATTACCCCAGCATTTATTTGTTCGACAAGTCCTTGAGGCTGGCTGCTATTCCCTTTACCCAAAAAGCCAATATTGACCGGAAAAGCCTCCACAGATTGCAACATTCGGTAAATATTCCAAGGGCCGGGGGTGCAAGTTGTGGCGTTTGTCCCAGTAGCGGGGCCTGTACCGCCGCCAATCATAGTAGTTATCCCAGAGGAAATAGCACAATCAATCTGTTGGGGACAAATAAAGTGAATGTGGCTATCTATTCCCCCGGCAGTAAGAATCATGCCTTCCCCGGCTAATACTTCTGTACCCGCACCGATAATAATATCTACATTATTTTGAACGTAGGGGTTGCCAGCTTTGCCAAGCTTAAATATGCGTCCGTCTTTAATCCCTACATCCGCTTTAATAATTCCCCACCAATCGAGAATAAGAGCGTTAGTAATAACTAAATCCACAGCGCCATCGGCGTTAGAAATGGGGGATTGTCCCATGCCATCGCGAATTACTTTCCCGCCGCCAAACTTGACTTCATCGCCATAGGTAGTAAAGTCTTGTTCCACTTCAATAAATAACTCTGTATCTGCCAAACGAATGCGATCGCCTACTGTTGGCCCATAAGTTTCAGCGTAAGCGCGGCGATCCATCCAGTAACTCATAATTTTTCTATTTATCCAACGACCCGTTAATTTTATTGTTAAAACCGTAAACTTGACGACTGCCTGTATAAGGTACTAATGTGACTTCTTTCTCATCCCCTGGCTCAAAACGGACGGCGGTTCCGGCGGGGATATCGAGGCGCATTCCCTTAGTTTCGTCTCGCTGGAAACTCAAAGCTTCGTTGACTTCATAGAAGTGAAAATGAGAGCCAATTTGAATCGGGCGATCGCCTAAGTTTGCCACAAGTATCTTTAAGGTTTGATATCCTGCATTTAGTTCGATTTCTCCTAGCTGAACAATTATTTCTCCGGGAATCATAGTTGTAACCTCTTTAAATTATGGAACCTCATTTTATCCCTGCGGTCTACGGCAATGAAAAACGGGAATCATAGTTGTAACCTCTTTAAATTATGGAACACCCTAAACTAGCTCTGCGTCTTCTACCTATCATTAGCATCTCGCCAAGCTAGAGATAAAGGTGATAAATTTAACAGTGCAGCTTTTGACTTTAACTTGTAATCGCTAAATTAAAAAGATGAAACTAAGTATTCTCGCGCTCTTTATTATCCTCGCTCCTTTGGGTGCAACTTTCCCAGCTATGGCTTTTAGCCCGGAAGATTTGGAACAGCTAAAACAAACAGGTTTATGTCCTCGGTGCGATTTAACGAGCGCTCCCCTGGGCGAACTCAATCTCAATGGCGCTAACTTGCGTAATGCAAACTTATCTCAAGCTAATTTATCTCAATCTAATCTTGCAGGTGCAGATTTAAGCGAAGCCAATTTAGAAGCTGCTAACTTGACGGGTACCAATTTAACTAGTGCTACTTTTACAGGTGCTAACCTCAAGTCAGCTACTCTAGAAAATGCTAATCTTACCCGTGCGGGATTGTTTGCTACTAATTTAGATGGTGCAAACTTTAAGGGCGCAACTACAACTTACGCTAACTTTCGCGGTTCTAAATTTAGACTTACAACTTCACCTAGTGGTCTAGTAACCTCCGAGCGTCGCTATTGGTAGTTAGAGAAAATTTTTGGTTTGGATGTTAGTTTTTAGTTTAATTGGGGATTACTAGCTACAGAACTTTAATCCCCCTAACCAAATGTTAGTTAAATATTTAAGCGCGATCGCCTTTACTGCTATTTGCCTAATTCCCGGAACTGGCTATTCTCAAGAACAGCAAAACTACGCTTGTTTTTTTACTACCGATTCTGGTAGTACCGTTGATTTTTCCCAAACTTCTCTCTGTGGCGCTCAAAAATCTGCTCCAAAAGCTCCCTTGAATATCGATGAGGTTTTTTTGGCAGAATACAAGCGTAGGGTCATGCAATACGCAGACGTTCGCGATAACTTACTTGCTAATGCGGAGCAATCGCCACAAGTCAGCAGCTTGCAAGCTCAAAAAGTATGCGGTGACCTAAAATCAGGACTTTCGCTCGATGAAATTAAACAAAAGCAAATCGCAGAAACCGTCGAGCAGTCAAGCCTAGTCAATGCCCAAATTATTACTAACTTAGCTACCAAATATTACTGCCCTAAGGTGGCAAAGTAGCTTTAAAATACGTCCCTAGCCGTTAACAATTCTTTATGATGGGGGATAAGCCACTCGATTAATGGATTAATGTTAACTCGTATTCAAGACTTGGCAGAAAAACTAGCACCGCGCCTAATTGAAATTCGCCGCCACATCCACGCGCATCCCGAATTAAGCGCCCAAGAACAGAAAACTGCTGCTTTTGTGGCGGGGGTTTTATCTTCTAGCGGCGTTCGCGTCACTGAAACCGTAGGCAAAACGGGAGTTGTAGCAGAAGTGCAAGGAAATGGTACAGACGCGCGGTTATTAGCCATTCGCACCGATATGGATGCTTTGCCGATTGAGGAACGTACGGGCTTAGAATATGCCTCGCGCGAACCGGGAATCATGCACGCCTGCGGACACGACGTACACACGACCGTAGGCTTGGGTACGGCTATGATTTTGGCTCAACTAGCCAGCGAATTACCCGGCAACGTGCGGTTGCTATTTCAACCCGCCGAAGAAATTGCTCAAGGTGCTAGTTGGATGATTGCTGATGGGGTGATGGATAAAGTATCAGCAATATTGTCTTTGCACGTTTTTCCGTCAATTAGCGCGGGGTCGATTGGCGTGCGCTATGGTGCTTTAACCGCCGCCGCCGACGATTTAGAAATTGAGATTATTGGAGAATCTGGACATGGTGCTAGACCTCACGAGGCCATTGATGCAATTTGGATTGCGTCGCAAGTTATTACTAATCTTCAGCAAGCAATTAGCCGCACTCAAAACCCTCTGCGTCCGGTGGTGTTGAGTATTGGGCAAATTAACGGTGGTAGAGCGCCAAATATAATTGCCGATCGCGTAAAATTGTTAGGCACGGTGAGGAGTTTGCACCCAGAAACCCGCGATAATTTACCTAGTTGGATTACTAAAATAGTCTCTAGCGTTTGCGATAACTACGGCGCTCGCTATCATATCAACTATCGCCCCGGCGTGCCATCGGTGCAAAACGATTTAGCTTTGTCGCAGTTGGTACAGACGGCGGCGGAGGAAGCCTTTGGGAGCGATCGCGTTTTGGTACTAACAGAACCCTCTTTAGGGGCGGAAGACTTCTCTATGTATCTAGAACACTCCCCTGGGATGATGTTTCGTTTAGGGGTGGGGTACAAAGAGCGCGCTCTTAATTATCCCTTGCACCATCCGTTGTTTGATGTGGATGAATCGGCGATTATTACGGGAGTTGTAACGATGGCTTACAGCGCTTACAGATATTGGCAGCATGGCAAGTAGTTTATTTGTAGCTAAAGCAACGAATTACGTCTATCGAAAGTAGTAGTCTAACAACCAACGCGCGATCGCATTTCCCATTAATTTCTTCAAAGTTATTCGGGAGCGGTTCATGCGGCAATGTAACTTTTTTATGGCGATTATGACTACTACTCAAGACTTTCCCAAAGTATCGAGATTAGATGAAATTCCGCATCCATTAGAACCGCTTATAACAAAAGAAATTGCTGCTTGTGTAGCGATTATTTGTAATGAGGTTAAGCAGATAAAATATCTCAGATTTGTAACTGTTGCCCTGCACGAACCACCTAAAAATGAAGTAATTAACTTCAAAAAAGGTACGGTATTTAATCGAGAAGCTTTTGTAAGCTTGTTAGATAACTCTACGGGAGTAGTGGCGGAAGTTGTAGTGTCGTTAACAAATAAAAATATTGCCGCCTGGAAAGAAATGCCCGATGTATAACCATCTATCATGCTTGATGAATTTATTGAGTGTGAAACGGCAGTAAAAGCTAGACTTGTTTTTGATGTATCTTGTGGTGGGTGGCGGTTGGTTTTTGATGTTGCGCCTGCATTCACCAGAAATTATCGAAAATATGGAACTAGAAATTAAAACAATACATACAAGTTTAATAAGATGAAAAAAGTTTAAAAACATCCTTCTTCCACAAGAAGGATGCCTAAAGTTGTCATAAGTTGCTAAATTGGCAACCAATAATCAAGTAAAAATTATTCAGGTTATGGCATCATCTACACCATTGCAAGGTACAGAATTAGTGGACTGTGCCAGAGCTAATGCTCAACAAGGAATTGAAACAGCAGCCCTACAATGCGGCTATGGTGACGATCTCAACACTTTTTCAAGCTCTCTTAAAGCGGCTTGCGAGCAAATGAATTTGCAAGTTAAAGAACTTAGCCAACTAATAACAGATCAAGATATGATTCTCCAGATTGGTACGGGAGAAGTAGTTGCCCCAGATACCGCCTCAGAACTATAAAAGTATAGCTAGTGCGATCGCTCGTGCTGCTAAAGGTTTAGTGGTGGATGTCATAAATTTGCGATCGCCTTTAACCTGAGAATTTTTTTAATTAATACTTGCAGTATGGATGAATATATGTTGAGCGCGATCGCCGAAGCGAAACAAGGATTAATTGAAGGCGGTATCCCTATCGGTTCGGTGCTAGTTAAGGGTGGCGTAATTATCGGACAAGGACATAATAAACGAGTCCAAGATGCCGATCCGGTTACTCATGCAGAGATCGATTGTCTGCGGAATGCGGGTAGAATTGGCTCTTATCAGGGAACAACTTTGTACTCAACATTGATGCCTTGCTATCTCTGCGCTGGTGCGGTGGTACAGTTTGGCATCAAAAAAGTTATAGCTGGAGAATCGCAAACTTTCCCCGGTGCGGAGGACTTTATGAAGTCTCATGGAGTGGAAGTTATCGATCTAAATTTGCCTGAATGCAAGCAGTTGATGAGCGAGTTTATTTACAATCATCCCCAATTGTGGAATGAGGATATAGGAAAGTAGAGACGTTTTGGTGAAACGTCTCCAGAGATTTAATTAGCAATGCAAAGTCACTTAAACTAACACAGGTTTTTCTTGTTTCTTTAATTCTGTAACCACCATTTGCATATTTGCTGGCGGCGCGACAGTCAATCCGCGTCTAGTTGGTTTAATAGGACGAGTATTAACCAACTTCAACTCGCAGCTAGTCAAAATAGTTGCTAGTGCCAATTTCATCTCAAACAAAGCAAAAGCTGCACCAATACATCTACGGTTGCTGCCTCCAAAAGGTAAATATTCGTAAGGTGAAAATTGCCTTTCTAAAAAGCGCTCTGGTTTAAACTTTTTTGGTTCGGGATAGATATCTTCTCTTTGGTGAGTAAGATAAGTAGAAATTAATAGCAATGTACCGGGTTCAAGTTGGTAGCCCATAATTTCCATAGGCACTTTTACCACACGCGGAAAGGGCGTTATAGCAATTGGATAAATCCGTAATGTTTCCGAGCAAACGGCATTTAAATAAGGCAAACGGGCAATGTCGCTGTAATTACAGTCAATAGGTAAGGTTTTAAGCTCGTTTTGTAGCTTTTCTTTAACTTCGGGCAACGAATCAATCCAGTACAAAGCCCAAGATAAGGCGGAGGCAGTAGTTTCATGTCCGGCAAATAGCAATGTTATTAATTCGTCTCGCAATTCCTCATCAGTCATTGCTTCGCCTTCTTCATCCCGTGCAGCTAAAAGTAAACTGAGAATGTCATTACGATTAAAATCAGCTTGCTGTCTTCTTTCTCTAATTTCTGTTATGAGAATGCTGTCAATTTGCTGTTTAAGGCGTAAAAAACGCCCCCAAGGACTCCAAGCACCCCAGTCTTTTTGCAACGAAGTAAAAAAGAGTAATATCGAACTTACTGGAGAACCAACCGAATCTAACATAGTTGTCAAGACCTTTTTAAGTTGGTCAAAACGTTCTCCTTCATGGATACCAAATACAGCGTTGAGAATCACTTGCAAAGATATTTCCTGCATAGACGATCGCACTGCAAAGGGTTTACCGATCTGCCACGTACTCATTACTTGTGCTGTAACGTTATGAATCAGTTCCCCATAGGTGCGTAAGCGATCGCCATGAAAGGGAGGCATTAATAATTTTCGCTGGCGTTGATGTTTTTCTCCTCCTAGCAAAATCATTGAGTGTTCGCCTAATAGTGGCAGCAATATATCATTGGCGCTATTGGTATCAAATAACTCTGGGTTAGCTGTAAAAATTTGCTCAATTGCCTGGGGATTAGTGAAATATACAACTAATGGCGATATATTTTTGGAAATTGTAAAACTTTCTCCATACTTTTTGGCACGTTCTTCAAGGACTTTAAAAGGGTTGATAATCCACCGAATTGTACTCATTCTCCGAACTAACATTGGACTGCTTGGACCGTCAGGAGTTGTCATTGCTTTTGCTCTTAATTTATCAACTTGTTAACTACTTGCTGGAAATTTTTTAATTTTTGCTTATCCAAATATCTTTGCTTTTTACTTATCAAATACCTCTTTTACTTAATTATTTCTTATTAATAAACCTATTGACTTTTGTTCATTAAACGTCGTATTATGAAATTGTATTGATCTAACTAAATGCTTGTTAAAAGCAGGTGAGTTAGGGCGTGACGGACAATAGTCCGTTGCGCGGGATGAGTTAGTTTAAAAGTTATTTTTAAATGCTCCTCTTACTTGTAAAAAATCAATTAAAACTTCCTTGGTAGGCAGAGAAGATTGCGCTCCCGATTTTGTGGCAGCGATCGCTCCGGCTGCCGCGCCCCAGATAACGGCTTGTTTTAACGATAAGTTTTCAACCATTGCCGCCGCTAAACCACCATTAAAGGCATCTCCCGCCGCCACTGTATCTACACTTTCTACGGGGAAAGCGGGAACAAAAAAGGTTTCTTTTTTGGTAGTGCAAATTACCCCCCTAGATCCTAGTTTAGCGATCGCGCAGCCAACACCGCGCTGCAATAAAATATTGGTTGCCTTAGTTGCTGAATCTAAATCGTTTACAGGAAATCCTACCAACTGTCCGATTTCTACAACGTTTGGCGTAATAATATCTACTAGCGGATAAAGTTCGGCGGGTAGTTGGTTTAAAGCTGGTGCAGGGTCGAGAATTACTTTAACTCCTAGGCGTTTAGCCGCTTGGGCGGCTAATAAAATACTGGGTAAAGGAATTTCAAATTGCATCAGTAAAACACCACAACTAGGTAACAAGGTATTTAAGTTTTTTACATCACTGCTATCTACACAGCTATTTGCACCAGGAACAACAATAATTTGATTTTCCCCCGCATTGTCAACACTAATTAGCGCTACACCACTACTAACATTTTTATCTATGAATACGTTTGCTGTGTCTACTCCCGCAGCTTTGAGATTTTTTAGTAATTGGTTGCCAAAATTATCGTCACCGACACGTCCTACCATGTAGGTAGTTACTCCCAATCGCGCCATTGCTACCGCTTGATTTGCACCTTTGCCACCAGGTACAGTAAAAAAATCGCGCCCTAATAAAGTTTCGCCAGGTACGGGTAACTTTGGGGTTCTAGCAACTAAATCCATATTAATGCTGCCAAAAGCGATCGCACAGGGATTACTGTTCATAGTTATTTTATAGAGTAAGAGTGTATTAAATAACTAGCTGCAATTACATTTATTTTTATACCAATTAAAATTATTTATATGTTTTACTCGCCTATAAGTGTAATTCATTCAATTCCCTCAAGTGAAGCCTTAGAACAAAATGTATTGTGTCATTATCAATTTGGTAATTTTCAAAACTGCCGACTACTTAAACGCGGATTGAACGATACTTATTTAGTAGAAACAGAAGAACAAAGATATATTTTACGAGTTTATCGCCATAGCTGGAGACTAAAGAAGAAATTAATTTTGAACTAGAATTACTAAATTTTTTACATAAATCTAATCTAGCGGTTTCTTATCCAATTGAAAAAATAACAGGTGGTTTTACAACAGCAATTGCTGCACCGGAAGGAACTCGTTATACGGCTTTATTTTCTTATGCACCTGGTGAAGCAGTAGATAAAAAACTAAATAGCGAACAAAGCCGGAAGTTAGGAGAAGCCGTTGCAATTATTCATCAAAATACTGACAACTTTAAAAGTAGTTTTAACCGAACTGAATTGAATAGCGAATATTTGTTAGATTCTTCCTTAAATGCGCTCGCGCCATTATATAAACAGAGAAGAAATGACATTGAATACTTATACAAACAAGCTGAAAGTCTTAAAAATAAATTGACACTTTTAAGCTTACCAAAGTTCGCACCTTTTTATGGAATGTGCATTGGTGATATTCATTCAGGAAATACTTACTTTGCTCAACTAAATCAGCCAACTTTATTTGACTTCGATCAATGTGGCTATGGCTGGCGAGCTTTTGATATTGGAAATATTAATACATCTATTACTTGGAAAATAGATAGTAAAGTTATCAGGGCGTTTTTAGATGGTTATCAAAGCGTTCATAATTTAAGTAATATAGAACTTGTAGCAATTCCTTTATTTACTAAAGTTGCTCATATTTGGGTAATGGGAATTAGTGCAAGTATAGTTGGAGATGTTTTACCTTACGGTTGGTTTACTGATGATTGGTTAGACAACAAGCTAAAGATATTTGAGAGGCTGGAGATTGATATCTAAACATTCATTACATCTTCATAAATTTCTGTCATGGTGAGTTGCAAATTCACTGAATCTAAGATAACTACGTCATTTTTACTTAAAATGTATTTAATCCAGTTATGATCTTTATCCTTACGATATAGTTCTACTTTAATCTCCTCTTGGCTAACTAATATATACTCTTGTAAACTCTCAATTTTTTTATAAGTTAATAATTTCTCTCTACGGTCTATATTTTCTGTACTTGGCGATAACACTTCAACAATTAAACATGGTTTAGTCAAAAAAAACTTTTCTGTATCCTGAGGATTACAAGTAACCATCACATCGGGATAGTAAAATACATTATCTGTTTCTATTCTGACTTTCATATCAGAAACGAAGACTTGACAACGACTCCCGCGCAAGTAATTTTTTAATCTATTATGAATATTTCCCGTAATTAAATTGTGTTCGCGGCTACCTCCAGTCATGGCGAATACTTGACCATTCAAATATTCGTGACGGATTTGGCTAAGGTCTTCTGCTTTTAAGTATTCAACTAAGTTTATGTACGTTGATGGTGCTTGCATACTTTTAAAGAGTAAACTTATTTGATTTTAACTTAATCAACAGCACGTATAACTTTACAAGGATTGCCCACAGCTATTACATTTGCAGGTATATCTTTAACTACAACGCTACCAGCACCAATCGTCGTATTATCGCCAATACTTACACCCGGACAAATAATTGCACCTCCACCAATCCAAACATTATTACCAACACTAATTGGTGCAGCTAGTTCTTTTTTTGTTTGGCGAACTTGGGGATTTGTGGGATGATAAGCCGTATATATTTGAACGTAAGGAGCGCATTTAACATCGTCCCCAATATGAACGGTATTGCAATCAAGAATTACACAGCCATAGTTCATATAAAAATCATCTCCCACATAAATATTGCTTCCATAATCGCAATGAAAAGGAGGAACTATTTGAATTTTTGCTTCTACTTTACCGAATAACTCTTTAAGAATTTGAAATCGCAAATCTGGTTCGTCTGCGGTTGTAAAATTGTACTTTCTTAGCAGCCGAGAAGCGCGTTTACTATCGGCGGCTAATTCAGAGTCTTCAGCTAAATACAACTCCCCCGCCAGCATTTTTTGTTTCTCTGTTTTTTCTACCATTATTAGTTTTTAGCTCTATGCTTAAAGTCAAAAACAATGTAAATTTTCAATAAAAAATATCAACTTTTATTACTTTAAAAACTATTATAGCATTGGTCAAAGTAATTTTTATACATCCTAAAGGGGAAGCTTTAGGTGAAAATATTATTGTATTTTTAAAACTTATAGTAATTTGAATGGTTGTTCAAACTGATAGTTGTCTTAACTAATAAAAACTATTATAAAATTAGCAATCTATTTAGTAGCAATTAGTAGCAAGATTATTTTGGCGATCGCCCTCCATGAAACCAATATCGGTTCGGTTTATAAAAAAATATTTCCGGCAACTTGGTGTTACTTTAGCAATCCTTGTAGGCATAACGTTTATATTCATTGTGCCAGCCTTTACGCAGCAACCCGTTGTGCTGAACTTGTTAATGACTGCGCCAGATGCCCAGCCTTGGCAGCAAGGTATTGTTAAAGACTTTGAAACCAAGTATCCAGGTATTCGCGTCAATGTGATTGAAGGACCAAACGCCACTAATTTACTTGAAGACTTATATACCTCTGCTTTTATTTTGGGCGATTCTCCTTACGATTTGGTCAATATGGATGTAATCTGGACACCAAAATTCGCGGCGGCGGGGTGGTTAAAAGACTTAACTAATGAATTTTCTAGTGAAGAATTAGCAGTATTTTCGCCTAACGATATTGAAGGAAGTCGCTATGAAGGGAAGCTTTACCGCGTACCAATTCGTTCGGATGCGGGAGTGCTTTATTACCGCAAAGATTTGCTTACCGCCGCCGGATATGAACCGCCGGAAACCTTTGACGAGTTATTAAAAATATCTCAAGCTGTACAGAAAAATAATAAAGACACTTGGGGCTATTTGTGGCAAGGTCGTCAATACGAGGGATTGGTGGCAATGTTTACTGAAGTTTTAGAAGGATACGGCGGTTTTTGGGTAAATCCTACTACTAAAGACGTTGGCTTAGACCGACTTGAAACTCTCCAAGCTATAGAGTTTCTCCGCAATACAGTCAAAACTGGTGTATCGCCGCCGGGAGTCACTACCTACCAAGAAGAAGAAACAAGACGGATATTTCAAAGCGGGAAAGCGGTATTTTTACGCAGTTGGCCCTATGTATGGCCCTTAGCAAATGAAGATAGTTCGCCAATTAAAGGCAAAATTGGCATTAAATCAATGGTTAGCGCCCCTGGAAAAAGTGCCGGAACTTGTTTAGGTGGCTGGGGTTTAGGAATTGCCAAATCTTCCCGTCACCAAAAAGAAGCAATGACGGCAATTCGCTACTTTACTAGCAATGAGGCACAACGCAATTTTATTTTGAAAGCTGGTTATGTACCGAGTAGACGGGAATTATTCAGCGATGCTGAAATAGTGGCTAAATACAACCATTACCCGCAATTACTAGAAATTGTCGGCAGTTCCGTATTACGCCCGGCGATCGCCCAGTATGCCCAAGCTTCCGATATTTTGCAACGTTACCTCAGTGCCGCCTTAACAAATAGCCTTACCCCCGAACAAGCTATGAATGCTGCCGCCAAAGAAACACGGCTGTTATTAGGCACAAAATAATCACCAAAAATTTATTCCCCCTCTTCCTCTGATGACCAAATCCGACACCATCCGTCGCCGCGAACAAAACACCGCTTGGATAATGCTTTTACCTGCGTTGCTGCTACTGTTGCTAGTATTTGCTTACCCAATTGCGCGGGCTTTTTGGCTGAGTTTGTTTACGCAAAATTTAGGGACAAAGTTACAAGCGGAGTTTTCTGGTTTAGATAATTACGTCCGCATGGCTGGAGATGGGCGTTTTTGGCAGAGTTTTTTAACTACTAGCATTTTTACGACTACTTCCGTTTTGTTGGAATTGTTGCTAGGAATGGGCATTGCAATAGTATTAAATCAACGCTTTTTAGGACGCAGCTTAGTCCGCACCAGTGCTATATTACCTTGGGCTTTACCTACAGCTTTAATTGGACTAGCTTGGGCGTGGATTTTTAACGACCAGTTTGGCGTAGTAAACGATATTTTGCTGCGATTAGGGCTAATCAAAACAGGCATTAACTGGCTGGGAGAGCCAAATTTGGCAAGAATCGCGGTTATTTTTGCAGATGTGTGGAAAACAACGCCTTTTATCAGTATTTTGCTTCTAGCTGGCTTGCAATCAATTTCCCCCGACCTTTACGAAGCCTATTCTATTGATGGCGCGAGTCCTTGGCAGAGTTTTCGCCAAATTACTTTACCCTTATTAATGCCCCAAATTTTGATTGCAGCGCTGTTTCGATTTGCCCAAGCTTTCGGGGTTTTTGACTTAATCGCTGTGATGACTAATGGCGGGCCTGGGGGCGCAACCGAAGTAGTGTCGCTGTATATCTACTCTACGGTGATGCGTTACTTAGATTTTGGTTATGGGGCGGCGCTAGTAGTTGTAACTTTTTTATTATTGGTGGTGATGGTAGCGATCGCAAGTTTCTTGCTGAGTAAATCTCGCACTACTAAAGAGATGGCTTAAATATGGCAGTAATTTCTAAAAAACCCGAAACTATAAATTTTTCTTGGCACATTGTTTTAAATGTCGCCGTCGTTTTAGTTACTATATTTTGTCTAGCACCAATTCTTTGGCAAGTATTGACATCTTTTAAAGTTAACGAAGATATTGCCGCGATTCCTACTAAATATTTTCCCAGCCGCTACACCCTAAATCACTACAGCGAATTATTCGCGCGGCGGAGGTTTTGGGCTTACATCCTCAATAGCGCTTTCGTGTCTATTACTTCTACGTTGGTGAGTTTAGCAATTGGTGCGCCTGCGGCTTACGCTTTAGCTAGGTTACGTCCTTGGGGCGGAAAAGTAATTTTAGCAGGAGTTTTGATTGTTACTCTATTTCCAGGAATTTTATTATTTTTAGGCTTATTAGAAGTAGTTCAAGTCTTGCATCTAGGCAATAACTATTTATCGCTAATTATTCCCTACACGGCAATCAACTTACCTCTAACTATTTTGGTACTACGCAGCTTTTTTGAACAGTTGCCAAAAGATTTAGAAGATGCGGCAAAAGTTGATGGTTACAACACCTGGCAAATGCTGACGCAAATATTGTTACCGATGACTATCCCTGCCCTTGTAACTACAGGGATTTTAACTTTTATTTTTGCTTGGAATGAGTTTATTTTTGCTTTAACATTTATGACTCGTGACGAGTTGAAAACTATTCCCGTAGCGGCGGCGCAGTTGGGCGGCGCTTCAGTATTTGAGATTCCTTACGGGCCCATTGCGGCGGCTACAGTTATCGGTACTTTGCCCTTAGTTTTGCTAGTTTTGTTTTTCCAACGCAAAATTGTCCAAGGCTTAACGGCGGGTGCTGTGAAAGGATAATAACTTTTCATACATAGCAGATAAAAACTTATGGCTAAACTCGAATTAATAAACGTCAACAAAACCTACAATTCTAAAGTTGTTCCTGTCAAAGATATTAGTTTGAGTGTGGACGATAACGAATTTTTAACCTTACTTGGACCATCCGGTTGCGGTAAATCTACAACGCTGCGACTAATTGCTGGATTAGAAGAACCCACACGGGGAAAAATTAAGATTGGCAATGTAGATGTTACGAGTATTAGACCAGGCGATCGCAATATTGCCATGGTATTTCAAAGTTATGCTCTATATCCCCACCTCACCGTTTACGAAAATCTCTGTTCTGGACTCAAACTAAAGAAAACTCCCGCCGCCGAAATTAGACAGCGCGTAAGTGAAGCTGCGGAAGTCTTAGGACTAGATGCTAGTTTAATCAACCGCAAGCCCGGACAACTATCGGGAGGACAACGCCAACGAGTAGCGGTTGGGAGGGCTTTGGTACGTCGCCCGGATGTGTTTTTGTTAGATGAACCTCTAAGTAACTTAGACGCGCTGTTACGCGAACGAGTCCGCGCTGATATTAAACAAATATTTGCCGCCCAAAAAGTGCCAGTAGTTTACGTCACTCACGACCAAACAGAGGCGATGACCCTTTCAACCAAAGTCGCGGTCTTAAATAACGGCTACGTGCAGCAGCTAGACCCCCCAGAGCGCATATACAGCCATCCAGCCAATCAATTTGTAGCGGGATTTGTAGGTAGTCCGCAAATGAATTTATTAACTTTGCCATGTCAAGAACGTTATGCAATGTTGGGCGACTTCAAAATTAATTTGCCCGAAAATATGGTTACAGTACCGCCACAAATTGTTTTAGGTATTCGTCCCGAAAGCGTCCGCATTCCGCAACCTGAAGACACGCAGATAATTGAAGGAAAAGTGTTTTTAGTAGAACATTTGGGTATGCACAATTTAGTTAGCGTCAAGGTAAATAGTTCTTTAGGATCAGATATTACAGTCCGGGTTTTATTACCAACAGACCAAAACTGGAATGTCAGAGATATTACTTTAGCGCTTCCTCTTCAAAGCATTCATTGGTTCGATTTGCAAACAGGCGATGCAATATTTAGACAGAGTTAATTCTGCTTTGCCCAAAATTTTTTACCGGGGACGCTCTTAACCTTCAACCCTATAATATTTTTAGAGATTTCTATTAGTCTAAGGTCTAAAGCCTCGTAGCGATCAAAACAATAACCCGTACCTCTATGGTTGTTCGGAACGTGCTGAGAAACCGTATCGACAAGCCCTCCCGTGCGGCGAACAATGGGGACGCATCCGTAACGCAAAGCCAACATTTGACTGATACCGCAAGGTTCAAATCGACTAGGCATCAAGAAAGCATCGCTACCCGCGTAAATTCGCCGCGCGATCGCATCGCTATAAAGTAAATAAGTTGCCATCCGTCCGGGATAACGCGCAGCAAGTTGCCATAATTGAGTTTCTAGCACGCGATCGCCTCCAAGGATTAGAATACTCTGCTCTTGGCTCTCAAGGCGGAACACCTTGTGGGATAAATATAAACTCAAAGTAGTAACAAAGTAACAAAAAGATTAACTGTGACTCAAATTGATATCAGCTTACAAAATCTCCTTCAATCGGTAGCTGCAGGGGAAGTAAACCCAGCCGTTGCTTTAGAAAAGCTCAAGCACCTTGGTTATGAAACGGTAGGGGATTTTGCCCGAATAGATTGCGATCGCGCTCGTAGAACTGGCTTCCCTGAAGTTATATGGGGTCAGGATAAAACCCCCGATCAAATTGCTCAAATTATCGAAACAATGCGCCTCCGTCATCCGGTAGTCATGGCTACGCGCATAAATAGCAACGTTTACGCACAATTAGAAACTCTAGTTACAGGATTGCAGTATTACCCCGCCGCGCGGATTTGCGCCCTTGCACCGGAAACAGTTACACCGCAATATCCCGGAATTATCAGTATTTTATCGGCGGGAACAGCAGATTTACCTGTAGCCGAAGAAGCGGCAGTTACAGCAACTCTTTGCGGCTTCCAAGTACAGCGCTTATGGGATGTGGGCGTAGCGGGAATTCATCGCTTGCTTAACAATCGTCATGTAATTGATTCCGCCCACGTGCTAATTGTAGTCGCAGGAATGGAGGGGGCGCTGCCGAGTGTAGTTGCAGGTTTAGCCGATTGTCCGGTGATTGCAGTGCCTACTAGCATTGGCTACGGGGCTAGTTTTGGCGGACTTGCACCTCTACTTACAATGCTCAATTCTTGTGCGGCGGGTGTAGGCGTTGTCAATATTGATAATGGCTTTGGCGCGGCAATTTTGGCGGGGCAGATTTTACGAACGGCGGCAAAATTAAATAAGCTTTAGATAAAAAAGGGTTGAGGGACTGCTTTAACCCAAATCTTCTTAATTTACGTTCCCGATCCTACACCAGTAACTAAGGCATTAATTAAGGGAGAAATTGCACTTAAAGCACTTGGGAGTACAGCAACAGTTGCCGCCGCTACAATTATCGTTGTCGCCAGTTTTACCATTGAGTCCGACGCTTTTTGATAAGTATCAAACTTATATTCGACTTTTTCAAGGTTTGATTCTAATTGGTCTAACCTTTGGTTAATTTGACGCAATTCCGATAAAACGGTTGTTTCAAAATTATTTTGTGCATCTGGTTGATTTATTGTCATTTTTTTGCTGCAAAGCCTGTACTTTTATTGTAATAAGTTCATTTCAATTTAAAAATTTTGATCAACTATGTAGAGAAGTATACTTTTACTATATGTCAACCTCTGGAGCGCAGCAATTTAACTATCGTCGGAACCGACAACTATATTGGGATATTTGAAGTGTGGTAAACCACAAGCAGTTATGGCTCAACGAAGTTTTAGCCCGATTCATTTTCAAGGGGTATATTTTTGAATTAACAGGTTTTAAAAAGTGAATCAGGTTTATCGTAAACGCTTTCAGGAACTAGCCGATCAGTTAATAGATATAGAAAAAAGAAAGACTCCCTATAATGGAACGCTAGTTATAGGTGAAAACAATGATTATATTGATGATGCTATTATCTTGAATTGGAAAGTCAAAGTAAGGAATTTACTGGATAAAGTTTGTGGTGAAGATTCACAACACTTTCGTCAATTTGAGGAAAACGAGAACAGCAGCCACTTCACAAATTATGAAAATTTACGTAATTTGAAAGCTGTTTTTCAAGCAGCAAGAGAAGATTTTGAGGGCGGATATCTTTCGTCAATTCGTAGTCTTGTTCAGGCTGAAGTATTTGATTCTGAACTAGAACAGGCTGAAGAACTTATGAAGAATGGCTATGTCACTGCTGCTGCGGTTATTGCTGGAGTAGTGCTTGAAACTGCTCTCCGAGAGTTATGCGATCGGTCATCGATTGCATATGGGAAGTTAGATAAAATGAATGCCGATTTAGCAAAAGCTAGTGTTTATAACAAGGGTGTTCAAAAACGTATTACTGCTCTAGCTGATATACGTAACTCTGCTGCTCATGGGAAACCTGAAGAGTTTAAAGAGCAAGATGTTTTAACTATGCTTCAAGGTGTTGAGAGATTTTTAACGGACTATATTTCTATCTAAGGTTGTCATATAAACTAACTATAGTTTTCTCTAACCGTCCCCCACTGGAGATCGCATAAGCTCCCCATCGTTTTCAGTAGCTTATACGATCGCACATTAAGTTAAAAGGCTTTGCTGTTAGATTGAGATGGTTTTAAAGCGACTTCTCAACTCCCAGCATGAAGCTCATACTTGTATTTAATAGTTTAACAAATTTGTAAGTAAATTTATGCTCCTAGAATTAAATCAATTAGTTATCCAACCTGGGCAACAATTGTTACTAAAAGATGTTTCTTGGCAGATGTATGAAGACATTTTAGAAGAATTGGGAGAAAAACGTGCTGCTAGAGTTAATTATAGTCAGGGACTATTGGAAATAATAACCCCATTGCCAGAACATGAATTTGATAAAGAAATTATTGGCGACTTAGTAAAAGCGCTCCTTGAAGAACTTAACATCGAATTTGTGCCTCTCGGCTTTACTACTTACAAAAATAAGCAGATGTCTGGAGGATTAAAAGCCGATCAATGCTTTTATATCCAAAATGAACCTGCCATTAGAGGCAAAAAAAGGATAGACCTCACTATAGATCCGCCGCCAGATTTAGCACTTGAAATTGACATTACTTCCCGCACTCGTCTTAACAATTACGAAGCTTTGGGAGTGCCGGAACTATGGCGATACAACGGTCAAAGTTTAGAAATAATTGTGTTAGAAAGTGGCAAGTATGTTAAATCAAATATTAGCCGCAACTTTCCTAGCTTGCCTTTAGTTGATGTTATTCCTCAATATGTTGAGCGGAGTATGATTGAAGGTAGAAACGTCACAATTAAAGCTTTTAGAAGTTGGGTAAAATCCCAAACAAAAAAATAAGTTTTTAGCAATACTTTTAGCTAAAAAATCCGCCGCGATCGCCCTTGGCGCTACCCCTTGGGTAATCGCACCTTGTTATCCGTTAAGATTCCCTAAAGAGCGATCGCATTGAATTAAACTTGGTTTTGCAAACTAGCCCTAAAACCTACATGGAACGATAAACGCGGTAATTGATTTCGGGGAAAATATTGTCTATTTCCTCAACTTTCTCCAGCCAACCGCTATCAATTTTGCCGATGTTGATGTCTTCGTAGAGTTTATTAAACCGCATTAAGTGCGATCGCGTTCTTCTCACGGCATAAGGAACCATTGTCCCCGTCCGCATAATAAACGCCCAATCGGATGATTGTGCTAGTAACACTTCTCTAGCTGCTTGATTTAAAGCCTTCCACTCTAACTCATCGGCAGGTTCCCTGCGTCCAAGTTCAATCATGCGTTCGGCGGCTTTGTGCAAATGAGGATATACCCAAGCATTAGTTTCATTTAACCAATACTCGTGAAAGCCCTTAAAGCCCCAGCTAGATTGAGAAGGACAACAAACTTGTTGGGTGGGATTTTCCCTTAAGTAGTCTGCTAGGTGGGTCATTTTGTAAGTCCCCTGATCGTACCAAGACTTACGGTACAGATAATCGATAAACCAAGGGCCTTCATACCACCAATGACCGAATAACTCCGCATCGTAAGGAGAAACAATTATTGGCGGACGCTGCATTATCCCATGCAGATTATGGACTTGCTGCTCCCGATTGTACATATAGTTTGCGGCGTGTTCGGCGGCTTTTTCTTTTGCCCAGTATGGATCGTAGAGAGCTTTATCTGATAATCCCAACCCCCGTCCAGTAATTTTGTGGTACTTGACCCCGGTATTTTTGCGCTGACCGTTGGGCATAATGAAAGGTTTGATGTATTCATATTCTGCCTCCCAGCCCAAATCTTTGTAAAATTCGCGGTACTCTGCCGCCCCCGGATAGCCAACTTCCGATGACCATACTTGTTGAGAAGATTCGTGATCTCGCCCAAAAGCTGCTACGCCAGTCTCGGTAAAAATAGGCGCGTAGCTACCAAAACGCGGACGCGGACGAGCGTAGAGAATGCCATGCCCATCAGTAAGGAAGTACCTTAACCCTGCATCGGCTAACATCCTTTCTAGCCCTTCGTAGTAGGCGCATTCGGGCAACCAAATACCTTTAGGAGGACGACCAAAAGTTTGCTCGTAGTGTTCGCAAGCGACTTGAATTTGCGCCCAAACTGCTTGGGGGTACATCTTCATTAGTGGCAAATAACCGTGAGTCGCACCACAGGTAATAATTTCTAGGTTGTTAGAGTCTTGAAACTGCTTAAAAGCAGTAACAAGATCGCCCTTATAACGTTCCCAAAGTTTACGAGCGTTGCCAAATTCTTTAACGTAATATTCGGCTAGATAGCGGATATGACCATTATTGCTGTTACGCTCTGCTTCTAGGGCTACTAATTCTTCTAATTGGGCTAAATGCAGATCGTAGCGTTCTTGCAGCAACTTATCGCGCAGCATGGATACCAAGGGCGGTGTCATGCTCATGGTAATTTTGAAGTCGATGCCGTCTTGCTTTAAGCCTTCAAATACTTGCAGTAAGGGAATGTAGGTTTCGGTAATAGCTTCATAAAGCCATTCTTCCTCTAAGACATAATCGCTTCCAGGGTGACGGACGTAAGGTAAATGAGCGTGGAGAACAAGAGCGACATAGCCAATAGCCATAGGAATCTCAATGGTGGGGTGTAATAGTTTGGGGCGATTACCCAAGGGGTAGCGCTAGGAGCGATTACCAAGGGTAGCGCCAAGGGCGATCGCGTTTTAGAAACTAGATATTTTTAGAATTTTATGCCGAAAGAGGTAGCAGGAGAAACCTTAAAATGTGTAAGTACTAATTCTTCCTTTCGATAAAGGCTCATAATGCAAAGTCCGAGCATTAGATAGATGTTTTTTAGCTTACTTTTTAATTACAACTGTGGCTAGAGATGTAGTTAGCGATCACCCTGTGATTATGACCAACTTGGACAAACAACCAAAAAACCCACCCTCTGCCATAGAGCAGGTCACTAAAAGTGTTGCAGATATTGCCCGTAACGCTTTCAATGCTGGACAAGAAGCGACGGATCGGGTTCACGATATGCTTTCCCAAGTAACCAAAGGTGCGGGAGAAACTATCGATAATGTGGGTAGTAATTGGTTTGTACGGCGACTAACTCGTTTTCTCAATCTCGATTGGCTGCTGGGTGCTACTGATAGTGTCGATATTGCTAAGGCTGAAAATGCTGTTAAAAAGCTCAAGCAAGAATATCCTCAAGAATCCCCTAGCCAACTTGCTCACCGAATTATGGTAGAAAAAGCCACCCAAGCAGGGGGGATTGGGCTTGCAAGCAGTTTTTTACCAGGAATAGCTTTAGCGCTACTTGCGGTAGATTTGGCGGCGACAACGCGCTTGCAAGCGGAGATGATTTATCAAATTGCGGCGGTGTACGGACTGGACTTGAAAGATCCTGAGCGTCGCGGTGAAGTTTTAGGAATTTTTGGTTTAGGACTTGGGGGTAGTCGCTTACTAAAAGCTGTTGGTTTAGGCTTATTAAGAAATGTCCCCTTTGCGGGGGCAACAATTGGTGCAAGTTCTAACGCTGCAATGTTGTACTCTTTGGGTTATGCTGCCTGTAGATTTTATGAAACCAAACTAAGAGCGCCAGAACAAGCAAAATCTAAGACAATTAACGACTTACAGCAACAAAGCAAGAAATATTTAGAAACTGCGATCGCTCAACAAGTTGTTATGGATCGAATTTTAGTCCATGCAATTAGAGCAAGTTACCCAGAAAATTCTTGGGAGGAGCTTTTACCCCAACTACAAGCAATCAATCTCAGTCCATCTTCAATTAAAGTTATTGGTAACGATTTTAAATCCCCTCAGCCCTTAAATGCGCTACTAAATCAACTAAACAGCGACTTTGCAATTCCTTTGCTAGCTCAATGCTACCGAATTGTGGAAGCCGATAGCGTCCAAACTCCCGCCGAAAGTCAGGTAATAAATGCCATTGCTCGTAAGTTCGATCTTGACTTAAATTCTATTAAATCAATGGTGAACGAGCCTCTAATTTAAACTTTATTTACTCAATTTCTACCCAAAAGTAGTTGCATAGCTTTCGGATACTAACTCGGTATCTATAAGCAACAAAGACGAATTGTTTTTGTAACTAATTTTCGCAATTTCAACCTATAAATATTTGTAGATTAAGTGAACGTTAACAATTTGTTGACCATCCGTTAATTTTGAGTTGGTAACTTTAATTGTGGGCTTCGCAATCAAATCAAGGGATTTGAGGATATTTTTGGTTAAAAATAAGTCAGCTACTTAAAATAAAAATTACTAAAAAGTAGTCTAATCTAATTTAAAAATATTCTAAAAAGCTTGCAGTCTATCAAAAGAATGCAAAACCCTAATCCCTTGGCTTTATTTGAGTTGCCCAAAGTGAAATAAAGTAACCACAAAAACACCGATTTAAGATGGACAACTTTAATTTTGAGCGCCTGCTATCAAGTAAGCTAAAACGCCGTAGTTTGCTAGTAGGTGCGGGAGCCTTAACCGGAATTGCGATCGCGCAAGCGCGCCCGGTTACGGGCTTCGCAAGTCAGCATTCAACTAAAGTAGTTGCCCAACCAATATTATCAGGATATCCCTTTAGTTTAGGCGTAGCTTCTGGCGATCCATTACCAGATAGTGTTGTACTGTGGACGCGCTTGGCTCCTAGTCCTTTTGACGGTGGGGGAATGCCCCCCAATCTTGTGCCTGTACAGTGGCAAGTATCGGCTAACGAAAGCATGAGCCAAATTGTGAAAAGTGGCATGGTAATTGCCAGGCCAGAATTAGCCCATTCTGTCAGAGTGGATGTACGCGGGCTTAGACCTGGAAGGTGGTACTGGTATCAATTTAGAATAGGGAATGAATTAAGCCAAATTGGACGCACTCGCACCGCCCCGACTAGAGGAGATGCTGGAAATCAGTTGCGCTTTGCCTTTGCCTCTTGTCAAGATTGGCAAAATGGCTATTTTAACGCCTACAAACACATGGCAGCCGAAGACCTCGATTTAGTTGTACATTTAG
Source organism: Chroococcus sp. CMT-3BRIN-NPC107 (assembly GCA_019359635.1). Lineage (GTDB taxonomy): Bacteria > Cyanobacteriota > Cyanobacteriia > Cyanobacteriales > Chroococcidiopsidaceae > Aliterella. The sequence continues at coordinate 85,448 of JAHHGY010000004.1, forward strand.
GCGATTATATTTACGAGTACGGACCTCAATCTGGCGGGCCGCGTCAGCACAATAGTGAAGAAATTATTACCCTAGACGACTATCGCAACCGCTATGCACTGTACAGAACCGACCCAGACTTGCAAGCCGTCCATGCGGCGTTCCCTTGGATCGTAACCTGGGACGACCACGAAGTTGATAATAATTATGCTGGTGAAGTCGCCGAAGACGAGCAAACCCAGCAAGAATTATTGACACGAAGGGCTAATGCTTATCAGGCCTACTACGAACATATGCCCCTGCGTCGTTCATCAATGCCTAACGGGTCAGATATGCAGTTGTATCGGCGTTTTACCTTTGCTAATTTAGCTGAGTTTAACGTTCTAGATACTCGCCAATACCGCAGCGATCAACCCTGCGGTGATGAACTAAAACCCCGTTGCGAAGCCGCTTTTGACCCCAATGCAACGATGACCGGGCAACAGCAAGAACGTTGGTTGTTCAAAGGGTTAAGCAATTCCCAAGCCCGTTGGAATATTATTGCTCAACAAACTATGTTGGCGGAGTACGATTTTGATGCTACCCCTGGATCGGAAGTATTCAACGTCGATCAATGGGATGGTTATGTTGCCGCTCGTAGCCGACTACTTGACTTTTTAAACCAGCAAAAACCATCAAACCCAGTTGTGATTACCGGGGATATTCATTCTAGTTGGGTACACGACCTAAAAACAGACTTTAGCAATATAAATTCGCCGACTGTAGGTACAGAATTTGTCGGAACTTCTATTTCTTCCGATTTTCCCCGTGCATTTATTGCGCCTGTAACCGCAGCTTTAGCAGATAATCCTCATACTAAGTTTTTTGATGGTGCTTTTCGCGGCTATGTTCGTTGCAACCTCACCCGCCAAGCTTGGCAAAGTGATTACCGCGCTGTATCTACAATTCTCGACCAAAATTCTACTATCAGCACCTTGGCATCCTTTGTCGTTGAGAATGGGCAACCGGGCGCTCAAAATGCTTGATTTTACTACCTGAAATTTTGCAAGAACATAGTTAATAATGTCCCGTCGAGCAAATTTATTAATAACTTGACGGGAATCTATCAATTAAGCTTTAGAGGCTGTTTGAAAAGTTAGAGAAATGGTAAAAAAGCTCTCTCAGTATACGCTGTGAATAGATTCAGTAGACAGCACCGAGAAAGCAACATGAGCAAAGCATACCCCAGCAATCTGACCCGTG
>JAHHGY010000005.1 GCA_019359635.1 Chroococcus sp. CMT-3BRIN-NPC107
TCCCTCGAGATGTCCGAAAATCTCTAATCTCCTGCAATGATTGAATTAAATTGACCGCCATCTTAGTTTTCAAAACTTATTTGTTTCAATCATTCTAATATTTTTTTAGTCAACGAATTATCCCTGAGCTCAATCGCGTGGCTGGACTCCTTTTATTGCCACTCAAATTGAGTACAGCTTAGTAGAGCGTACTCCCGAACGCGAACTTTTACCAATGGCAAAAGAGCTTAATATTGGGGTCATTGCTTGGTCTGTATTAGCAAGCGGTATTCTTTTAAAAGAAAAAGCTGCTAACGAACATCCGCACAAAGCAGGGTTTGAGGAACTGACTAATTCTGAATTTGCGATCGCCAATCTCGTTGGGCAAATAGCCCATGAAACAGGCTACACTCCAGCCCAAGTAGCGATCAACTGGGTACGCAGTAAAGGTATTATCCCCATTTTGGGTGCAAATAAGCTCTCGCAGTTGCAAGCTGACTTAGCTTGTCTCAATTTTCAGTTATCCACCGAGCAATTACAAGCGCTAGATGATGTCAGCAGTATAGAGCTTGGCTTCCCTCACGATTTTTTAGCCATTACCAAAGAATCGACTTTTGGTGGAATGTATGACTTGATTGGCGATCGCTCCAACAATTAATTTATTGTAGAGACGTTGCAGCGCAATGTCTCTTTACTACTCTACGAAGCGTGTAGATAAGCGGCTAATGCCTCAGAGTCGCCGATTAGTTTGCTATTGATAAACACTTGAGGAACAGTTATCGCTCCCGTTACAGCCCGCAAAGAACGGTTAGTAATATCTTTACCCAATACTATTTCTTCGTACTCCATACCGCGTTCGGCAAGCATTTCTTTAGCACGAGCGCAGAAAGGGCAACCTACTTTTGTAAACAAAGACACTACTTTGGGTTTTACAGCTTCGGCATTGATGTAATTTAGCATCGTATCTGCGTCTGATACTTCAAAGGGATCGCCGGGTACATTTGGCTCGATAAACATTTTTTCAATTAAGCCATCTTTTACCAACATCGAATAGCGCCACGAACGCTTACCAAAGCCTAAGTCTGTTTTATCTACCAGCATTCCCATACCTTCGGTAAATTCGCCATTACCGTCGGGAATTACAGTTAGATTGTTTGCCTGTTGATCTTTCATCCATTCGTTCATCACGAAGGTATCGTTAACAGAAATACAGACAATGTCATCTACACCATTTTCCTTGAAAACTGGCGCTAATTCGTTATAACCAGGAAGGTGAGTTGACGAACAAGTAGGAGTAAACGCACCGGGTAATGAAAATACAACTACAGTCTTACCTCCAAATAAATCACTGGTGGTTACATCCATCCATTCATTATTTTTACGAGTACGGAAGGTAACAGCAGGCACTCTTTGCCCTTCTTTAGTGGTCAACATCAATTTGGCTCCTCAGTCTTAAAAGCTATTCATAAACTTATATAAAGCGTACTCATTATGAATACGCTTGTCAATGTTTTTACTATTTTTAGCCAAAGATAGGCTTAGACTTGAACGCCAATTGGACAAGAAACATTTGTGCCACCTAAGCCGCAATAGCCGCCGGGGTTTTTGGCAAGATACTGTTGATGATCGCCTTCAGCAAAGTAAAATTCAGGAGCATCAACAATTTCGGTAGTAATTTCTTTGTAGCCTGCGGTAGTTAGTGCTTCTTGATAAGTTGCTTTAGATGCTTCGGCAGCTTGCTTTTGACTATCGCAATAAGTATAAATTCCCGAACGGTATTGAGTGCCAACATCATTCCCTTGACGCATTCCTTGAGTAGGGTTGTGGCTTTCCCAGAAAACTTTAAGCAAAGTTTCGTAGCTAATAACATTGGGATCGAAAACAACTAACACTACTTCATTATGCCCAGTCATCCCCGAACAAACTTCCTCGTAGGTAGGATTGGGAGTAATGCCACCAGCGTAGCCCACTGCCGTTGTATAAACGCCTTCTAACGTCCAAAATTTGCGCTCCGCTCCCCAAAAACAGCCGAGTCCAAATACTGCCGTTTCCATACCATCAGGGTAAGGAGCTTTAAGAGGATTCCCGTTGACGAAATGAGTGTTAGGTACTTGCATAACTTGCGATCGCCCTGGCAGTGCTTTATCGGCGGTAGGAAGGGTTGTTTTTTTGCCAAGTCCAAATATCATTAAGATTTTTCCATAGCGTTCTACTATCCGAATATAACTTACCAACTTATTATCAAGGGTCGTAATTATGGGCGGTAAAGCGATCTTATAGTATCGTAATTATTAAGTTGCTAGGGTCACGAGACGAGGTTATTTAGGCGGCGATCGCTCTATTGAGGCTCTTATAGAATCGGCAGAGTACAAATACTACAACAATGTTTTAGAAATCCTAGTACTACAGCTATAGTCGACCGCAAGACAATTATGTCAGACTGGCAATAAATGGTGGCGATCGCCTAACCTACGAGCGATCGGCAATTTTCTTATAAGTAATGCGACTAAAGTAGATGATACATAGCCAACAATTTAATTTTGGAGAAAATGCGATCGCCCTATTTGATAAGTCGCAGCATTTAATTTTGTTTAATCAAAGACTTGTCTCGTTATGGGGTCTATCGGCAGATTGGCTCAAACAAAAGCCAGACTTGCGATCGTTTTTCGCCGAAGTTGTCAGCCTTGGTCATTGGTCTCAAGCTCAATACTTACAAATGGTTGCGGAGTTTGAATCTACTCAAACTGAAAAGTCAAAATACATTAAACAAACTAGCGGTGTCTGCTTAGAAATATACGTTAGCATCACTTCCGAGCAAGGATACATATTTACCTTTCGCGATGTGACTGAAGATCGCTCTTTCCAAACTAATATAAATGCTCAAGTAAGACAACAAGCTTTTATTTTAGGGTTAATGGAACGGCTACAGCCTGCCAGCGAATTGCGAGAAATTGGGGAATTTGCCCTTAGTTATTTAGTCGAGGCAATGAGTGCGGCTTTTGGTGATATCAAAGTAATTACTGGCGAAGGGTTTAACGCAGTTGCTCATGTGCTGACAAATCAAGTCGGCGCAAAATTTATTGCTGTTTGTGGTGAAGTGGCGGTAGGAGAAATGGAAGCCTTGCTAAATACGGGCATTCCCTACGGTCAAGGTTTGCTGTGGCAAGTAGTTACTACAGGTAAGCCTTTATTTATTAATGACTACAAAAATCATCCTAGCGCCGTACCCGCCTTTAGACATCCCAACGTTGGCGACTTGGGTATTTTTCCAATTCCGGCGGCTAATGGCAATATTATCGGCGTACTAACTTTAGAGTCGCGCAGTTCTCAAAAATTGCAAGATGCGCCCCAACAAAATATGCTCTTAGCCGCTTGCCGAATGATGGGCGTAGCAATTGAGCGGGCGCAAAACCAGGTGCGATTGTACGAAATTAATCACGACTTAGAGCAGGCTTCTCAGCTAAAATCAGAATTTCTCACTTCTATGTCTCACGAACTGCGAACTCCGCTCAACAGCATTTTAGGGTTTGCCAACTTACTACTACAACAAATTGCTGGTTCTTTGACCCCGCGTCAGGTCAAATATGCCCGAATAATCACCGAAAGCGGCGAGCATTTGTTGCAGCTAATCAATGATATTCTTGACCTTGCCAAAATTGAATCTGGCAAAGCCGAGCTAGAATTACAGCCTGTAGAAATCGCCGAATTATGCAATCAATGCCTGGAGATGATTGAACATCGTGCCGAAAAGAAACGATTGATAGTATCCCAGAAAATCGACCAGCATTTAGGACAATTAAATCTAGACGAGCGTCGCGTCCGTCAGATGATAATTAATTTGCTTTCCAATGCAGTCAAGTTCACACCCGAAGGCGGACAAATCAAGTTTGGGTGTAGCATAGCTTATGGCAGTCAGTTACAAAAGCAATACAGGCCCGATCGCAGTCCTGTTAATCCCAGCACTCCTTACTTATGTTTTGAAGTTCAAGACACGGGAATTGGCATTGCTCAAGATAAGTGGAATTTATTATTTCGACCTTTTCAGCAGGTAGATTCGTCGCTAACAAGGCAGCATGAGGGTACGGGGCTAGGACTAGCGCTAACCAAACGTTTAGCAGAATTGCATGGCGGTACAGTCTCTTTTGAATCGGTTGAACACCAAGGTAGCACCTTTCGGATCTGGCTACCGCTTACAGAAATGCGTAAGCAATTAGCAACTAATTCCTTAACTACGCAGCCAATTTTAGAAGGAAGTAAAGTTGAAGTAACTACAAATACTAAACGGATCTGGGTTGTAGAAGATCAACCTTACAACCAGGAATTGATTATAGAAGTCTTAGAACTAGAAGGTTATACTATTGACTTAATTTCTGATGGCGGCATGATGATGGAGGCAATTCAAGCAGTAGCAACATCGGAGCTTAGACCAGATTTAATTTTGCTAGATATTCAATTGCCAAAAATAGATGGGTTTGAAATTGTCCGTCACCTCAAAGCTAGTCCTGACTGGAGGGATATTCCGGTAATTGCCGTTACAGCAATGGCAATGAAGGGCGATCGCGATCGTTGTTTGGCGGCGGGTGCTAATGCCTACATGAGCAAGCCTTTAGACCTTTCCTTATTAAAGGAAACACTGCGAATGATGTTGCCTTAAATGAAAGTCTCAATTTAAAAACCAGCATCTTAAAACCAGCATCTTATTTATATGGTTGCTGGTTAAATTTATTGTACAATTTGGATTTGTAAGATAATTTCTTAGTAACCGCCTTCTTCTTCCTCATACTCTGGAGCTTTGGTTTTCTTGGGAATATTAATTGGTTTTGGATCGTCATCCCAAGCATCGTCCTTTAACTCGTCATCGTCATAATTAGCGTTAGATCCTGTTTCCACAAACTTTTTTGGTTCGTAACGTTCGGGCGCTGTTGCTTCGCTCCAGTTATCTTCTTCTAAATCTTCTTCGTATTGAATCGACTCGTACTGACGCTGACGCAGTTGTTGGGGTGGAACACGTTCTTCTAATTCATACTCGTAATCGTCTTCATCCCAAGTTTGCTCTACTACTGGGCGATTGGTACGCAATGGCTGTTTTGGCGCTTGTAAAGGCACTCCCGTACCCAACTGGTTTTCGGCTTTAGTTGTTGTGGGTGTATAGTATGCGTCGTCCTCGTCGCGCTCCCAAGGGGCTTTACCGATACCTAGACGCTCTAATAACCCCACCGTTAACTGATTTAACCTTTCTTCGGCTCCCTCTACTACAATCAGCCTATTTGCGCCGCTACTGATAATTTCGTCAATCGGCAATTCGTAGGTACTCAATACTTGTTCGGGAATTTGGGGAATCCCCAGAGAAGCGATAATTAACGAGGCTATTTTGCCAGTTTCGGGATTAAATACAAAGCTGCGTACTCTACCTAAAAGTTCGCCTGTCTCGGTAATTACTTCGTAGTTAATTAAATTGCTATAAATTTCAACGTCTATATCTTCAACGACATCTTCGTTGTCTACTAGCAGCACGTCGCCGATTTTGCGGATGCTACTGAGATACATATATCTTGGCACACCGGAGAAAGCGATTAGGTTGTCTCGCAAGCTTAGAGCTACAACCTCGCGTTGGTCGATATCTACCCACAGTTGACTTACTAAGCCTAATTGCTTGGCGTTGTCGTCTGTAATTACTTTGGTGTTTAAGATGTCGGAACGTCTAATAATTTGTTCGGAGGTCATTCTTTGCCGAGTCCTGATCTCGAAATCCGGTTATTTCAATACTATTAATAGCAAATTCTCACCCATTAAGATGTTCGGCTATTACAACTTGATTCCCAACACTTGAGTATACGCCCCTCGTGCTTGAGTTACGCCTATAGTACGTTCGGCTGATTCTATCATTGGTCGGCGCAAACTAACGACTATAAATTGCGCTAGAGTAGCTTGTTGTTTAATCATTTTAGCTAATCTTTCTACATTTGCCCCATCTAAAAACATATCTACTTCATCAAAAGCATAAAAAGGCGATGGACGGTAGCGTTGCAAAGCAAAAATAAAGCTTAAAGCAGTAAGAGATTTTTCTCCCCCAGACATGGAAGCTAGACGTTGGACTGGTTTACCTTTGGGGTGAGCGACTAGGTTTAGTCCGCAATTATTGGGTTCTTCATCAATATTGTCTAGTTGCAAGTAACCGTCACCCTCAGAAAGGGTAGCAAAAATACTTTGAAAGTTCTCGTTTACAGCATCGAAGGCTTCTTTAAAAGCTCTTTGGCGCAAGGTTGTAAAGTTTTCTATTCGCAGTAATAATTCTGTACGCTCGGCTACCAGCGTTGCTAATTTTTGCGTGAGTTCTTCTAAGCGAGTATTAGTGCGATCGTATTCTTCTAATGCCAGCATATTTACAGGTTCCATTGCTTCTAAGCGTTTAGTAGTTGCTTTCAACTCTTTTTGCAGTTGCTCTAAATCTATTTGGGTTGAGACTTCAGGCAATGGTTCGGGCAATTCTAATTCTTGTAATGCTGTTTTTAGTGCTATTAGTTCTTGTTGCTTTGCTGCTTGGTTTTCAATTTGTTTTTGTTTTTGCCATTCAAGTTGACTGTAAACCAAATGTTGTTCGCGCAATTGTTGTTCTGTGCGATCGCGCTCTGCTTTTTCGGTTGTCAATTGTTGGCTTACTTGGCTTAAAGCTGTTTGAACTTGGGTTATTTGGGCAGCAATTGCTAGAAGTTGGTTTTCAATTTCGGCAATTTGACTTGTGGTGACAGTTTTTTGTTGTTGATATTCTTCTTTTCTAGCAATACTAGCGGCAATTAAAACTTGCGATCGCGACTTTTGGTTTTCGAGGTCTTTAATTTTCCCTTCTGCTTGTCTCAAAGCCTGTTCTTTAGATTGCAACTGTTGTTCGTTGGCTTTAATTATTGCTTGGATTTCTTGCCATTGACTATTTGTTTGAGATTGCTCTAATTCTATTAATGCTAATTTTTGGTGTTGTAGTGTAGCTTCAAGGGGCGGTAATTTTTGCTCTAATAGTTCTAGTCGAGATTGAGCGTTTGCTAATCGTTCGGTAGTTTGAGTATTTTGAACTTTTATTTGTTCTAGTTGCTGGGTTAAATTATGAATTTCTTTGCTAAGTTGTTCGCTTTGAAGTTGCTTTTCTCGCCTTTGTTGACGCATTTCTGTTAATTGTTGACTTAATTGCTTGGTTTTGGCTAAAAGTGTATTAATTACTAAATTACAGCGCTCTAATACTTGCATAATCTCTTGCAAGCGGGTTTTTAGCTGAGTCATTTCCTGAGATTCTGCTGCGTCTCCTCTCCCAAAATGCAAGCCCGAACGCTGGTCAGTCATTCCTCCAGTCATTGCGCCGCTAGTTTCTAATAACTCACCGTCTAAAGTTACAATGCGATGCTGTCCCAAATAACCCCGCGCTGCTTCTAAAGTTGCAAATACTACCGTGCTACCAAACACATAGGCAAATATGTTTTGATATTTGACTTCGCATTCTACTAAATTGATTGCGTAATCGATAAATCCATTGGCATACCGCAAAGCTACCGTAGGCGAAAACCGCCCGGATTGAATCTTATTTAAAGGTAAAAATGTTATTCTTCCGGCTTTTTTTTGTTTCAATAACTCAATAGCTGCGGCAGCCACAAGATCGTCTTCTACAACTAACTGCCCTAATCTACCTCCGGCGGCGGTTTCTAGAGCTAATTGATAGCGCGAGTCAACGCTGGCTAATTGAGCTACCAAACCACAGATACCACTTAAACCAGACTGCAAAATAACTTTGGTTGCGTAAGTTCCTTGAGTTTCTTGAACTGCTTGAACTTGAGCCTCTAACTTATCTAAATTGCGTTGTTTTTCTCGCTGTTCTAAAACTAATCGGTTTTGTGTTTGCTGCTGAACTTGCAATTCTTGCTCCCCCGCAGCTAAAGATTTTACTAAAAATTCAACTTCGCTATTAAATGTTAGTAATTCAGTTTCTAGCTGACAAAGCTGGCTTTGTTTTGCAGCTATTTGCGGCAATAGCGTCGAAATTAATTGATTTTGTTCGTCAACTTGTGTAGTTAGCTGATTGTGACGCTCGTTCAACTTAGCTTGTTCGGTACGTTGAGGTTCAATACTTTGCAGTAAAGTTTCAATTTGACGGCTTAAAGCTGCTTGTTGCTGCACCCACACATCCGAGGCATCAGCGATCGCATTTGCTGCTTCTCGGCTTTGGTTTAAGGTAATTTCTGCTTGGTTTTGTGCTTGACGTAAGGCACTAATATCTTGAGTTTCTAATATTTCTTGTTCTTCTATAACTTGGCTTAAAAGTTGCTGATGAGTATTGATTTCTCGATCTTTTTGCGATATATTAACTGTGATATTGTTTGCAGCGTGTTCTAACTCTTGCTGGCGTAGCTGTAGTTGTTTCTGTTCGGCTAAGTGGGTAGCTAGGGTAGACTGTAAAGCTAAAAGATCGGCTTCTCCCAAGGCTTTGACGCGCTCGTTGAGTAAGCCAAGATTAGTAGTAGAGTGTTGAATTTGCAATTGTTGGTCGGCAAGCTTGGTAGTGAGTTCGGCAATAGTGCGATCGCCTTGTTGAATTTGAGCGATAAAATGCTCTTGACGATCTTGGAGATGTCGCCACTGTAGTACCTTTTCCCACTGTTGTTTTTGGTGAAATTCAAGGCGGAGTTTTTGGTATTTTTCAGCTTTGATTTTGTCAGAGGACAAGCGATCGCGTTGAGTGATTAATTCTTTTTCGACAATTTGACAGCGCTCGATGCGATCGCGCACTTCTTCCAAAGTGTCTTTGGCTTGAATAATTTTGCGATCGAAGTTGGCAACTCCTGCTAATTCGTCAATAATTTCTCGGCGCTCTTTAGCATTCATCGAAATAATGCTAGTTACATCTCCTTGCAGCACTACATTGTAGCCTTCAGGATAAACCCGCAATTGCGCTAACTGGGCGTGTAAGTCTGTCAGCGTACAAGCTTCGCCATTGATATAGTAATTTGAGGTATAAGTGTCTTGTTTGGTAACTCTTAGTCGGCGAGTAACGCTCCATTCTGTACTATCTTGCCCTTCGTCGCTAATATCAAAAGTAACGGTAACACTCGCTTCAGTTTTACCGCGACTGCCCTGATTATGGTTAACTAGATCGGGTAAGCGATCGGCTCTCATCCCTTTAGAACTAGAAAGACCAAGAGCAAACAATAAAGCGTCGAGAATATTTGATTTACCCGAACCATTAGGGCCCGAAACCACTGTAAATCCTGGCAGTAAAGGAACTGTTGTTGTACCACCAAAGGATTTAAAGTGCGATAGTTCCAGTCGCTTGACATACACCATAGGCGCTGGTTAAATTTTTGCTTACTAGAGGTACAAGCATATTAGTAGTTAAACAGATTAGCACGGTCTGTTAAATGGAGCTAGACATTAATAGAGGGGAAGTGATATCTAGTGGCAAAAAGTTTAAGCCTTACGTTCATGTAAATAAGTAAATACTGATTTGTCGCCAATGTCTGGGGGAATTGGTTGTAAGGCTTTACGCAAGGCAAATACAGCAAATAAAATAGCCCAACTAGTAAGCGCGCTCTGCTCCAACTGTGGCGGGAAAATACCTAACATATGTCCTAAAAGCAAAACTGGAATTAAAAAAGTTAGAAATTTTGTTTCTAAACGTTGAAAACAAAAAGCTTCTTTAAAAAAAATCCCTGTTAGAGCGGCAAAAATAAACCCAACACTAAATAATGCTACTGGTTGACGATAAAGAGTTATAGCTAAAGGTGAGTTGCTAGAAATTGTCCAAAAAACTGCGGCAGTAGTACCAATTGCCCAAAAGATTTGTAATACTCTATGCAGTACAGCTAGATAGATATGTATTGTTAGCAAACTAATACCTAAACCCAAGCTAAAACAAAAAAACAAGGGCGTTAGTAACGAAATATAATTAGTATTTGTTAGCGCGATCGCACTACCCAAAGCAAAACTAATCGCTGAGATCGCTAAACCAATGCGGTAAATAATTACACCAGTGCGATCGCTGCGCTCGATAGTAAAATTGCCAAACTGTCCTTGATAAATAATGGATTCTGGCGCTAGTTGTTCCGTCATAGCAGGTATTTAAGATAATTTTATTGAATTTGCATGACAACCAAAGTCATATCATCATTATTTTGACTTGCCGTACCGATAAATTGGCGAACTTTATCAAACAAATATTCTAAAATTGACTGAGGTTCTAAAGAATGCTTACAAGCCCAGGCAAAAGCGCGAATCAAGTTTTCTTCGTCAAAGCGATCGCCATTTTGACTAGCAGCATCGGTAAATCCATCCGTGTAATAAATAATTGTGTCTCCACTGCGTAGTTGAACTTGAGCATTTTCATACTGATTGTGAGCATCAAGCCCAATTAGCATTCCCAATGTATCAAGCCGCTTAATAGTTTTAGTTGCCGCGTGCCACAATAATGGTGGATTATGAGCCGCATTACTATAAGTTAAAATCTGCGTGTCGGGATCGTACTCCGAACAAAATAGCGTCACAAACCGATGAGAATTTTCTAAGTCTGCATACATGACCCGATTTAAGTGTTGCAAAATTCGGGCTGGAGAGTGACCGTTTAGCACTTCACCTCGTAACATTCCCCGCGTCATGGTCATAATTAACCCCGCAGGTACGCCCTTTCCCATCACGTCACCAATTACTAGCGCCCAGCGCGGAGAAGCTTGGGAAGCTAAACTTTTTTGTTTATCGCGATCGGTAGGAATAAAATCATAATAATCTCCTCCAACTCGATTGGCAGGTTGACACAAAGCTGCGAGATTTACACCAGGAATAGTTGGACATTGACGCGGGAGTAGTTGCAATTGAATTTCCGCGCCAATTTCTAGTTCCCGATCTAAACGTTCTTTTTTACGTAATTCTACAGTAAGTTCGCCATTTTCAATGGCTACGGCCGTTTGGTCGGCAATCAGACGTACGAGCTTTTGTCTGTCTTCAGTCCAGGTGTATTGGGGATTACCGCTAAAAACGTATAACCTGCCTCTTTCTGCGTGTTTGACCAAAATACTCGTACCAAACAACTGCATCTCGCCTCCCAATAGGCTGCTAACTTGAGCATCTAATACAGTGGTGGCGGGTACTAATTGAGCCGCAGTTAGAGAGGCTGTAACTACACTGGTTGCGGTTTCTAAGGCTTTACGAATCGTTTTTTGCTGGCTGCTATCTTGGCAATGCAGTTGTTCTAACTTTACTTGACCGTTGGCTTTATATAAAATTAGTGCGCCACCGTCGGCATCTGTTACCCGCGTTGCCATGAGCGGAATCAACTCTAAAAATTGGTTGAGGTTGTTGAAGCTTCTGAGCGCAAAACCCAAAGAGCTTAGTAAGTCTTGAATTTTGTGTTGTTCTCGATGCAGACGTGCCACCAATTCTTTGAGAGCCAAAACTGGGTTAATGTCTGTAGAAGCATTGTTGCGATCGCTAGGTTGTTGAGAGGGCGGTTGAGGCACAGAAGTTATGCTTCCATTTAGAATGCTGTTTTGATTGTGGTGACGCTGGGGATGTCAAGTTAGGGAGGTTTTTTAAACTTAACTTCCTGCGGTGTTAAATCAAAGATTATAGCGTAGGGTGTCTGTCTTGGCACTTTTTTTTATCGCGTTGCTATGCCAATTAATTATCTAAATAAAGCAATCTAAGTTTTTGCAGCCAAATAATTTTAAATACTTTCGGTTTGCCCTACTATGGTTGGACCATCTACTACTAAATTTAGGCGATCGCTATGAATTGTTAATATCGTCGGCTGACTAATATTTAAGTCAGCAAATGGGCTAGTTGTGGGAATTTCTAATTTAGCACTAACTAAACCAAAGCTCGATTGGGCAAAAGCTGGAAATATTAACAAATTGCTGTCTTTACAACTAAAAGCTGAAGCGCTCAGTTTTAAAGGCAAACCAAAGCTTTGACGGTTGTAATTTAATTTACAGAGCAATTTGTCTGCTTGACTTACTGTAACGCTATGTTCTGTCCAGGCAAATTGAGCTAGTTCTTTGGGTAATCCCCACACTTCTCGTCCACCAGCAACCGAATTAGGATTATCTACATAAATATGAGAAACCCAGCCACCAAATTTACCTTTGTAGCTCAAAAATCCAGCAATAATAATTAATTCGCTATACTCTAATACCGAACCAGAACTGTACTTAGATAAATAAACTCCACCGACAGTTTTACCCGGCAGTACAGAAACTATATTTAGCTCTGACGGAATGAGTGGACGCACTCGCGCAGCATCTAATAACTGTAAAGAAACAAAAGCATCGCCTTTTAATGTCCAAGGAGGCTGGGGATAAGTCATTATCAATATTTTTAGGTTTCAAGCTATTTCAATCTCTGTGCGTCTCCTGGACGCGGCGATAGTGGGGAATTAGAGCGATTGGTTGAATTAGTAGTAGAACTTGTATTTGGCGATGTAGTATTAACTGGCGATCGCGTATTTTGATTGAATAAGCTAACTAAAGCTTGGACTAAATCGTTACGCTCTTTGCGGCTGAGGCGACTAATTGCCGCGCGATCGCTCTCTATTGGATTAGTATTTAAAGTGCTACTTCCTGGATAAGCGGCTTCGTCAATAATTTCGTTAGCACCTAAATAATCAGCCAAAGTTAGTTTCCAATCAAGCCGATAACCCGGTGCGCGTCCTTTGACATACAAATGATATTGCAACAAACGAGTAATTAAGGTGCTATTTTCATCTACTTTTCCCGTTTCTTTGTTGATATATTTGTTTTCTAATGGTAAATTTGGCATTCCTTGATACACTCGCCGCCAAAGCTCTTGAGGTCTAGCCGTTTGAGCAAAGCTAGGCAATGTATTGATGGCAGTTAAGAAGCTAGGACTATGTAACCCGGTTCCTAAAACTATTAGACCTGCTATACAGGCGATTGTAGATAGCTTTATAAATTGCTTTTGCCTGTTCACAATGATTATTAGTAATTTACCTAAGACTTTTGCTTGATTATTACCAAAGAGGAGTAGCTTTTTAAGGTTCGCCAATAATTTCTGGCTGATTGAGTTCGTCAGACATTTCAATAATTGCTCGCAAAACTGGTTTCATCATCGGATCGTCCATCGTATCAAAGTCTTCGTAGCGGCGGCGTTTGGCGCGATTGGCTACTTGAACGGTAATGCGATAGCGATTTGAGGCGGCGCTAATTAACTCTTCCGACCGCTGGATAACTTCGCTGTGGGGTGTCTCGAATTTAGGACGTTTGAGCATGAAACCTATTGGTTAGGGTCAACTCTAGTTTACAACACCCTACACAAATCGGGCGATCGCCTCCAAAAAAACTTGCAAGTAACCCTCTGTTGATAGATGTTTTTCTTTTGGGTTTCCAATTAATAATATATTTTTACCCAATTATTTTTATGGCTGATATTATCGAAACTGCTGTTGATGCCGGAAACTTTACCACATTAGTAAAAGCAATTGAAAGTGCTGATTTGGTGGAACTTCTCAAAAGCGAAGGATCTTATACAGTTTTTGCTCCTACCGACGAAGCATTTTCTAAGTTACCCCAAGAAACTTTAGATGAGTTACTTCAAGATGTTCCCAAGCTCAAAAGAATTCTCACTTACCATGTAGTGTTCGGAGACGTTAGAGAAGAAGATTTAAAGCAAATTGAAGAAGCCGCCACTGTAGAAGGCTCGATAGTTGCGATTGAAACTACTAATGGCATTAAAGTTAATGATATCACGGTTATAAAAACAGATATTATTGCTGATAATGGTGTAATTCATGTTATTGATGGCGTTTTGATACCTACTTTGGTAGCGGCAGAATAAAGATTGGCGTAAATAGATAGATGACTTTTTTAAGTAAAGTAGAAGTTTTTAGTCTGCTTTACTTAACTATTTAAAACCCCTGCATCTGCTAAAAGAAATATTTTTATCTAGAAATAGATTATTTTTGAAATTTTAAAAATATTTAAACTCAAATTAACCTACTATTACCCCACAAACTTGTAAAGCTTGCTACAGTAATAGAGTAATATTTCAAAGTAGAAAATCATGGCAACAGCAGACCTCAACTCAACTATCTCTGCTTTGAAAGGTGGATTAACATCACTTCCTGCTGAAGCAGCAGTAGCAAATATTGAAAGCTGGCACTCACAACTAAAAGATGCAGCGCCTGAAGTTGCAAGCACTCTTGCCGAACTAAAAACTGCTCTTACAAGTGGTAGTGCATCTGGTTCTTCAATCGGTGCATTGTTAAAGAAACTTGGCGAACAAGCCTCTGGCGCTGGTGCAAGCGCTGGTGGTGATGCTGGTTCACAACTACAAGAATTAGGCAAAATGCTTACGTCTGCTGGTGGCTCACTCTAATTCATTAATTGTTTGGCACTGACATCTAAAACTTTGCCGAAACACTAACAAGAGGCATCTAATTTATAGATGCCTCTTGTGTTGTTTTAACCAGCAGCAAAAATAGAACCGCTACGAGCCGGAACAGTAATAGTTAAAGAATCTTCTCCACTCCAACTTGCCTGTCCTTTTCCGTACAACACTTTACTAGGCTTGGAAGTTAAAGCTTCTACTTGAATATTAGTGGTAACATCTGCCGTGCCAGCATTAACCGCAATTATTAATTCTTCCGCATCCAAAATTCGGGCAAACATATAAAGCTGACCTTGAGCATAAAGAACTTTATAACTACCAGTACGCAAGGATGGGTAGGCGTGGCGGATAGAAATTAGCTGACGGTGATAGTCTAAAACATCGCGTTCCCATTGAGCTTCTAAAGGAAAACCGCGCCGAGAATCGGGATCTAAACGCCCTGGTAAACCAACTTCATCGCCGTAGTAGATGCTAGGAGCGCCAGGAAAAGTTAGTAAGAGCAACGTTGATAACTCTACACTAGGGCGATCGCCTCCAGCAATAGAAATTAATCTAGCAGTATCGTGACTGGCTAATAAATTGAGTTGAGTTAGCTGAATCTCCCAAGGGTAAAGCTGCAACAAGTATTCAATCTTTTCACCGTATTGAGTAGCAAATAGGGGGGGATAGGGATGATAGGAACGATCTTGTACTTGTTCCATGTCCACGCGGCTTCCTGCGGCAAAAGCGATCGTGGGGGCCGCAAATAGGTAATTCATCACGCCGTCAAATTGCGTGCCGTCTAGCCACTCTCTAGAGTCTTCCCAAACTTCGCCCACAATATAAGCTTCGGGATTAATGGCTTTAACGCGAGTTCTAAATTCTTGCCAAAAACCAGGAGATTTAACTTCAAAAGGTACATCTAAGCGCCAACCATCAATGCCTAATTTAATCCAATATTCGGCAATTTCCATAATGTATTCGCGCACTTCGGGGTTGTCGTGGTTGAATACTGGCAGCGCTCGGTTGTCTGCCCAGCCTTCATAGTTTGCCGGAAATTCGCCATTATAGGGAGCTAAGGGCCAACCGTGAATTTTGAACCAGTCTACCCAAGGGGAATAAGGGCCATTTTCTAAAACATCGTGAAAAAAGAAGAAGCCGCGACTAGAGTGGTTAAATACTCCATCTAAGACAACTTTAATATTGCGATCGTGACAAGCAGCGAGTAAATCTTTGAAAGCTTCATTTCCGCCTAGCATCGGATCGATTTGATAATAATCGTGGGTATGGTAGCGGTGATTGCTGGCAGATTGAAAAATTGGCGTAAAGTAAATTGCATTAATGCCCAAACTTTGCAAATAATCTAATTGCTCTACTACCCCCCACAAGTCTCCACCCTTGTAGCCTTGGAGGGTAGGCATTTCGTCCCATTCTTCCCAAGATATAGTTGTTAAAACTCGCTTGTGGGGTTGCTTACTTTTGGCAAAGCGATCGGGAAAAATTTGATAGAAAACCGCGTGTTTTACCCAATCTGGGGTTTGAATCTGCATGATTACTTTTTAGTGCAACACTCGTTAAGTTACATATATTTACAGTTTTCTGGTTCTAACTTGGGGTTGAATGTAATGAATTTTTAGAGATTAAGTCAAGAATTGGTGAATAAATTGGCTGAATTTAAAAAAATGTACTTTAAATTACAATTTACTACATAAATATAGTTTCTTCGATCTAGGTAATGCGATCGCTTCAAGTCAGAAAACTTCCAATACCTTTCGGTTAAGCTCCTTTCCTCAAAAATCAGATTAAAAAAAGTAGCTGAATCTATTGAAACTTCGTGAACGCAATTCATGCCGAAATACTTAACCGAAAAGTATTGAGAAAACTTCTGTTCTTTTGCTAATTTTTTAGACATTGGAAGTACATACTTTTTTGTCAGTGTCTATAGGGTGATTTGGAGGTAATGAAGATGTCAGAACAGACTGAAAGCACTCAATATGTGCAAGCGACACTGACTTACGGCAACAGTTTTAGATTATCGAAATTTCCAATTGGTCAGGCGTAAGACTAAACTTTGAGACTGGTATTAACTCATTAAAATTAGCCGTAGCGGCTCTAAACATAGAAACCAAGGCGAGGGACGGTCTTTGAGTACAGCCCATTTTTCTTTAAACACCTCGGCTTGCAAATGGTAGTCAGAGCGATCGCGCGGCGGATGTTGCAGCTTGAGATATAAAGTCATGCGGTGGGGTGTTTCACTGGTTTGTACTAGCCAGCAACGAAAGGTGTTTTCTTGGGTTAAGTCGTTGGGAAAAGTCAATTGATGGGCGCGAATGCCTACATAAGCAAGCTGGCTGGGTATCGGCTCAATAGTGCGCAGAGTACAACCCCAATCGGTAGCTTCAACTATTTGAGGTGAAAGCATACGGGCGCGCGAGAAGTTTTTGCACCCAGTTAGTTGAGCAATGCTTACAGTTTGGGGATGCTCAAAAATGCTTTCTTTAGAACCATAAATAGATATTTTGCCTTCGGACAGCACCAAGAGATTTTTGCAGACACGATAAACTTCTTCTAAGTTGTGAGTAACAAACAAACTGACACCTTGGTAAGTAGAAAGAGTTTCAATTAGCTGCTTTTCTAACTGGCTACGCAGATGAGTGTCAAGGGCAGAAAAGGGTTCGTCAAGCAATATCGCCTCTGGTTGAATAGCTAAAGCTCTAGCCAACGCGACTCGCTGCTGCTGACCGCCCGATAATTGTTGAGGATAGCGGTTTTCCAGTCCTGACAACTGCATGAGAGCAATTTGGGTGTTTACCCGCCGTTCGCGTTCTAGTTTGGGTAGCTGCTGCAAGCCAAAGCCAATGTTTTGCAAGACATTTAAGTGCGGAAACAGAGCATAGTTTTGAAACAAAAAGCCAATGTGGCGCTCGCCTGAAGGCAAATTAATTCCCTTTATGGAGTCAAATAATACCCGTCCGTTGAGAACAATTCGACCGCAATTAGGAGTTTCTAACCCCGCAATACACCGAAGAATCATACTTTTACCCGCACCCGAAGCCCCCAACACTCCTAAAGTGTCCGACTCGGTTGTAAAGGATGTTTGTAGAGAAAAGCTTTTTAGTTGCTTGTGAATGTCTACAACCAAACCCTTATTGTTAATAACTGATTCTAAAGGCGATACTCTTAGAGGGTCGTCGGGTGGGAGCGATCGCGTAGCACTTTTAGCTCTAACACTAAAGGAGTTAGAGAAATCTGACCAAAAATAAAGAGCGAAAAGAATAGCAAAAGTTATTGCCAAAATTACTAGCACCCAAAATACCGCTTGCTGCCTATCCCCCGATTCCACCGCAAAATAGATAGCAATGGGAATAGTCTGCGTTTGTCCTGGAATATTGCCCGCCAGCATCAAAGTAGCGCCAAATTCGCCCAAGGCACGGGCAAAAGTTAAAATAGTTCCAGCAATAATTCCAGGATTTGCTAAAGGTATAACAACTTGCCAGAAAATCGTCAGTTCTGATGCTCCAAGAGTGCGCGCAGCTAGGAGCAAGTTACTATCAACTTGGGCAAACGCACCTTGAGCCGTTTTGTACATTAGCGGAAAAGCAACTACAGTGGCGGCGATGACCGTAGCCGACCAGGAAAAAATAACTGTTACTCCTAATTGTTCTAACAACTGTCCCAGAAAACCGTTTCTACCCAACAGCAACAGCAATATAAATCCGACTACTGTAGGCGGCAAAACCAAGGGAGAAATCAGTAGTCCTTCAATTAGGGCTTTACCTTTACCGCGATAGCCCTGCATCCACTGGGCGGCGGCAATTCCCAAAAAGAAGGCAATAATAGTAGCCGCAAAGGCTGACTTAAGAGATATCCATAAAGGCGATAAATCAAATTCCATTGATTTTTAGTGGGAATATATTAATTGCAGATGTCAGCTATTTATCCCAAAGCCATACTTTTGAAACACCGCTTTTGCTTGAGTGCTAGACAAAAATTGAATAAAGTTCCTAGCCGCAGCGACATTTCTACTGCCTTTGAGGGCGGCGACGGGATAGACAATCGGTGAATGTAAATTGGATGGTGCTGTGGCTCCCACCCTCACAGAGTTAGAGGCTTTAGCATCTGTAGTATAGACAATGCCTGCATCAACATCACCTGTCTCAACGTAGGTTAATACTTGACGAACATTGTTGCCGTAAACAAGTTTTGATTTGAGTAAGTTAAATAGTTTCAAATTAGCGAGCAGTTCTTGAGCATACTGCCCCGCCGGGACACTTCTCGGTTCGGCGATCGCAATTCTTCTTACTTGAGAATTAGTCAAGTTTCTAAAGCTCGTCAAAGGGGGAGCATTTTTAGGGGTAATCAAGACTAAGCGATTGGTTAGTAAAGTTTTCCGAGTTCCTGGAAGGAGGAGATTTTCTTGCTGCAAAACATCCATTTGTTTAGCGGCGGCAGAAAAAAATACATCAACGGGCGCTCCCTGGACAATTTGTTGTTGCAAAGCACCGGAACTTGCGAAGTTATAGTTAATGCTGACATTCAAATTAGCATTTTGGTAGATAGTTTTAATCTCTTGCAGGGCGTTAGTCAAACTAATTGCCGCCGATACGGTTAATGATATGGGTTGGGCGCAGACTGGGGATGTTTTTATAGCGCCAAAGCTGATAGTAAATAATATTGCCGCAGTTATTCCAGCAATTAAGGTGAGGATGCGTCTTCTGCCCATTAGAGATAACTCTTAAGTTTTTAACTTTGACTTGCGATGGTTAGCTGCAAGTTTTGGCAACCTAACTATTGTGCCAGTCCTTGATAGATTATCTGGTAGTGTAACGAAAGCAACAATAATTGCTCAAGTATGAACAGTTGGTGTTGTCTAGTGATATCTAATGTCGAACTGCCCAAGGCGATCGCATCTTCTAAGTTAAATATCTCGTTGTAGTTGTTCTGGGCTGTGATTTGGGCATCCTACAGTACAGGGAACTAGCTACTTCTTGCCAGGGGCATATTTATATAAAAAATTACTGCAACTGCGCTCTTATGAATCGCCAACATTATATTTTTGTTCTCTTAATTGTTCTTTTGTTAACCGCTATAGCCTGTAGTAACCCTAAATCTTTGGCTGAAAATCATTTAAGTTTGCTTGAGTCTAGTAATCCTAGCAAAGCTAACGCACAATACTGTACACCTGGCGAAACTTTAAAATTGCATTCAGTTAAATCGTTTCAAATTCTTAGCTCTAGGAATAAAACCGATAACAGTCTTCCTTATACTGAAGTTGTTGCCAAGCTTGACACTGAGCAGTTTAACTTCAAACGAGTACGCAGAGGTGGTATTCCTGAAAAAGATGCGCTGAAGCAAGTTACTTTGGAAGTTTGGAAATCTAAAGACTTCTACCAAAAATCAGTATTATTTGTTGACGAGCTTAATAACTTACTAAAATCATTTTTGCTACCTGGATATTTTGAGGATGCAAAACTCGCAACGCCCAGTCGCGAACAGTTTAATAAACAGAGTTTATGCGTTTTTATACCCTTAGAGCAGTTTGAGTCTAAATTAGTAACAACAACTAGCCCAATTATTCATCCCCAAGCTACAGCCAAGCAACTCACTGGTGTAAAGATTAAAAATTTATTTAATGTATCTAATTTAATAATTTTTCTGAAAAACTTGTACTTAATTGGTAATAAAAAATCAGTAAATCCAATATTTGACTCCTTACCACCCTTACCACTAGCGAGCATTAAGAGTGATTTCCCATTGATAGAACAGGCAATAACTGAATCCTTTGAATCATCAGAATTATGGAAATATGATGGCAATTTACTCTCTGCGATTACCGATGATAATTTTCAATCTCAACCTAGCAATTTAGTAGTTTTTCAGAATGCCCTCTATTTTACAATTAATGATAAAGAGTACGGTAATGAATTATGTAAGTTTGATGGCAAAAAGGTTAATGTAATAATAGATATACAACCAGGTATATTAGGTTCAAATCCTAGTTCGCTGACTGTTTCTAAAAATAATCTTTATTTTCTTGCTAATACCAATAAAACTGGTAGAGGATTATGGAAATATGATGGTTTAAAGCCTACTTTTTTAGCAACTACAAAATCATCTCCTGATTATGGTAGTTCTTTTATAGAGTTTAATCATCAACTTTATTTTAGTGCTATAGATACAGAACATGGCAGTGAGCTATGGAAATATGATGGTGAGAAAATCTCCTTAGTTGCTGATATAAATCCAGGTGAAGAAAGTTCTAGCCCATTTTATTTTGCTATTTATAAAAACCAACTATTTTTCTTTATTAATAATGGCTATGAACTCTGGAAATATGATGAAAATGAAACATCATTGGTTACAAAAATAGCAGGAAGAAGCTATGAAACAGCAGCTATTGTAATTGTTTTTAAAAATGAGCTTTATTTCAAAGCTTATAAGGAAACAAGTGGTTGGAGACTATGGAAATATGATGGAGAAAAAACTTATTTAGCAGTCGATGAAGTTCATAGTCCAGATCATTTAACAGTTTTTGACGGTCAGCTATATTTTGTAGGTTCACCTCGTAGAAAAAGAATGTTATGGAGATATGATGGTAAAAATACTACTTTAGTAGCAGAGGATATCTTTAACCCTACAGACCTTACTATGGGAAACAACGCACTTTATTTTATGGGTGAAAACAAAGATAAAATAAATATATTGTGGAAAATATCGGCAAAATAAATCTTTATTTTTGTCTCCCTATTTACCAACAATAATTATCCACAAACTAGCGCCTACAAAAATAGTCGCAAGATGTTGGGGTAAGAGACTTCGCAATGATTGACGAGCAATGTTTTGAGTTAAAAGAATTGACAAGAAAACAGAACCAATCAGCGTAACTCCTTGCAAAAATGCTGTAACGGCTGGATGCGCTACCAGAACAGGCATTGATGAGCTACTATAACCGAAAGTTGCAAAAGTGACTGGTATTATCCGCCCTGCTTCTCCTAATCCCAAACGCAGATAGTGAGCTAAATTTGCTCCCAGTACCAAAGGCAAATATCCATAGGCGAGTTCTACAAAACTTCGCGGTCTGGTATTTTTTAGTTTATAAACTAGCTTTATTAAAATGTAGCCAGCTATAGGAGCTATTACCGGAACTGTTAAAGCTATTACAGAGGCGACTAAATGAGGGAAAAACGGCTTTATATCTACATTTTCTAAACCCATTGCTTGAATTTCGGGTAAGCGGTGCAGAAATACACCTCCTAAAAGCAAAAATAATAAAGCAACTTCGTAGAGATGAGGTACGTGAGTTGTCCATAATTCAATCCCTGGGGGACGCAAATTGAATTCTACCGAGCGATGGGGACAAGCTTTAAGACAAGTCATGCACAGTACGCAATCTTTATTATCTTCTAGTTGGGCTGGATGAGAGTACAAAGGACACCCATTAGTTTCCATACCTTCACCTTTTTGCGGGCCACCTTTGTAGCATTGATAAGTAGTGCATTCTGCTGAACAAGTGCCTTGCTGCGCTCGTAATTCTGTCATCGATAGCTTGGCAAATAAGCCATTCATTCCCCCAATTGGACAAAGATATCTACACCAAAATCTTCGTTCAAAAATGGCAGAGAAAATCATTGCTCCGGCGGTGATTAAGAGCAGCAAACAAGCAGATAAATAAGCTGTATCTTCCAAATTCCAGAGTTCTTCCCACAGAAAAATTAAGACAAATAAACCAAATAAAAACCAACCTCCCCATTTTTCTGCTTGTTCTCTAGGCCAGCGTTTCAACTGTCTGGGAACCAACCACAGCGAGAGTTGTTGTGTAACTTCTCCATAAATCATGAAGGGACAAACAGCACACCATACCCGCCCAACAAAGGGAAATCCTAGTAGTATTAAGGGCCACCACCAAGCCCAAAATAAATTTAAAGCGACATTTTCGCTGCGATGTTGCGGGCCAACAAATAACATCCCTACAACGATCGCAAAGGCAGTTAAAGTAAAACCATAATTAATTTTGTCGGGCCACCAATCGCTCCGCAGAAACCGCCGCAATTGGGGATATAGATTCAACAAATTCACCCGAAACCGCTTTTTCTTAGCCTCGGCTGACCAAAATATTTCTTCGGTTAATTCTGGTGCGCCTCCAGATTGAACAATTGCTCTTTCTACTAAACTTTTCAACTCTTTTAAGTTTCCCGGAAAATCGTAAGCTTGCAATCGGCGGATAGCTTCGGGAACAACTTTAGGTTTAGGTAAGCTTCGAGCTTGACAATAAAGGCTGATATAGTAATCTACCTGCGCTTTAATATCAGTTTTTCGCACTCGTAAAGGTGGAACTTTGATATTGTGACCAATACAGCGTTCAATTGTTGGCTGAGTGGTTTCCGAAACAATCAAAATACGGGCGCGAGAAGTTAGTGCATCAGTTGCTTCATCATTGCGACTAACGGGGGTATAAGTATTAGTTCTTAATAACTGCGCTAAAGTTGGGACTAATTCGGGAGGGAGTTCTTGAATATTATTGAGAATTAAAGTGCCATTTCCCAACCATTCTAGCAATCCAGGCTTACCATTAGCGCGTCCAAACAAGTCTGCGCCGCTAGTTTGCAAAATACCGCAATTAACTTTAATAATTGGTTCGCGCCGTTGAGGTGAACCAAAATGAATTAGAGAAGCAATGTTATCTTTTTCTAAACCTGGTTCTCCAAATATTAATACCGATTTGCGATCGCTCGCAGCTTGTCTAATTTGTTGGCGCAAACGCACCGCGTAGCGACTTGTCCCTACAATTCCCCGTTGCGCCTTGGTGACAACATAAGGACGTAAGGCGACGGTGCGCTCTTGTTCGTAACTAAAAGCTGTAGTTAGCTCGGCTAATTCTTGAGCAAGTTGGCGGGAAAAAGCTTGAGTGATTTCTGGATACTGGGCGACTAATTGCCTAAAGGTGGCGGCGGGAATAGCCCACAAACGACATTGACTTAAAGTAGTTACAGTTTGCGTTGTTTGTTGCTCTAATAGCAATTCTTGCAGATTAATAACTGCTCCAGGCAAAAAACCATAGGGAGCGGTGGGAGTTGTTTTGTTAATGCGATCGCTTTCTAGCTGTCCTTGAATGAGAATATATAATCCAACGGGAGTCGTATCTTCTGCAATCAGGCGCGTATTTGCGGGAATTGTTTGTTCTTCAATCACTGCGGAAATCGATTCTAGTACCTTTGGCGAGAGAATACCTAACGCTGTTCTTTCTTGCAGCCACACCAATAAGTCTGGAGATGTCATACTTTTTTCTCATCTAGCTATTCAACTTGTACCAAATTTAGGTTGCTTATTGTGTTGCTAGGGTTAGGTGCAGTTTGATAGATGTGAGAATAACTTTTTCTGGTTGAAAATACCTCAAACTTCTTTCTAACTATGCTTTTGAGTCTTCGACAGATTTTTTTTCTCTTTTTATTCTATATATTTTTGAAACTACCTTTACACCCCTTGTTTGAGCTTGAAAATCAGAATTAGGCTTCGCTGTTATACGAATTTCTACATCGTTACCAAGTGCATTTAAAAATCGAAATAGACGTTCTGTTGAGAAACCTGAAAGCTTGCCACTTAATAAAGCAGAGACTTTTGGCTGATCGACTCCAAGCATTTGTGCTGCTTCTGTCTGGGTCATTTTGCGTGCAGTAATTATTTTGCTAATTTGCCTAACAAGTTCCGCTTTAATTAATAATTCATCAGGATTTTGCAGTCCCAAATCGGAAAAAACATTACCACTACTAGATTGCACTTTAATCTCATTAGTCATTATTATTTGCCTCTAGATTTTGCATATAGTGTTCTTTAGCTCTTTTAAATCGCGCTTTAATCAGTTCGATATCTTGATTAGATGTGGCGATTCCATGCTTAGACTTTTTCTGGAAGGCGTGCAATACATAGACAACGTTCTTAAACTTTACGGTGTAGACTGCTCGATATGTATCGCCGTCAAAATCTTCAACTACCTCTAAAACCCAGCACCTTTGAATCCTTTAAATGGCTTTGCGTTTGGGTGTTTTTCACCGCATTGGGCTAGATATAAAGCATAACCTACCGCTTGCTTGACTTCTTCGGGAAAGTCTTTTAGATCGTCAAGGGAACTTGCGATCCATTCAACTAAACTTAGAGGCGGACTCATTTCTTCATTATGCTAATTTAGGCATAATCGGTCAAGTTTAACCTTGCTTGAAGAATTACTATATAAAACCGATCGCTATCAATCTTATATCTTTTTGTTTTTTAGATATTCTGCGATCGCATCAGCTACGTTGTCGTCAGGTTTATTTACCCCTCACTTGCTCTCAACTCCAAAGTTACACTAGAAAAATGTAAACAAGTGTAAAGGTAATAATGGAAATAATTACATTAGGGCAAAGTAGCATAACTGTACCTCCATTATGTATTGGTACGTGGGCATGGGGAGATAAGCTATTTTGGAACTATGGCAGCGATTACGACGAAAAACAGCTAAAAGAAGCCTTTAACGCCGCTTTAGAAGCGGGTACAACTTTCTTTGATACGGCGGAAATTTACGGGTTGGGGCTATCGGAGGAACTTTTAGGGAAATTTATGCAGCAGAGCGATCGCGCCGCTATAATTGCAACTAAGTTCGGTCCTTTACCTTGGCGCTTTACCGCTCAATCTCTCTCCGATGCGCTTACAGATAGCCTAAAACGCCTGCAATTACAGCAAGTAGCTTTGTATCAAGTCCATTGGCCTTTTAGCTTTTTGATGAGCCAAGAAACTCTCATGAATGCCTTAGCTGATGAAGTTCAACGCGGTAGAATTGGCGCTGTGGGTGTAAGCAACTACTCTGCCCGGCAAATGCAAGAAGCACGCGAAACTTTAGCTCGTCGCGGCGTACCTCTGGCGGTGAATCAAGTTCGTTACTCGCTGCTAACTAGACAAATTGAAAGTAGTGGCATAACTGCTACAGCCAAACAATTAGGCGTGACTCTGCTTGCTTACAGTCCTTTAGCGCAAGGAAGATTGACCGGAAAATATCGCCCCGATAGTTCCGAAAAACCTACAGGCGCTAGAGCTTTCGATCCCCAATTTAGTAAAGCGGGATTAGAAAAAATTGAGCCTGTAGTAGCGTTATTAAGACGAATTGGTGACTTGCGCGATCGCACTCCTGCCCAAGTAGCCCTAAATTGGGTAATTAGTCAAGGTAACGTCGTCGCAATTTCAGGCGCAAAAACAGCCCAACAGGTACAGCAAAATGCTGGCGCGTTGGGCTGGAAACTAGACAATGATGAAATTGCCGAACTAGAACAAATTAGCCGTCCTTGGCTCAATTAGCAGGTATAGGGGAAGAAATTAACCTTCTTCCCTCCTTAGCTATTTTGAGGTACTGAAGGCTGCCCAGAACGCTTGATTAAAACTGGTTTCGGTGAAGAAACTCTTTCTTCTTCAGCATTAGCTTCAGACTGCATCCAAGTAGGACGAGTTTTATCGTAAGCCATTTGTAAAGCTGCCGCCGCGATCGCATGAGCATCGTATTCTTCGCTCAATTCGCGGATAATTGGTAAAAATGATGCCAATCTTTCGCCCGATAACGCTTCTTTTACTTGTACCTGTAGCTTCTCAATTTGGCGAGACTCAATTTGCGCTCTAGTAGGAATTGGGTTAATTCTCCAATTTTGGCGGACGTGGCGCTCAATTTGCTGCTGTTTGCGACGCTCAAAAGGCTGCACTACAGAAATTGCGGTTCCTTCATTACCCGCTCTCCCAGTACGTCCAATGCGGTGAACGTAGGTTTCTACGCTGTCAGGTAAATCGTAGTTAATTACATGGCTCAACTGGTCTACATCCAAGCCTCTAGCAGCAATATCGGTAGCAATTACCCATCGTACTTGCTTGTTGCGGAAACGACTTAATAGCCGCTCTCTAGCTTGTTGTGTCAAGTCTCCATGATACTCATCAGCGCTATGACCAGCATTTTGTAATTGATTGGTCAATTCTGCCGCCGTGCGTCGGGTACGAACAAAAATTAGCGCTGATTCTGGATCTTCTAGTTCCAAAATTGCTTGTAAAGCTCTAGCTTTTGTCCAATTACGAGGTACTAAGTAAGCTACTTGATTGATTTTGGTAGGTGCAGCTTTTGGTTGTTCTACTGTAATTGTTACGGGAGACTTCAAAAACCTAGCAACTAAGTGGCGAATAGTTACGGGCATTGTTGCCGAGAATAACGCCGTTTGGCGCTCTTCTGGGGCAGACTTGAGGATTTTTTCGACATCATCAATAAAGCCCATGCTTAACATTTCGTCGGCTTCATCTAACACAAACCATTTAATCGACTCTAGTTTTAAGTTTCCCCGCTCTAGTAAGTCGATTACTCGTCCGGGTGTACCGACAACTATTTGTACGCCGCGCTTGAGTTGCATCATTTGACGGTCAATAGATTGTCCGCCATAAATTGCTGCTACTCGGATGTCTTGATTGCCTACAAAGCTACTAATTGCCGTGCAAACTTGAACCGCAAGTTCGCGGGTAGGAGTCAAAATTAAAGCTTGCACGCCTTTTTGAGTGCTATCAATTTGCTCTAATATTGGTAGGGCAAAAGCGGCGGTTTTGCCTGTTCCGGTTTGAGATTTTGCTACTACATCGTTTCCCTTGAGTATTTCGGGAATGGCTTGGGCTTGAATGTTGGTAGGCTCGGTGAATCCTAGGCTTTCTAATTGGCTAACACGAAATGCCGAAAGTCCTAAGCTTTCAAAAGAAAGAGTCATTTATTCTCCTAATGTTTACGTTTTAGATAATGATCTTTGTATGAGTGTCTTACGGGATGTCAAGGTTTTAGTTATAACTATTAACTATTTGCCCGTATAAGTCGTATATGTCAGCGTCCGAGATTGCGACTGGCACAATCGAACCTAAAGCGGCTTCTCCCTGGACGTAAACTAGACCATCTACTTCTGGGGAAAATCGGGCGGAGCGTCCAATCAATTCTCCAGTCTCAGGATTTTCTTGCTCAAGAAGTACCTCTACTACTTGACCAATTTCCTGCTGGTTTTTTTGTAGCGAAATTGGTTGCTGGAGTTCCATTAACTCATCTCGCCTTGCCTCCATCAGTTCTTGGGGCAATTGATTGGGTAATTTGTAAGCAGGGGTTTCTTCTTCTGGTGAAAAAGTAAATACTCCTACATGATCGAATTGATGGCGCTTTACAAACTGTAACAAATGAGTGTAATGTTCGTCTGTTTCTCCAGGAAATCCCACAATAAAAGTTGTCCGCATGACAGCATTGGGCAAAGCTGCTTTGAGCTTTTCGACGATCGCATCGTTAACCGAACCTTGCCAAGGTCGATTCATTGCCCGTAAAATTTCTGGATGGGAGTGCTGTAAGGGCAAATCTAAGTAAGGTAAGACGTTGGGGGTTTGCGCAATTGCCTCAATTACTTTTTGTGTCAGCCCTGTAGGATAGGCGTAGTGCATCCGAATCCAAGGAACATCTACTTTGCCAAGTTCTCTTAACAACTGGGCTAACTTAGGTTCGCCATACAAATCTAAGCCATAGTTGGTAGTAATTTGGGAAATTAAAATAATTTCCTTTACGCCTTGGCTTGCTAGTTGTTTTGCTTCGGTAACGATTGATTCAATAGAACGCGATCGCTGAACACCCCGCAAATGAGGAATAATACAAAAAGCACAGCGATAATCGCAACCTTCGGCTATCCGCAAATAAGCTACACCTTCTGTAGTTGTTCGATAGCGGGGGGTTGTCTCGTCGGCGATATAGGTTGGTTCGGGGGAAACTAGCTTTACTCTCTCTCCTGCCTGTACCCGCGAGATTACATCGACAATTTTGTTATAGTCTCCAGTGCCTACAACCGCCACGGCTTCTGGTAATTCGTCTAGTAGTTGTTCTTGAAAATGCTGCGCCATGCAGCCTGTAATCACAATTTTCTTATCTGCTTCAGCTAGTTCTACCAAAGTCCTTACAGATTCTTCTCTTGCTGATTGAATAAAGCTACAAGTGTTGACAATGACATAGTTTGCTAACTCTTCATTGCTATCTACGCTGTAACCTGCTTCTACTAGCAGTCCTAGCATATGTTCGGTATCGATTCGGTTTTTCTCGCAACCTAGATGTGAAATTGCTATGGTTGGCTTATCTCCCATAAAGTGAAATAACGCTCGTATGAAGTTAACAATGTTTTCCTAGGACGACTTTATTTGTGAAGAAGGATTAATCCTTCATAACTGTATAATCAACTTAGGAAGCTAAAAAATGCCGTTTGTAGCGGGGCTTAGTAAATGAAACTATATTTCTTTAAACTTTATAATTTTTAAACTTTAAAGCACCAAATGGAATTTTGGTATAATCGCTACCTTACTTTACCCTAGAGATAGGCTCATCTCACAGTAACGCTTGGCGTAGTAGTGGTAAGCCTTTAATTTGCAGGAGTGGCATCCTGTGATTGCATCGTTTTTATCTTAACATAACTTATGGGTACTTTACGGCTAATTTTTCCATTTTGGGAAAAAAGCATAAAAAGTCCTGTTTGTGTAAAAATTTAGCGGAACTTTAGCTAACTATTATTTGGCTGAATTCAGATAGGAAAGAAGTGGACTTAAATCGGCTATTTAAAACCCCAAATCCGATCGTTGGTGTCGTTCATTTACTGCCTTTGCCTACAGCGCCCCGGTGGGGAGGTAGTCTTAAAGCGGTAATCGATCGCGCAGAGCAAGAAGCAACGGCTCTAGCTAGTGGCGGAGTTAATGGCATTATTGTCGAAAATTTTTTTGATGCGCCGTTTACAAAAGGTCAGGTCGATCCGGCGGTGGTTAGTGCAATGACCATTGTTATCGATCGCTTAATGAATTTGGTAACTTTGCCGATAGGGATCAATGTTTTACGCAATGATGCCCACAGCGCGATCGCGATCGCCAGTGTGGTAAAAGCTCAATTTATCCGCGTCAACGTGCTGACGGGGGTAATGGCGACCGATCAAGGGCTAATTGAGGGAGCGGCGCACCAATTGCTGCGCTATCGTCGAGAGTTGGGTAGCGATGTGAAAATATTTGCCGATGTTTTGGTTAAACACGCTAGACCCTTAAGTTCTCCAAACCTTACGGTGGCGGTGCAAGATACTATTGAGCGGGGTTTGGCAGATGGGATTATTCTATCGGGTTGGGCGACGGGTAGTCCACCAAATCTTGAGGATTTGGAGTTGGCAAGTGCTGCGGCTAAAGGTACGCCAGTTTTTATTGGTAGTGGCGCAAATTGGGAAAATATCTCTACGCTGATGTCCGCCGCCGATGGGGTGATTGTTTCTAGTTCTCTTAAGCGTCACGGGCGAATAGAGCAACCGATAGATCCCAATCGGGTTAGTCAGTTTGTGGAGGCTGCTATCAGTGCTAAGTCTCCTTTGCCTTCGGTAACGGTCGATCCTGTTACCCTCCGCGCATAATGAAATATAGGATGACGTATTTGATTATTCTGCTCTAAGAAAAACCAAAAATTGGGAAGTTGTCTCCCCAAACCCCCTGCAAAAGGGTACTGTGTTGGTGAACGGAAGATTTTGGGGGAATATCTTTTAATTGGGCTTTTTGTGGGGCAAATTAGGTAAATCTTAATTATCGTAGTTTTAATTACTGTAGTTTTTTAAATATAGGGTTAATTTAATGAGTCGCCGCCGTTCTATTCCTTGGATTCATCGCTGGTCACGTCCCATAATTGGCGCGATCGCACTCTTTGGAGCTTTAACTACTGCTTATCTTACTTACGTCAAATTTTCCCTCAATCCTGCCGCTTGTCCTACCAAAAGCTGCGATCTCGTCCTTTCTAGCCCTTACGCGGAAATTTTTGGGCAGCCTTTAGCTTTGTTTGGTTTTCTAGCTTATGTCAGTATGCTAATTTTTGCTTTAGCTCCTTTGGCTATTGATAGCACCAAAAACAAAGAGTTACATAACAAGCTTGAAAATACAACTTGGCTATTGCTTCTAGCTGGCGCGATCGCAATGACGGTTTTTAGCAGCTATCTTATGTATCTGCTGGCTTTTGAGCTTAAAGCTTTTTGTATTTACTGTCTGGCTTCGGCACTATTTTCCCTTAGCTTGCTTGTATTAACTATCCTTGGTCGCACTTGGGAAGATATTGGACAAATTTTCTTTACGGCGATCGTTGTCGGTATGATAACTCTAATTGGTACTTTAGGCGCTTATGCTGGCGTAAATGGCGCTGCGGCTACTGCTCCCTCTGGCCAGGTAGCGATTAGACCCATAACGCAACCAAGTCCTGGCTTTGGCTGGGAAATTACAACAATTTCTGGACAATCAGAAATCGATCTAGCACGTCACTTAACTAAAGTCGGCGCAAAAGAATATATTGCTTGGTGGTGTCCTCATTGTCACGAGCAAAAGTTATTGTTTGGTAAGGAAGCTTACAAAGAAATTAATAGTGTAGAATGCGCCGAAGGTGGCATCGATCCCCGCCCAGATTTATGTAAAACGGCAAAAATAGAAAGCTTCCCTACTTGGGAAATTAACGGCAAGTTGTATCCTGGGGTGAAGTCTTTAAACGAACTTGCCGACCTTTCTGGTTATACAGGCGATCGCAATTTTGCTATTCTAGCCGCTCCCTAATAATGCCGATCTCCATACCTTAGCTTTCTCTACTAAAGTATGAACTTGCCACTCTTTCTCAGTTTGCAGATAGTCTTGGCGATAATGTCCGCCTCGGCTTTCGGTACGAAATAAAGCGCTTGCCAAAATTAAATAGGCAATGTCTAGTAAATTACGAGTTTCTCCCCACAAAAATAATTGTTTGTGGGGAGTTTCTTTGTCAAAACTCCCTATTTGAGCGGTAGGTAAGTTAAATAGAAATTTACTTAAAGGTAACTCGGCAAATTGGGAGCGCCATATTTCTAATTGCTCAATTCCTGTCTCTAAGCTTTTTTGCTCTCGACAAATTCCTGCACTTTGCCACACTAGACGCGGTAATTGTTTCCGGAGTTTGGCTAAAATTTCCTGTTGAGAGTTCCAATCAGTTGTACTCAGTTTAAATACCGATTCTGTACTGGGTTGTTCTCCAAAATCTACGTCTTCTAGCTCTAAATTCGCCATCTGAGCGCCAAATACAATACACTCCAATAAAGAATTACTCGCCAAACGATTAGCGCCATGCACCCCGGTACTAGCGGTTTCTCCTACGGCGTACAATCCTGGTAACGATGTGCGATTCATTAAGTCTGTGACAATTCCACCCATCCAGTAATGCGCCGCCGGAGCAACGGGGATCGGTTCAGAAAAAACATCTAAACCCCAGCGTTTGCACGCTTGAATAATATTTGGGAAGCGATGACGAATTTTATCGGCGGGGATCGATCGCAAGTCTAACCAAACATTCGCCTTAGTGGGATCGATAGCAGTATTTTGTAAATGAGTAAAAATAGCCCGACTAACTACGTCTCTTGACGCTAATTCTCCTTTGGGGTGATAATCAAAGGCAAAACGCCTACCCAGATCGTCAACTAAATGCGCTCCTTCTCCCCGCACGGCTTCGCTAATTAAAAAGCTATTTGCGCCCGGAATAGTTAAGGCTGTAGGGTGAAATTGGACAAATTCTAAATCTCGAAGTACAGCGCCACTACGCCAAGACATTGCTACTCCATCCCCCGTACTTACCGCCGGATTGGTTGTATGAGCAAAAACTTGACCGCCGCCACCCGTTGCTAAAACTACCGCTTTGGCTCGTAGCCAAATTACCCGATGTTCATAAATTAGGCTAATTCCCTGACAGCGACTTTTTGGGGAATCTAACCACAAACTTAATACTAAGGTTTGTTGAAGAATTGAAATATTTTTACGTTGCAATACTTGGGCGGTAAGAGTTGTAATTACTTCTTTTCCCGTTGTATCGGCGGCGTGTAGCACTCGGCGGCGAGAATGAGCGGCTTCTAAAGTTAAGGCTAATTGCTCTCCTTGGCGATCGAAGGCTACTCCCATACCCACTAACGATTGAATGCAGCTTGGGGCTTTTTGAGCTAAAAAATTCACCGCTTCAACGTTACACAAACCCGCCCCCGCCGCGATCGTATCTTCTACGTGCAAGGAAGGAGAATCTTCAGGAGACATCGCCGCCGCAATCCCTCCTTGCGCCCAATCGCTGGCAGATAAAGAAATTGTATCTTTAGTAATTAAACCAACAGAATAGGTTTCTGGAAGACAAAGCGCGGTATACAGACCTGCTGCACCCGCGCCTACTACTAAAACATCAAAGGATTGAGAGAGATTTTGTAACTGAATCAAGGTGTTGAAAATAGTTTTAAGCTAAACATATATTTATAGCTCAAAACTTACCTAACTTGAGGAAGTCGCCTTTACAGATTTGGTTATCTGTAAATACCGTTGTTGTAGCGATCGTCGCCTTCGTTAAATACTGAATCAGATTCCGTTACAGTGAAATTATCCAAGTTGCCTTGGAGGATTTCTTTTTGGCGATCGCTTAATCCGATAATCTTCAATACGTCTTCTACTTGGTTGTAGGGCGCATTTTGAATGATTGCTTTAGCTAAAGTTGGATACATCCCCGGATAGCGTTGGAAAGCTCGGACGTTGGTATTGTTTAAGTCGATTTTTTTGCCAAACTCTGTGTCTAGCTTGTCATCGGCTTTGTTACGTAGTTTGGTAGGCATTTCTACTTTAGCTAAAACCGTTAGGGGTGTATGAAAGCTCGTGCTAGGAAA
This sequence comes from Chroococcus sp. CMT-3BRIN-NPC107, assembly GCA_019359635.1. Lineage (GTDB taxonomy): Bacteria > Cyanobacteriota > Cyanobacteriia > Cyanobacteriales > Chroococcidiopsidaceae > Aliterella. Next base: position 33,048 of record JAHHGY010000005.1, read on the forward strand.
AGCTAGGGCGGTTTGGTGGGAGGAAACGCCATCTAATAATCCCCAGCATCCTACTACCATTAGCAATATTGTTAATCGACGTAAAAAAATTCTCACGGTTTATATTTACCTCTTGTTTGGGCGTGGCTGAGATCGATACAGCACTTATCAGAAACTAATATACAGCGATGCGCGACCCCTAATATTTACAATGCTGTTAAGGAATGCTGCTTTTAAAATTCGCCCTAGCTAGAAGGGATAAATTAGCTCTAAATTCGCTATAGTCTAGGCTAGAACGTAAAACATAACGTTTAGTTCAACTTTTGAACAGATAGCCAGGGCTAGAGAGTGTAGATAGTATTTAAGCGCAATTATTAATTTTTAAGTATGAGTTCTTCGTCCTCAAAACAGGGAAACTTTACCAAACTAGCTTCATCGCTCTTGAGTGGGACGGTGATTGTTGCTAGTCTTGCAGTTTCAGCGCTAGTAATCGGTGCAAAGCAACTTTCACTTTTAGAAGGATGGGAATTAAGTTTTGCCGATACCTTAGTTCGCCTGCAACCAGATAAAGGTATCGATCCGCGCTTGTTGGTGGTAGCGGTTGACGAAGAAGATATCCGCAATTTAGGCAAGTGGCCTGCCAGCGATCGCGTAATTAATCAGTTGCTAGATAAGCTTAACCAAAATCAACCCGCCGCTATTGGTTTAGATATTTATCGAGATTTGCCTTTAGAACCTGGTAATGCGGAATTAGTCACAAATTTGCAATTAACCGATAATATTATTGCGGTATGCAAGTCTGGTCATGGCGATCGCGATCGCGGTGTTGCGCCACCCAAAGAAGTACCGCTCGACCGCTTAGGATTTAGCGATCTTGTCGTTGATAGTGATAGCGTGGTACGGCGCAATTTACTAACTTTAACTCCGGCTACAAATTCGGCGTGTCCGGCAGAATACTCTTTTAGTTTTCAACTTGCCTTGCATTATTTGGCAAAGCAAGGAATCAAATTAGAAAAAACTCCCCAAGAACACTGGAAGCTAGGCAACACTACCTTTACACCAATAAATAACGATACGGCAGAATATCAAAACGTTGATGCTAGAGGCTACCAAGTATTATTAAATTACCGCTCGCCAGGTAGAGTTGCAGATATAGTCAACCTAACCGATGTACTGCAAGGAAATTTCGATCCAAAGCTAGTAAAGGATCGAGTGGTTTTAATTGGCGTAACGGCTAGTAGTGGCAATGATTTTTTGTATACACCCTACAGTAAAGGACAAAACCAAGATTTACGGATGCCTGGGGTAGTAGTTCACGCCCAAGCTGTCAGCCAGATATTAAGCGCCGCAACAGATAGTAAATCTCTCTTTTGGACGATGCCAGGATGGGCAGAAATTCCTTGGATCTTGGTTTGGTCTTTGGTGGGAGGAGTAATAGTCTGGCGGCTGCGCAATCCTTTAATTATTGTAGGTTTGGAGGCGGCGGCGTTTGCTGGATTGTTGGGAATCGGCATAGTAATGTTTACTGGGCTGGGTAGAGTGCCATTAGTACCGCCAGCACTAGCTTTACTACTAACAGGTGCGAGTGTTGCTTCTTATAAAGGCTATAAAAATTCTTCTATAGTAGGATCGTTACTTGAACCCGCAAATTCTACTAACTACGAAGAAGACCAAACTCAGCTACCCCAACTAGACGCTGTAGATAACAATTTACTCGACGGACGCTATAAAGTTGTCAGCAATATCGGTAAAGGTGGGTTTGGGGAAACTTATTTGGCTGAAGATACCAAAAGACCGGGAAATCCTTATTGTGTAGTTAAACAATTGAAGCCTACTCGCACTGATGAAAGATTTTTGGAAATTGCTAGACGTTTTTTTAATACCGAAGCAAAAACTTTAGAAACTGTTGGTAGAAACGATCGCATTCCTCAATTATTAGCTTACTTTGAATCAAACAAAGAGTTTTATTTAGTCCAAGAGTACATTAAAGGTCATTCTTTGAGCGACGAACTTACCCCCGGTAAAAAGCTATCAGAACCTTACGTTATAGCTTTACTCAAAGATGTCATCGAAGTTCTCCAATTTATTCATGGTTTTGGTGTAATTCATCGAGACATCAAGCCCGGTAATATCATGCGGCGCGAAGCCGATGGGCGGTTAGTTTTAATTGACTTTGGGGCTGTAAAACAGTTAGAAACGCAAATTGCTGATGTTTCTGAAAGTAATACGGTAGCGATTGGTACGTCTGGTTATGCGCCACCAGAACAACTATTAGGACAACCCGTACTTAGTAGCGATATTTATGCTTTAGGGATGATTGGAATTCAAGCCTTAGTTGGCATCCCTGCGGTACAAATTCCTAAAGAGCCAGAAACTAAAGAAGTTATTTGGCGCGATCGCACTTCAGTTAGCGCTAAACTAGCAGCGATCTTAGACAAAATGGTTGCTTACCGCTATCAGGATAGATATCAATCGGCGATAGAAGTTGGCGTTGACTTACAGCTACTTTAAAAGCTGTTAATTTTTTTACCGAGCAATAGTTCTATCAACGATCGCTTACGCTAAAAAGTTATGAATCTCATTTATCTGCTTTTGCGTTCTTCGTGGCTAACCGTTGCGATCGCAATTTTTACGGGATTACTTAGCGGTGCGAGTAGTGCTTGGCTGATTGCTCTAATTAGTACGGCTGTTAGTAGCAACGGAAGTAATCGCCCTGACTTGGTTTGGCTATTTTTGGGGCTGATAATAGTTGTATTTATTACAGGTTTAATCTCGCAAATTTGGTTGATTCGTCTCGGTCAAAAAGTCATATTTGACTTGCAAATGAGTTTGAGCAGAAGAATTTTGTCAGCTTATTTACGCCACTTAGAAGAATTGGGCGCTCCTAAGCTTTTGGCAACTTTGACAGATGATGTGCAATCTCTCTCCAACCTCGTCTTTGTAATTCCTTTGATAAGCGTCGATATTGCGGTCGTAGTTGGCTGTCTATTTTATCTTGGCTGGCTTTCGTGGCTAGTATTATTAGTAGTTTTCAGCTTTTTGTTTGTTGCTACTTTGAGCGTACAATTTTTGTTAGCTAGAGGCGAACGTTTATTAGGTTTAGCGCGGGAGGAGCAAGATCGATTATTCAAGCATTTTCGTACTATTACGGAAGGCACAAAAGAACTAAAGTTGAATCAAGCGCGTCGCCAAGAATTTCTGGAGGGGGAATTACAAAAGGCGGCGGAGTCTTCACAGCATTATAAAAATGTTAGCTTGAGTATTTTTGCTTTTACTGCTAATTGGGGACAGATTTTATTTTTTCTAGCGATCGCGTTACTACTTTTTGGCTTGCCTCAAATAACAACTGTTGAAACTCCAGTTTTATCTAGCTACATTCTAACTGTTACCTATTTAACAACTCCTCTGCGTAGCGTCTTAGAGTTATTGCCTAATCTCAGTAGAGCTAGTGTAGCGCTGCAAAAATTAGATAGGTTGGGGCTATCGTTAGTCGAGCAATCTGAAGAAATAAATTACCCGCAGCTTGACCTTAAATTTGCTTGGCAACAATTGAATTTAACAGCAGTTACTCACGCTTATCGTGGAGAAAGTGCCGAACATAGTTTTACTCTTGGTCCTATCGATTTAACTTTTCGCTCTGGAGAATTAGTATTTATAGTTGGTGGTAATGGTAGCGGTAAGTCAACCCTTGTTAAGTTAATTACTGGGCTTTATACTCCTGAAACTGGACAAATTCAAGTTGATAATCAACTTATAACTGAGCAAAATCGAGAATGGTATCGCCAGCAATTTTCCGTTGTGTTTGCTGATTTTTATTTATTTGAACAGCTATTAGGTATAGATAAATCTAATTTGGAACAGGTGCAATATTACTTAAACTTGCTACAACTAGAACGCAAAGTTCAAGTTAGCGATGGCAAACTATCAACTACGGCTTTATCTCAAGGACAACGAAAACGTCTAGCTTTACTTACTGCTTATTTAGAAGATCGCCCTATATACGTATTTGATGAATGGGCATCGGATCAAGATCCTGTATTCAAAGAGATTTTTTACACTCAGCTATTAGTGCAATTGCAAAATCGAGGCAAAACAGTGTTAGTAATTAGCCACGACGACCGCTATTTTCATTTAGGAAGTCGCATTATTAAGCTTGATTATGGCAAAGTTGAGTACGACAAATATATCTAGCAAAAATAGCGGTGGCAAGCTAACATCTTAATGCTGGGTTTGTAAAAGCGATCGCGTAAAATTTCGTAAATATTATATACGTTTATTTTACTTCTTACGCAATATTTGACTATATTCCACTAAACCCCTGTTAATTTTGAGCAAATACGAGTTTCGTAGGAATCTAGGCTTAGAATATGAAAAAAATTTGGGTAGGGTTATTTAGTGTTGTCGCAATTAGTAGCGCGATCGCTACTAACAATTGCGCTATTGCTCAAATTAGTCCCGATACCACATTAGGCAGCGAAAGTTCTTTAACCCAAGCTGATACTCAATTTCCTATAGATATAATCGAAGGCGGAGCAACTCGCGGAGCTAATCTATTTCACAGTTTTAGCGAATTTAATATTGAAGAAGGGCGAGGAGCTTACTTTTATAGTCCTAGCGCCGATATTCAAAATATTCTTGCTCGCGTTACAGGTAGCAATCCCTCCACAATTTTGGGAACTATTGGCACTTACGGCAACTCTATACCCAACTTATTTTTAATTAATCCCAACGGGATTATTTTTGGCGCAAATGCCAGTCTAGATATGGGGAATTCCGGTCTAGATGTTGGCGGTACGGGTGGCTCGTTTGTTGCCACGACAGCCAATGCCGTAATTCTTGGCGATACAGGCGGAATATTCTCCGCCTCCAATCCCGCCGCTAGTAATTTGCTTAATATTGCGCCTTCAGCGCTGTTTTTTAACAGTAATTCCCCCGCAGAAATTGTTAATCGCTCTAGCGCTACAACTTCGGTACTTGAGTTTTTCACTAGTGGATTGCAAGTGCCAAATAGTCGCAGCTTGTTATTGGTAGGGGGAAAGGTCACTTTAGATGATGGAGAATTAGTGGCGGCTGGCGGTCGAGTTGAGTTAGCAGGAGTAACACAAGGAACCCTAGGACTAAATATAGATGGTAACGATTTGAGTTTAAATTATCCGGACGAGGTACAACGAGCCGATATAGTTCTCACAAATAATTCTGCTATTAGTGTACTTGGTAACAGTGGCGGCAATATTGTAGTCTATGCTCAAAACTTGGATGTTTTAGAGCAAAGCCAACTATATGGAGGAATATTAGCCGGACAAGGGGCTGTTGACGCTCAAGCGGGAGACATTACTCTAAATGCCACGGGTACAATTGCGATCGCAGGCAAGGACAATTCTTTTTCTTCTGTTTCTGCCATATTCAATACTATAGGTTGGGGCGCGGTAGGACAAGGTGGCGATATTAATATAATTGCTGACTCGCTGTTTCTCAATGGCGCTGGTCTAAGTAGTATTAGTAGCGGACAAGGAAATGTTGGCAGCATATTTATTCAAGTTGAAAACTCAGCATCTTTTGTAAATAGCGGCATTTTTAGCAATTTGAGCGCGGAAGGGACAGGCAATGCTGGTAATATTGCTATTCAAGCTGAGTCTATCTTTTTTAGTGGAACCAATTTGAGTACAGGTACTAGCGGGCAGGGAAATGCTGGTAACATATTTATCCAAGCTGGGTTACTGTCTTTAAATGACTCATTATTGAGTGCAACTACTAGCGGTCAAGGAGATGCGGGTAGTATCTTTATCCAGGTTCCTAACTCGGTTTCTATAAATAGTAGCACCATAATTAGTGACGTAGATTCTGGAGCTATAGGCAAGGGAGGTAATATTGATATTCAAGCTCGGTCGCTTGCCTTAATTAATAATTCTGGACTAAGCACCGGTACAAGAGGTCAAGGAGACGCAGGTAGCGTATTTATTCAGTCCAATGCTGTAGTTTTAGATAATAGCAGAATTTTTAGTAGTAATTTTGGTAATTTTGTAAGCATTCTTACTGGTAATGAAGAAGAAATAGCCCTAGGTAATGGTGGTGATATTCGGATTGTTACAGGCTCGCTTACCTTAAATAACGACGCTGCTCTAACTACTAGCACTTTAGGATTAGGAGATGCGGGCAATGTCTTTATTAGCGCTACAGGTTCTGTATCTCTAGCAAGAAGTAGTATTTCCAGTGATGTTTTCAGCGGTACTCTTTTAGGTGTTGAAGGAGCCAACGGCGAAATTATAGATATTATTGGCGCTACGGCGGTAGGTAATGGTGGTGATATTAATATTGACGCACAGTCTTTATCTCTTAGCGACGAATCTTTGCTGGCAACTGGCACTTTTGGACTAGGAGATGCAGGCAATGTAGCGATCCAGACTAGCGGGGCAGTCAGATTTACAAATAATAGTGGCATCTTAAGCGGTGTCATCAGTAATGCCTTTGTCGGGCTAGTGGGAGCCGAGGCTGTAGGTAAAGGTGGCGATCTAAGTATTGTGGCAGATTCCCTTACTCTCGATTCCTCTACTCTAGCTACTAACACTGCCGGAGAAGGAAATTCTGGGGCAATATTCATCCAAGCTAATGATATTTTTATAACCAATGACAGCCGGATTACTAGCGCCGTGCAGCAAGGCGGGATTGGGGATGCGGGAGATATTAATATTCAAGCGGGATCGCTTTATATAACAGGCGGCTCTCAAATCCGCGCTGCTGTTGAGCGAGAGAGAGACAATCTTCCTGGTGGTCAAGGCAAAGGCGGCAATATTTCAATTAATGCCAGCGAAACTGTAGACATTTCGGGTGTAAATGGCAACGGGTTTTCTAGTGCCTTAAGTACCAGTAGCGATCGCGGCGCAAGCGGTGAAGCTGGAAATATTATTGTAAATACCAGCAACTTCCGTATCGCTGATGGTGCAGTAGTGAACGCTTTAACGGCAAACTCTAGCAATGCAGGCAATATTACAATTAATGCCAATAACTTTACAGCGACGGGTGGTGGGCAAGTCCTTACAACGACAAGTAGCGGTGGCAATGCAGGTAGTATCAACCTCAACGTTGCTAATAATGTCGATCTTAGTGGTAGCGATCCAAATTTTGCATCTCGCCAAGCCCAATTTGGCACAGATATAGTTACAAATCAAAGTCCCTCTAGCGGCTTGTTTGCAAATACAGCGCTCGGTTCCACGGGTAGTGGTGGTAGTATTTTTGTCAATTCTCAGGAGTTTAATATCTCTGAAAATGCGGGAGTGTCAGTAGATAGTCGAGGGCAAGGAAATGCAGGCAATTTACAAGTTACTGCAAGCTCGATTAGTCTCGATCGCGGCGCATTTATTTCCGCATCTACAGCAAGCGGAGAAGGCGGCGGTGTAGATATTCAAGCAGAAGAATTGCTATTATTGCGCCGCAACAGTAATATAACTACTGCTGCCGGAGGTACAGGTAACGGCGGCAATATTGAACTTGACGCTACATTTATTGTTGCCCCCGCCACCGAAGACAGTAATATTATTGCCGATGCGATCGCCGGAAATGGCGGAAATATTAATCTTACTGCTCAAGGCATTTTTGGCATTGCCTCCCGCCCACAGCAGACACCCCTGAGTGATATTACTGCTAGTTCGGAACTAGGAATAGACGGCACGATCGCCATTACAAACCCCGATGTCGATCCAAGTCAAGGTTTAATCGCTTTACCAGTAGAAGTAATTGATGCGACAAATCAAATTGCTGCTGGTTGTAGTAACGATCGCCAAGCAACACCAAATAAATTTATTGTTACTGGACGCGGCGGTTTACCACCAGACCCCGGCAATACCCTCGCCAATGATGCAGTGCTGACTGATTGGGCAACTTTAGAGGGGACAGAAACTAATAACCAAGGTGGCATTTCTATAACTAAACAACCCCCGGCGGCAATTGTAGAGGCGCAAGGTTGGATGATGGACACTCATGGTAGGGTAGTTCTCACGGCTCAAGTACCCCAAGTTACGCCCAATAGTTCTAAACCGATCGCTACTTCTTGCAATGAATTGTAATTATTTACAATTTAGTGCGATCGCTAATAGTACCCCTTCTTAATACTTAGGCTTTCTATAGTTGTAGAAGTGCGATCGCAACTAGCTAGAGTAATTATTAAATCTTAATGAGTGCTTTTGTACTTTCAGTTTATTGTTTTAGAAATAATTGACTATTATTTATTACACCAATATTTATAAGAATAGGTAGGGTCACGGATGGCTCAAAGCTTGAGGGGTGGGATTTGGAAATTAGGAATATTGAGTATTGTTGGGGTTAGTGGTGCGATCGCTTTTTCTGAAGATTGTGCTTTTGCTCAGATCGCTGCTGACGAGACTTTGGGCGGTGAAAATTCTATTGTCATACCTCAAGATCCTTTAGGCTTTCCTGTCCATCAAATCGAAGGCGGAGCGATTCGGGAGACAAATTTATTCCATAGTTTTAAGCAATTTTCTGTTCTCACTGGACGTGGAGCTTACTTTAACAATCCTTCAGGTATTGAGAATATTATTAGCCGTGTGACCGGCGGTTCGGTTTCAAATATTAATGGATTTATTCAAGCTAACGGTACTGCTAACGTGTTTTTGCTCAACCCAAATGGAATTATTTTTGGTAGTGGAGCCTCATTAAATATTGGCGGTTCATTTTTGGCAACTACAGCCAGTAGCCTGCTCTTTACTGATGGCTCGACCTTCAGTGCAACAGCGTCTCAAACAACACCTTTATTAAGGGTGAGTGTACCGATTGGTTTGCAATTTGGAGGAAGTCCGGGAAATATTACTATTGCTAGTAATATTCTACAAGTTACAAATGGTAAAACCCTAGCTCTAGTTGGGGAAAAGGTCACTTTAGATGATGGAGAATTAGTGGCGGCTGGCGGTCGAGTTGAGTTAGCAGGAGTAACACAAGGAACCCTAGGACTAAATATAGATGGTAACGATTTGAGTTTAAATTATCCGGACGGGGTACAACGAGCCGATATAGTTCTCACAAATAATTCTGCTATTGATGTAAGGGGTAACAGTGGCGGCAATATTGTAGTCTATGCTCAAAACTTGGATATTTTAGAGCAAAGCCAACTATATGGAGGAATATTAGCTGCACAAGGGGCTGTTGACGCTCAAGCGGGAGACATTACTCTAAATGCCACGGGTACAATTACGATCGCAGGCAAGGATAATTCTTCCTCCTCTCCTTCGATCGTAGATACTACTATAGGTTTGGGCGCAGTAGGACAAGGTGGCGATATTAATATAATTGCTGACTCGCTGTCTCTCAATGGCGCTGGTCTAAGTAATATTAGTCGCGGGCAAGGGAATGTTGGCAGCATATTTATTCAAGTTGAAAACTCAGCATCTTTCGTAGATAGCGACATTTTTAGCAACTTGAGAGCGGAAGCGACAGGCAATGCTGGTAACGTTGCTATTCAAGCTGAGTCTGTCTTTTTTAATGGAACCAATTTGGGTACAAATACTAATGGGCAAGGAGATGCTGGTAATGTTTTTATTCAAGCGGATAATTCCGTTTCTATAGAAAGTAGCCTGATTGAGAGCAGAGTAGATTCCGGAGCTATAGGCAAGGGAGGTAATATTGATATTCAAGCTGGGTCGCTTTCTTTAGCTAATAATTCTGCACTAAGCACCAGTACAAGAGGACAAGGAAACGCAGGTAGCGTAATTATTCAGTCCAACGATGTATCGCTAGATAACAGCAGAATTGCTAGTAGTAATCTTGGTATTATCATATCTTCATCTGGCATTGAGGAAGCAGTAGCCTTAGGCAATGGAGGAGATATTCGGATCGTTACAGGTTCCCTTGCTTTAAACAACAATTCTGCTTTAGTTGCCCGCACTTTCGGGTTAGGAGATGCGGGAAATGTATTTATTAGTGCCAGTGGCGATGTGTCTTTGGCAGGGAGAAGTAGTGTCTCTAGTGATGTGTTTAGCGGTACTGTTCCAGATTTTGAAGAAGCTAATGGAGAAATTATCGACATCATTGGCATTGAGGCTGCGGGGAATGGTGGTGATATCAATATTGACGCACAGTCTTTATCTCTTAGTGACGCGTCTCGGTTAATAGCTAGCACTTCTGGACTAGGAGATGCGGGAAATGTATCGATCCAGACTAGCGGAGCCGTTACATTTACAAATGATAGTAGCATCGTTAGTGGTGTTATTAATCTTAGCTCTCTTGGACGGGATGATGGAGCAGATGCCATTGGTCAGGGTGGCAACTTAAGTATTGTGGCGGATTCAGTAAATATTGATTCCTCTAGGTTAATTACTAGCACCACCGGAGAGGGAAGTGCTGGGGCAATATTTGTCCAAGCTAATAGCATTTTTTTAAGCAATTATGGACGGATTACTAGCGCCGTACAGCAAGGCGGTGTTGGGGATGCGGGAGATATTAATCTTGAAACGAACTCGCTTTATTTAACTAGTGGCTCTCAAATCCGTGCCGCTGTAGAAAGAGAGCAAAACGATTTTCCTGGAGGTCAAGGGGAAGGTGGCAATATTTTAATTAATGCAAGTGTTAGTGTAGACCTTGAGGGAGTCAATACGGAGGGAATTTCTAGTACTATAAGTACCAGCACAAATCGCGACGCAATCGGTACTGCGGGAAATATAATCGTCAATACAAACACCTTCCGTATTGCTGATGGTGCAGTAGTAAGCGCGTTAACAGCAAATTCTAGCAATGCAGGTAGCATTACAATTAATGCTAATAACTTTACAGCTACTGGTGGCGGACAAGTGATTACGACCACAAGTAACAGTGGCAACGCCGGAAATATTAATCTCAATATTGCTAATAATATTGACCTTCGTGGTAGCGATCCAAATTTTGCATCTCGCCAAGCCCAATTTGGCACAGATATAGTAACAAATCAAAGCGCTTCTAGTGGCTTGTTTGCAAATACCGCCCTCGGCTCAACCGGAGGTGGTGGAAGCGCGTTTATTAACGCTCAACAGTTTAATATTGCTGGCGGTGCGGGGGTATCGGTAAATAGTCGCGGACAAGGAAACGCAGGCAATTTAAAAGTTACTGCAAGCTCGATTAGTCTTGACGATGGAGCATTTCTTTTGGCATCCACCGCCAGTGGAGAAGGTGGCAATATTGATATTCAGGCAGAGGAATTAGTATTATTGCGGCGCAATAGTAATATAAATGCGGCGGCCGGTGGTACGGGGAACGGTGGCAATATTGACTTGGATGCTACATTTATCGTGGCTATAGCAACGGAAGATAGTAATATTATTGCCGATGCGATCGCCGGAAATGGCGGGAATATTAATCTTACTGCTCAAGGTCTTTTTGGCATCCAGTCCCGCTCAGAGCAAACTTCCAATAGTGACATTACAGCAAGATCGGAATCAGGTACAGACGGCGCGATCGCCATTACAAACCCCGATGTCGATCCAAGTCAAGGTTTAACGGCTTTACCAATAGAAATAATTGATGCGACAGATCAAATTGCTGCTGGTTGTAGTAACGATCGCCAAGCAACCCCAAATAAATTTATTGTTACTGGACGCGGCGGCTTACCACCAGACCCCGGCAATACCCTCGCCAATGATACAGTGCTGACTGATTGGGCGACTCTAGAGGGGACAGAAAATAATAACGTAAGCGGATCTCGCGCTTCGACAAATAAACAACCCCCGGCGGCAATTGTAGAGGCGCAAGGCTGGATGATGGACACTCGTGGTAGGGTAGTTCTCACGGCTCAAGTACCTCAAGTTACGCCTAATAGTTCTAAACCGATCGTGACTTCTTGCAATGGATTGTAAACAAACTCAGTCTTGGTTATGGCTAATACCAATTTTAATAGCTACTAGCAGTGTTTCTAGTTCGCTACACGCGCAAACACCGCCGTTACAAGTTCCTTCTCCCCAAGATGTTCAGCCTTTTCCTTCGCCAATTCCTTCTCCAGTATTGCCCCAACCTTTACCTCCTCCCGAAGAATTATTAGAGCCAACTTTACCCACTCCTACACCGTCAGAAAATATCCCTGACCGACTGCAAACAATTAATGTAGAACGTTTTGAAGTTGTGGGTAGTACGGTATTTTCTCGCCAACAATTAGCAAAAGTTCTAGAACCTTTTACCAATAGACCGATTTCTTTTGCCGAACTATTTCAAGCGCGATCGGCGATAACTCAACTTTACTTTGATAATGGTTATATTACGTCTGGCGCATATATTCCCCCCCAAACCCTCCAAGGCAAAGTAGTGACAATTACTGTTTTAGAAGGAGGATTAGAAAATATTCAAGTTACCGGGACGAAATATTTAAACACTAATTACATTCGTAAACGAATAGAAATTGCTACCATTGCACCTATAAATCGCGATCGCCTTTTACAAGCGTTGCAACTATTGCAACTCAATCCTTTAATTAGAAACATATCCGCCGAACTATCGGCGGGAACTCGCCCCGGTCAAAGTATATTAGAAGTTCAAGTTACTGAAGCTAAAAGTACAACTATTCAAACTACGATTGATAACGGACGATCGCCAGCAGTGGGCAGTTTTCGCCGTAATATTCAATTAAATGAAGGAAATTTATTTGGCATAGGCGATCGCGTTACTCTTGCTTATACCAACACTGACGGTAGCAATGCGATCGATGCAAGTTATGCTTTGCCGCTCAATCCTCGCAACGGTACGCTCAACTTTGGTTATGGGACGACTTCTAGCAGCGTAATTGAGCCACCTTTTGACTTGCTAGATATAAATTCTGAATCTCGCTACTACGATATAACTCTGCGTCAGCCAATTATTCAAACTCCCAGTCAAGAGCTTGCTTTGGGTATCAGCGCTAGTCGCCTGGAAAGTGAAACTTCGTTGCTAGATATCCCTTCTGCCTTGTCTTTGGGTGCGGACGAGCAAGGAAGAAGTAGAATTTCGGCGATCAGATTTTTTCAAGAATGGACGCAAAGAGATACTCGTCAAGTAATTGCAGCGCGATCGCAATTTAACTTAGGAGTTGGCGCTTTTGATTCTACTGTTAATGCCGAACAACCAGATAGCCGCTTTTTATCTTGGCAAGGACAAGCTCAGTGGGTGCGCCTGTTAGCGCCAGAAACCTTACTTTTGGTGCGCGGCAACGTTCAGCTATCTGCTACCTCGCTTTTACCTTTAGAACAATTTAGTTTGGGCGGTTTGCAAAGCGTACGCGGCTACCGTCAAGACTTGCTTTTAACCGATAATGGTGCTTTTGCTTCGGCGGAGGTAAGGCTGCCTGTTTTGCGCGTTTCTGACTGGAATGCAGTTTTACAAGTAGCTCCCTTTGTCGATGTTGGTAGTACCTGGAACGCTGGTAGAGAGTCTCCAGAGCGCAATTCATTAGCTTCTGTAGGTTTGGGTTTAATTTGGCAACAAAGCGATCGCTTTACGGCGCGTCTCGATTACGGTATTCCTTTAATCTCTGTATCTTCTACTGAACGAACATGGCAAGAAAACGGTTTATACTTTTCCGTGTTTTACAACCCTTTTTAAGCAAAACTTGGCGCTTTGGGTTGATGACGGCGATCTTTTGCGCGATCGCGTCTCCTAAGACAATTTCGGCAATTTCTACAGTTTTTGCCCCCACTCAAATGGTGCAACAAAGTAAAACTCTTTACGATACTGGACAATACAATCAGGCAATAGAAATATTAAAGCAAGCAACTAAAGAATTTGCAGCTAGAGGCGATCGCACAAGTCAAGCTTTGGCTTTAAGCAATCTTTCTTTGGCTTATCAACAACTAAGTAGCTGGGAAGAAGCAACTAAGGCAATTTCTGATAGTCTCCAATTGTTGCAAGACCCGACTTTAAATAAGCGATCGGCGGAAAGTTTGCGGGAGGCTGTGCCTTCCGTAAACCTTTCCAAGAGACAAGTTCTGGCGCAAGTTTTGGATATTCAAGGGCGCTTGCAATTTTTAACGGGGCAAACTCAACAAGCAATAGATAGTTGGCAACAATCGGGAGCAATTTATCGGCAACTAGGCGATGTCTCAAAAGCGCTGAAAAGCCGGATTAATTCGGTACAAGCATTGCAATCGTTAGGATTATTTAATCGCTCTTTAAGCGAACTAACAGAAATAGACAAAGCTCTAACTTCTACTCCCGATTCAGTGACTAAAGCTGTAGGATTGCGGAGTTTTGGCGATGTTTTGCAATTGGTAGGTGACTTTGAACGCTCTAAGAAAGTTTTACAGCAAAGTTTAGTAGTAGCGCAAAATTTATCGTCTCCTGAAAACATTAGCGGAGCTTTATTTAGTTTAGGTAATACCGCCCGCGCCCAGCAAAACACCTCTGAAGCGCTCAATTTTTATCAGCAAGCGGCATTAACAGCTAATCCAACTCTTAAATTACAATCTCAATTAAATCAACTGAGTTTATTAATCGACCTAGAGCAGTTTACAGAAGCGCAGAAATTATTACCGCAAATTGAGACGCAACTTAAACAATTACCTAGTGGGAGAGCAACAGTTTATGCTCAAATCAACTTTGCCCAAAGTCTTAAGCGTTTAAAAGATGTTTCTAATCCGCCAAAAATTGCCGAACTTTTGACGGCGGCGATTAAACAAGCTCGAAGTCTTCAAGATCCGCGCCTAGAAGCTTATGCTTTAGGTAGCTTAGGGCAATTGTACGAACAAAATCAGCAAGTAACAGAAGCAAAGAATTTAACAGAACAATCTTTACTTATTGCTCAATCTATCAATGCACCAGATATTAGTTATCGTTTTCAATGGCAACTAGGAAGACTATTAAAAGCTGAGGGCAAGACAGAAGATGCGATCGCCTCTTATACTGAAGCTGTCAAATCTTTACAATCTCTCCGCAGCGACCTTGTAGCCACTAATCCCAATATAGAGTTTTCTTTTCGTTCTAGCGTCGAACCTGTTTATCGGCAATTAGTTAGTTTGTTGTTGGAATCGGCGCAACCCACCGGAGAAATCGAGGATCTAGCTAAGTCTCAAAAAAACTTAGTTGCAGCGAGAAACATTTTTGAATCTTTGCAAGCAGCAGAATTAGTTAACTTTTTTCGTTCGGAATGCTTAACCGCAACCCCCGTACAAATAGACAAACTCGACTTGCAAGCGGCGGTTATTTATCCAGTAATTTTGGAAGACAGGTTAGAGGTAATTTTGAGCTTACCTCAACAACCCCTGCGTCATTACACAACGGCATTAAAAGGTAGCGAAATTGAAAAGGTTTTAACTCAGTTGCGCCAATTGCTTGTAACACGCACTTCTAAAGCTTTTTTACCGCTTTCTCAACAAGTATACGATTGGTTGATTCGTCCGGCAGAAGCTGATTTAAACATAAATCAAGTTAAAACTCTAGTATTTGTCTTAGATGGCTCATTGCGAAATATTCCCATGGCTGCACTCCACGACGGCAAACAATATTTGCTAGAAAAATATAGTTTAGCTCTTACTCCAGGATTGCAACTTTTACCGCCAGAATCATTGCAAAAAACACAATTAAAGGTGTTGACGGCGGGACTTACTGAAGCCCGACAAAATTTTCCGGCTTTAGCTAACGTGGGAGTAGAATTACAACAAATTCAGTCGCAATTACCTACGGTAGAGTTACTTAACGGGCAATTTACCAACCAAGCTTTACAAAAAGAACTAGAATCCGTGCCTTTTCCTGTAGTCCATATTGCCAGTCACGGACAATTTAGTTCTACAGCAGAAGATACATTTATTCTGACTTGGGATGGTCGAATTAATGTCAATCAGTTAGATAATCTACTTAGAAGTGGCGATCGCACTAGAAATATTGAGTTACTCGTCCTTAGTGCTTGTCGTACCGTAGCTAGCGACCGAAGGGCAGCCTTGGGGCTTGCAGGGGTGGCAATTAGGGCGGGGGCGCGCAGTACTGTAGCAGGTTTATGGTATGTCAGCGACGCAGCTACCGTCCCCTTAATGAGTAGATTTTACCAAGAACTAGCTAGCACTACTGTAACAAGAGCCGAAGCTTTGCGTCGCGCTCAATTAGCTTTGCTACAAAACCCTCTATACAGACATCCGGTATACTGGGCGGCTTACGTATTGGTGGGAAATTGGCTATAAAAGATGTTAAAATCCCTCTCCCAGATTTGGCAGAGGGATTCTTAAAGCTTAGTTTCCTTAGTTAGTCGCCGTACAACAGGGAACTAAGGGTTCTCTAGCAATTTTATCCAATCCGACCGAATCTAATAAATCTGCCCACTCATTAATTAAAGCAGAATTATTTGGGCTAGATTTACGAGTTTCAAATAGCGCTGTAAGGCTATCATACCAAAGACCATTAACAGCATACAAAGAAGCGCGATCGCTTGCCGATACTTGTTGCAATGCGCTTTGTAAGGCAGGATCGAGTTTAACTCTTTGTACCCATCCATCTACAAATATATCCGCCGAACGGTCTTGAGCATTACACACAATAGATAAGTACCAGTGGTAACTTTTGCCTACTTGCAAAGGTTTTAAACCAGGCAAACTAGCAAAATTGATACTAGCTATACCACCAGTTTTGTTTGGGGTAAGATTTTTTTGATAAACTTCGTTATCGTTTTCGTCTAGTAACGATAGTTCTAAAATATCGGCGGAAGTTTGGGGTACGTAAAAGAAAACTACCGGATACTGCGATGTCGTCATGCCTAAATTGTTAGCAGGAACTAAAGCTGTTAAAGTGCGATCGCTACTAGAACACCCTCCTCTAGTTGCACCGCCAATTCTCGTCCCTGGTGCGCCTCGGTTTGAAGCTATGAAAATATTTTTTGACGATCCCCGACGCGCGTAATTGCTCACATTATTGATGGCGGTAGTGGCATAAGCATCGCCGGGACGTACGCTTAAAGCTCGTCTAAAATTAATTAAAGCGTTGCGATAATCTCTTTTAGCTGTAGCTGAGTAGCCCAGACGCATATACTTGTTGTATTGCGATATGGTAGCTTGAGCAACGGTTATTGGTGCTTGGGGAGTCGCCAAAATTGGCGCTAAGGGCATCAAACAAGTTGTTGCTAAAATTGCAGGTAAGTATTTCGACCAAAGATTGCGTTTCACTGGGATCGCCTCTTATTTATTATTTTTGCTAGTTTTATTGAGATTATCTGTAATATTTTGTGGGGAAATATTGAGATTCAGTCTTACCTTGCTGTCATTATATCTGCTGGGGAAATTGAGAAGTTGGTGAATTATTAAGGTTAGTTGAGATCGTGATATTAAATTAAACATTATTGTTGAAGCAAATTTCGGACAATTGATAAATTTAATTAACTATAAATGCTTTAGGGAGGCGATCGCACCCATCTTCTATAGTCGATAGTTGAAACTAAAATAGAAGCCATCATCTTGAAGATTGTTCCCGCGATCGCTTAGGTTAATAAATAGGGGGGCATAGTCTAACCTTAAGTTGAGTTTTGGCAAAGGTTCCCAAATCAATCCCACTCCTGCACCTAACAAAAACCTTTGAGTGGGCAAAAATTCATTATTCGGGTTATCTGTTACATTCCAGACTGCGCCCGCATCTACAAAATGGGGCAATTTGCAGTACAGGGATTCCGGCTTCATTGCGTTGCAAAGCAATTTGGTCTTCAATTGATAATCTAAAGCCATTATCCCCCGCCCGAACATTTTGCCTGTAACCGCGTACCGATTGACCGCCCCCAAGCACAAATAATTGCGATGGAAGTAGACTGTCTGGTGTTAGTGGCACATCTACTTGCACAATTAACAGTTGGTTGTTACCTAGTAATTGCACTCGCTGCACTTGACCTAACCAACTAAAAAAGAGTCCGTCGGCTTTTGGTGCAGGTCTACTTGTAGCGTCAAATAAGCCTGTACCGACGCTAAAAAGCGATCGCTATGACCAAGCTCCACGCGGATCTCGGCGCACGTAGTCTTGTCCAAATTTCACCACACTGGTACGGTTATCAGTGTTAAAAAAGTTTAAAGTATCATCACTAACAAAAGTTTTACCGTCCTCTAAAGTAAAACCTACTGATAAGGCAAATTCTTCGCGCAGCGACCTAATTAAAGGTTGGCGAAAACTAATTTCATAGGATTCTTGTTCGCCTTGAAAGCCAAATTGATTAAAGGGTGCTTCAATAATTTGCGTCCGATTTGGTGCGGCTCTCAGTTGAATTGTCCCATTCATAGCATTAACGGGAACGCGATAAGCAAAATCAAAAATATCCGAGCCATTTTGCTGAGTAAAATAATAACTTGCTCTAATTTCGTCGCCAATTCCAGTCAAATTACGATAACCCAAGTTTAGCCAAATTCTTTCCGAGCCAATACTTGGAGGCGAATAATTATCAATCCCAACTGTGCCGTAAAATGGATCTGCTTCTGTAACTCTAACTGTAAGAATACTTTCCCTAATTCGCTACCAGCACGCAAACTTGCTTCAATATTTTGAATTAAGGGATCGAGACGTAATAATCTTAATTGTTCTTCAATTCCAGCATTATTTAAAGGGTTTATTCCTCCTAAATTTATACGACTGCGAATATAATTAGGATTTAACCTGCGCGTACCATCAATTTCAATTGCCGTTAAGCTACCTTCAATAATTCTAATTTGGACGATTCCATCCACGATTGTTTGATTAACTACAATTGCTCGTGATGTTAGATAGTCACGATTGAGATAAAGCTGAGTAATGGAGTCTGCAACACCTCTTAATTCTTCTAAAGATAAAATTTTTCCGGCAAAAGGTGCGGTGACTGCATTAATTTCTCCATCGCTAAATACGGTACTACCCGTAACTTCTATTTTTTTTACCGCAATTGTTAGTGAGCTTGTGGGCGTAAGAGTGGGCGCAGGTACTGGTGTAATAAGTATTTGGGGTTCTGGTGATGGTACGGGCGTAGGCAAAGGAGCAGGCTGTAAAAAGCGATCGCGGTTTGGATCGGTCGGTTTGTGGTTTTACTGCAGGTGTTTGTTGAGCAAATAAACTAGAATTTTGCGCTTCAGGTAGATATTTAAAAATAGCGACTTCTGGCGGCGGTGTTAAGTGGGGCATCGGATGATACTAAAATTATAAAAAAATAGGTTGCAATTAAACTGAATTTGTATCAACTTTATCAAATAATATAAACAAAAAAATAAAACTTTTTGTTAAGTTTGGCTTAAGAAATAATAGTAAATAGAAAAATGCTGTACTTTACAGAAAGCAATTAGTCTAACACTATAGATCGAAAGCAGGTAGAAAAATTGCTAACTTTAAAAATTGGAATTTCCTCGCGTAAATTTTGTCATTAATAATTATTTATTGTTAAACTATGTTTTATAGTCTTCCCCCTAATAACTCCGTAGGAATAGTCGTTTATCCTTCCTCAAATAAGGCAAAAGCTCCACAAAAACTTTTAGCCCAAACTATTACTCCCACCGCCGATGGTACTAATACCATAGTTAATCTTGATGGCAATCAGATAGATGTTAGTGGCGGTCAACTATCAAGCGATCGCGCTAATTTGTATCATAGTTTTGCCCAATTTGGTCTTAGTTCCGAGCAAATAGCTAACTTTTTATCCAACCCAGACATTAGAAATATCTTGGCAAGAGTAACCGGAGGCGATGCCTCGGTAATTAATGGCTTAATTCAAGTTAGCGGCGGCAATTCCAACTTATTTTTAATGAACCCCGCCGGAATTGTATTTGGTGCAAATGCGAGTTTAAATGTCCCGGCGGCTTTTACAGCTACTACTGCAACAGGAATAGGAATTGATAGCAACTGGTTTGCAGCAACAGGCACTCAGGATTATGCAACACTTGTAGGTACTCCTAATAGTTTTGCCTTTACGAGTAGTCAGCCAGGAAGCATTATTAATGTTGGCAACCTTAGTGTCAGCCAAGGACAAAACTTGACTTTACTAGGGGGTACAGTTGTTAGTAGCGGCAAGTTAGCGGCTCCAGGCGGTCAAATTACCATCGCCGCAGTTCCGGGTACAAGCATAGTCACAATTGGCGAACAAGGGCAGTTGCTAAGTTTAGATGTGCAAGTACCCCCAGCCAGTTCTCTAACCAACTGGACGCTACCAATTGCCTCTTTGCCACAATTACTCACCGGTGGTAATGTTAGTAGCGCTACAAACCTCACAGTCAACGAGCAAGGTCAATTAGTCTTAACTGGCGCTGGAATAGAGGCATCACCTGGTAGTGCGATCGCATCTGGCACTATCGATACATCAGGTCAAATTGGCGGAAAAGTCCAAGTATTAGGTAATAAAGTTGGATTAATTGGCACAAACATCAACGCTTCCGGGACAAACGGAGGCGGTAGCGTCCTCATCGGCGGCGATTATCAAGGTGCTGGGACTATACCAAGGGCTACTCGGACTTACGTGAGCCGTGACACTTCTATTGCTGCTAATAGTCTTGTTGATGGTAATCTAACAATTAATGGTGTTACCGCTACTCCCGGTACAGTCGTGACTTCTACAGATACATTGACATTCACGCCGCCTGTAGATGCTACTGGTAATATTAATGCTTTTATTATTAGGGCAAGCGATCGCGTTTCATCTTCTACCCCAGTGCAGATAGCAATTAATGTTGCACCAACCCTTACACCATCACCAACCCCTACACCAGACCCTACGGTATTAATTAGACCGCAACTGCCAGAGCGATCGCCAATAACTACCCCAAACAACCCACGTTTAGTTAGCAATCCTCTAGTTAACGTACTGCCACCGGAAGCCCAGTTTACCAGTGAATTTGAAAACTACTTAGGACTATCAAGTAGTGCAAGCTTGTCTAGCCAAGAAGATGAGCGCCAAATTGCCCGACGAATAGAGCAGAGCAGCAAACTGGAGCAAAACCAGCGTTTATCTATGTCAATTTTGTGCCGCCAGAAATTAATACTCTGGCAACGCCGCAAAAATCCACCAAAGTTTTAGAAAAAAATACAGATCAACTAGAGGTAATTTTAGTAATGCCTCAAGGGGAGCCAATTCGTAGGCGTATACCCGCAGCTACCAGAAAGGCGGTACTCGCCACCGCAACTAAACTCCGCAACGAAGTAACCAATACAAGAAGACTCCGCAGCACCAGTTATTTAGCTTCATCCCAGCAGATGTATAGCTGGCTAATTGCACCCATCAAGAGCGACTTAGAAGCTCAAAATATTACTAACTTAGTATTTTTGTTAAATGCTGGTTTACGTTCTATGCCTGCCGCTGCAATGCACGATGGCAAAGGCTTTTTAATCGAAAAATATAGTGTTGGTTTGATGCCAAGTATTAGCTTGACAGATACTCGCTATGTGAATATCAAAAATTCTCAAGTTCTAGCCTTGGGAATATCCGAAAGCACTCAAGGTCAAGTTCCTTTACCTGCCGTAAGTTTTGAATTATCTACCTTAGTAAACTACTTATGGACTGGGAGCAAATACATTAATCAATCCTTTACGCGGCAAAACCTCAAGTCATTGCGCCGCCAGCAACCATATAGCATCGTTCACATGGTAACTCATGCCGATATTAGTTCGGGTGCGGTGGATAATTCTTATATTCAATTATGGAACGATCGCTTGCGTCTCAATCAAATTCGTCAATTAGAACTCAATAATCCTCAAGTGGAAATGTTGGTACTAAGTGCGTGTAGAACGGCTTTAGGTAATGAAGATGCAGAGTTAGGTTTTGCCGGATTAGCCGTAAATGCGGGGGTAAAAACTACGGTTGCGAGTCTCTGGTTTGTCAACGATACGGCAACGGCAGCCTTTATGACTCAGTTTTATCGGTATTTAAATACAGCATCAATTAAGGCGGATGCAATGCGACAGGCACAAGTAGCAATGGCTAAAGGAGAAATTTCGATTAAAGACGGCCGTTTGCAAGGTCTGGGAGCAGTAAAAGGTTTGCCAATTCCCCAAGCAATGGTTAACTTACCCAATCAAAACTTCTCTCACCCTTACTTTTGGTCTGGTTTTACTATGGTTGGCAATCCTTGGTAATCAAGGCTTTGGGCTAGGAATGGACAGATTACTGCGATTGGTAGCTATATACTTAACATTTAAACAAGATTTATTCAACTAGATAGGAGTATATTTTTATTTTGTATGCTGTTGTACTTTGTTTGAATGATTAAACCTTTAGGATTTGAGCAAAATGCTAAGACAACATCACAATTGTTGCTTTTAGAGAAATGCGATCGCATTTTTGCCTCATTTCGGGAAAAGCTACTTACTCAGTTGAATAATTTAAATAGCGAACACTCAAGCAGTTCGGCTCGCTCGTTTACACTTTAAACCTAATTTTGGGAGCATCTCACATTATGCACAAGATAGCCTTGGAATGGGTGGAAGAAGGTCGCAACCGTTCTCAAGCTTTTACTTTTGATAAGCCAAACGAACAGCCAATTCGGATTGGCAGAGATGAAAGGCAGTGCGATGTCATAATTAAAGATTTAGCAAAAACTGTTTCTGGCTTGCACGTAGAAATATTTTTTGATACAGCAAAATACACTTTTTACTTACGTAACCTGACTAAAAATAGAGACAAGCCAAACCCTGCTTGGGTAAACGGACAAAAAGTTGTAGAAGAAGATACAGCGCTCAAACATCGCGCTATTATTCAACTAGGCAAAATGACACTAACAGCTAACGTCACCTCTGATATGCCAGAAGATACGCCCGTAAATGGATTAAAGTGCCATGTCTGCGGTCATGTTTCCCCCCAATCAAGTTTGTCTTTAGTATGTCAGTGGTGCGGAACTTCTTTAGCCTCAGCGCCTACTGCCGTCTACTTTCCCGACGAAAAACCATAGTTTTATCTTTGCTTTAATACCCAACACCCTCTTATGGAAATTCAACTAAGCTGGGAAGACCCCACGTCCGGGGAGTTATTTGAACCACTTTTATCTGCACCTATAGCTTTTGGTAGAGAAGCAGGTCAAATTCCTTCCACAATTAACGATCAGCCAGTTTCGCCAATTATTCTTGCCAGCAAGCAAGTTTCGCGCTTTCATGCCTTAATTACTGTAAATAACGGGCAACTGACTATTGAAGATCGGAGCGCCAACGGGACGCTAATCAATGGCGATCGCCTAACCCAATCAACGCGTCTTTTAAATAGTGGCGACACTATCAAATTAGGCGCTTACGAAATTACGATCACTATCGAGTCGCAGACTAATAACATTGAGGCGACAGAAGTTGTAGTTGGCGACCCGTCGGCGACGGAATTTGTAGTTCCTTCCTCAACAATTGTTTTTAACCCAGAAACGGACATTCTGGAAGCTCAAGCTAGTATCCCGCAAGAAATTAGCACCCCAGGACAAGCTTTCCCCCCCCCTTGTTTTGCTGCCGAAAGAGTATCCATTGCCGATATAAACGCCGCAGGTTTACCCATTGAAGAAACCGACTATGTGAGCTTAGGTGCTGGTATGGGGAGCTTTACTTGGGCAGATACAATGCGCTGCTTTGGGGTAAGAGCCGATCAAATTGTAGTTTTAGGAATTGAAAAAAAGCCCTACGGTCGCTATCAGCGTTTATGCCAAAACTCGCAAATTCCCGCTCACGAGCGGCTGCGATCGGGTTCTGACTCCTGCCCAGACAATATTTGGGGCTGGCCAGGCTATGCTTGGCGAGAGTCTTTTAAAGAGTTTTTTAGAGGACAAGTAAGTTCGGCAATTAAGCATCTGTGGCAAGTATTTTCCGAACCAGTGTTGGCAGATACCTACACGCCAAAATCGGGGGATGTATTTGCTTCAGTAGATCGAGAAGCGGCAAGAATTGGTTGGGACAAAATGCTGCGTTACGGTCGTTTCCGGGCAATTCGCAAAACTGAAGATGGTCGCTACGTTATTGCTTATTCTCGCACTCAAGGCAATCGCCAAGATCGTCGCTTTTTGCTCGCTCGCTACATCCACATGGCTCCGGGTTATCCAGCTATTAAGTTTTTACCAGACTTGCAGGCTTACCGCGAAAAATACCGCGATTTTAAGTCGGTAGTTAATGCCTACGAAGAACACGAACACGTTTACAAGCATTTAACTACCTTTGGTGGAAGTGTAATTGTTCGGGGTAGAGGCATTGTTGCTTCCCGAATTATTCAGCGCATATCAGAAATTCGCCGCCAAAACTCTAATATTACAATTTTGCATTTAATGCGATCGCCCAAACCGGAAGGTAACAAGTTTGGAGTCGCTCAACGCAAAACCGAAAACCAGTGGGAGTTTCAGCCCTACAACTGGCCCAAAGGAACGTGGGGGGGTGATATGAAGAAACGTTTAGAAGAAGGTAGCCCCGTCGAACGCCAGCGCCTGCTCACCGATTGGGGCGGTACGACTACCGCCGACCGCTCGGACTGGAAAAAGATTGTCAGTGGCGGATTGCAAGCAGGATGGTACACGATCGCTTTTGGTAAAGTAGACCGAGTAGAGCAAGACGATAAAGGGCGGTTAGTTACCTATTTAGAAACTAGCAATATTAAGGGCGAAAGCAAGCTCAACGCTGACTTTATTATCGATTCTACCGGACTTGATGCCAAGCCTGCGGAAAGTCCTTTTCTCAACGATTTGGTTACTCATTACAACTTGCCTCTCAACCCTTTAGGACGGCTGCACGTCGCCAATGATTTTGAGCTTGTCGAGATGCGAAACGATCGCGCTCGGATGTATTGCGCTGGGGTAATGACTCTAGGCGGTCCTTACGCCCCTGTAGATACCTTTTTAGGGTTGCAGTACGCGGCGCAGTGTGCGGCGGATGGTCTGGCAAGAGCGCGCGCGCCAAAGGCAAGTCGCCTCAATGGTTTGGGTTCTTTCATTCAATGGATTAAGTGGGCAACTAATCAAACACCATGACACCTATTTTATTTGGACGTTGGCAAACTCGCCTATTTCTCCTCGCCACGATTGGATTAATCGTTAGCTTACCTTTCGCTTTGGGCATTATTGGCCCTAATCCCGACGGTAATTTTCACCCAATTTTCTTTTGGGTCATTTTTTGGGTAGGGGTTTTAGGCTTACTGTGGGATATTCTTTATAACTACTTGCAACAGTATTTATGGGATCACGACTGGCCCGGTGCGTTTCAGTTTTTTGCTTGTATTGCCGAAGGCATTGTTTTAGGATTGCTGCTCAAGTTTGTAGGTTTACCGTTTGTAGACCGCAACGTATTTGACCTGGGATGGTTTATCGTCCACTATACGGCAGTTTCGATAATTGCTTACTTCTTATCGTGGGCAGTGATGCGGATACTATTCCCCCGATGGCGCTTTAGGGGCGGTAAATGGATTTAAAAACAAACTAATAGCACTTTTTTGTAAAGACGTTGCATGGCAGCGTCTTTTTCATGGTGAATGTCTACACGCTGATATGTTAAGGAATCTTAACTAAATTAAAGTTTTTAGACTTTTATGTGTAGAGTTAAGAGCAATCTGATAAATTTAGTACATACAATAACTTCAATAAGATTCCATCATGAAACCTACACAAAAATCAACTAACTTAGGCTCCACAATAGCTATGGGTGTTGCAGTAGCTTTAACAAGCGTCAGTATTATTACGATCATGGCATCTTTTTAAATCTAAAGCAGTCTAATATTTTTAATATTGCTTTACGTTACCTGCTCAGAAATGAGGAGGTAAATTTTTTTTATGGCTGTATATTAAAGGCGTTGAAGTAAGTTGCGTCCGTGAGTATCGGTACCGCAGGTACTTAACAAGCCATGAATAGCAGCTAAGTTTTGTACTTGTTGCGTTTCGATGGGGCTAGGCTTCCAGGGACTAGGATTATTGTAAGCATAGTAAGTTTCTACTCCATCAATACCCAATTGGGCGATCGCCGGAATGAGATCGAAGTGAGACTTTTTGTAACGTGCTGGGTGAGCGAGAACTGCAAGCCCTCCCGCCTCGTGAATCGAAGCAATAACGTTAGCCGCTTGGTAACTATCTCCTTTAGCTGCGCTTCTTTGCAAATAAATCTGCAAGCTAGAATGGGATGGTTCAAAACCGTAGCCAAGAATATGTACTTCAATATTGAGCAGACGGGCGTTAATTTCTACACCGCTCCAAAGTTGGGGGGCGGGTTTTTCGGTTTGGGGATGACTCCATTTCCAATCTTCTAAATAACGTTGCGCCGTTTTGTAGCCTAGAATCGTATGATGATCGGTAATTGCTAACCCTTGCAAACCAATAGCAATAGCTCGATCTATTAATTCTTCTGGCTGAAATTTGCCATCAGAATATACCGTGTGCATATGAAAGTTGAAATGATGCGGACAACTTTCAGCATCGATACTCGCAAAAACTTGTTGCAAACGTTGAATTGAAGTAGAAGTTCGGGCAAAATTGACCGCCATAACCGCCTCTGAAGGAATAGATATTTCCCTCTACTAGCTCTAACACTTTGCTGTCTTGGCAAAAGTTAAATACAAACAACTAAGTCATCTGAAAATGCGAAGTCAAGTATTAGGGTAAAGGTTTATATATGTTAATAACTATAACTATTCTAAAAGGTCTCGTAAGCAACTTCTGAGGGCAGAGGTAAAAAATTATCAGTTTAAATAGCCTAGTGTCGGTATAGACAAGAGTTTTGAACTAAAAAAAATATGAAAATATTAGTATTAAATGCAGGCTCTAGCAGTCAAAAAAGCTGTTTATACCAAATAGATGACAATTTATCAGATTTGCTAGAACCAAAATGGGAAGCAAAGATTGATTGGACTTACGGGGAAGGAATAGCAGAACTAAAAGTTAAAACTTCTCGGAGCGAATTAAAACAAGAATTACCGACAAGCGATCGCACGGCTGCAATGTCACAGCTACTTGATACTTTATACAAAGGCGATACTAAAGTAATTGACAATCTGGCAGAAATTGATATTGTCGGTCATCGGGTAGTACACGGCGGGGATCGTTACCGAAAAGCAGTAATAATTACAAAAGATGTAACTGATGAAATCGCAAAGCTTGCTAGTTTTGCTCCTGCTCACAATCCGGTTAATTTAGAAGGCATTACCGCTATTGAACAAATATTACCCGACGTGCCGCAAGTAGCAGTATTTGATACAGCTTTTCACAGTCAATTACCAGCTAAGGCAGCAGTTTATCCTATACCCTACTCATTTTTCGAGCAAGGTATTCGCCGCTATGGTTTTCACGGGATCAATCATGAATATTGCGCTAGGCGTGCTGCTCAGTTGTTGAATAAAAATATAGAATCTTTGCGGCTAATTACTTGCCATTTGGGTAATGGCTGCTCTATCGCTGCAATTCGCGGCGGGATTAGTATTGATACAACTATGGGGTTTACTCCGTTAGATGGGTTGATGATGGGTAGCCGTTCGGGTAGCGTCGATCCGGGGATTTTAATACATCTCTTACGACAAGGTTATGATGCGGATAAGTTAGATAAAATGCTTAATATTGCTTCGGGATTAAAAGGTATTTCGGGTTTGTCTAACGATATGCGCCAAATTGTTGCAGCTAAAGAAAGTAATGCTCGCGCTCAATTAGCTTTTGATATGTACGTACGATCGCTTTGTCAGCATATAGGCGCTATGTTAGTTACTTTGGGCGGACTAGATGCGATCGCTTTTACGGGCGGTGTGGGCGAACATCAGCCACCAATACGAGCTTCAGCTTGCGAAGCTTTGGAGTTTATGGGGGTAAAAATTGACTTTGCTAAAAATGCCAATTCGCCAGTTGATACAGATATTGCTACGGATGATTCTAGGGCGCGGGTTTTAGTTATTCAAGCACAAGAAGATTGGGCGATCGCTACAGAGTGTTGGAAACTAGCTAAAGTGCAATAAATTACAGCAGTGCTAAAAAGATTATTGCTAGGCTATTTATTAATGTTGCCAAAATAAACTCATGCTCTGTACTCAAGAGTTGTTAAAGCTAGAGTTGTTTCAGGTTTTGCCCACTGAGCGTTTAAAGTGGGTATGCGATCGCGCTGAAGCTATTGATTTAAACCAAGGAGAAGTATTAGTTCGTGAAGGTGATGCAGCACTTGGCTTTTTAATTTTGACGGAGGGACGGATTGGGGTAACTCGCCAAAGTGACGGCGTGGAAATGCCCATCGGACAACATGAAGCACCAGCATTTTTTGGCGAAGTGCAGATCCTTACAGGTGAAGTAGTCCCCGTTACATTGCGAAGTTTGACTGATTGTCGGTTGCATCGACTTACTGATGATGATTTTTTGAACTTATTGCACGAGTGTCGGACTTTTGAGCGGATTATCTTTCAGTACGTGACTAAGCGATCGCGCGGGTTAGAATCTTTTATCCGCAGTCGAGAAAAAATGGCAGCATTGGGAACCTTGGCGGCGGGACTTGCCCACGAACTAAATAACCCCGCCGCCGCCCTTGTCCGCGCCCTTAAAGACGTGACTCCTGCCTTAATTGAATTGCAACGGATGAATTTAGTTACTGGGCGAAGTCAGCTAACGGAAACGGAGGTACAAAAATGGACTGGAGAGCGCGATCGCGGTTATGAGGCGATCGTTAATAGGTCGAGCGATCCTGTAACAATGAGCGATCGTGAAGATGAACTTTTAAATTGGCTGGAAGACTACGGAATTGAAGATGCTTGGAACTTAGCAACGCCCTTAGCCGAGGCAGGAGTTGAAATTAAAACTTTAGAGCAATTAACCGCTCCTTGGCGCAACGATTCTACCGAACTAAGAGACATGGGGGTACGCTGGCTAGGGCTATCTTTTGAGGTGATGTCAACGATTAAGGGCGGCTTGCGGAGTGCGGAACGAATTTCTGAACTGGTGCAGTCGATGAAATCCTACACTTATCTTGACCAAGGCGCGCAACAACTTGTAGATGTGCATCAAGGAATTGAAGATACAATCCGGCTTTTTTCTTGCAAGCTAAAACAAGGCGTGACGGTGAAACGGTCTTATGATGATACAATTCCCAAAATTTTGGCTTATGGCAGCGAACTCAATCAAGTATGGACAAATTTAATTGATAATGCCATTGATGCTATGGATAACAAAGGCATTCTGGAACTTGCAACTAAAAATAAAGGCGATCGCCTAGTTGTAACTATTACCGATTCTGGCGCGGGAATTTCTGAAGATGCGCGATCGCGGATTTTTGAACCATTTTTCACTACAAAGCCTGTGGGAAAAGGTACGGGATTGGGTTTAGAGACGGTGCGGCGGATTGTAGAAAATCGGCATCGCGGCTCAATTTCTATAGACTCTAAGCCTGGTAGAACTTGCTTTTCGATCTGTTTGCCTTTACCTAAATAAGTTGAAATTGACATTTATAGCTAAAATTTATTAGTATCAAGTTAACGTTAACGTCAATTTTGTTGACCAAGTAAAGTGACCGACAAAATGCGGATCGGAGAACTAGCAGAAATTGCTGGGGTAACTCCAAGAACAATTCGCTACTACGAAAACTTAGGGCTATTAAGTCCTAACGAGCGGCAAGGTAAGGGGTTTCGGTATTATACCCAAACAGAACTTGCCAAACTGCAAAAAATCCATTGTCTAAAGTCGCTGGGGTTGACCCTAGAAGAAATTACCACTGTTATTGACTTGTATTTTGAAGATTCTACAGGTATAAGGGGTAAACAAAAGGTGTTAGAAATTCTGCAATTTCATCTCAAAGAAACGGATGAAAAGATTTTGTCTTTAAAAGAGTTTCGCTCAGACTTAGAGGCAAATATTACTAAAATTCAACAGCAAATTCAGGAAATTAGTAGCCACTAATTTTTTTGACTACAAACTGACGTTAGCGTTAAGGTTAATAAAAGGTAAAACACTGATGAAGGCATTTGAGATTCTTGATAGCTTTGGTTTAGATTCTCTAAAGCAGAGAGAACGTCCCGATCCTAGTCCTGGATACGGACAGATCCTGATTAGATTACGGGCAGTTTCCTTAAATTACCGAGATTTGATGGTAGTAAAGGGTTTATACAATCCCAACCTACCGTTACCGCGAATTCCCTTTTCGGATGGAGTAGGGGAAGTGGTGGCGCTGGGGGAAGGAGTAACGCGAGTAAAAATAGGCGATCGCGTAGCGGGGATATTCTTTCAAAAATGGCTTAGTGGCAGACTCACCGAAGCAAAAGCGCAATCGGCTTTAGGTGGGGCGACGGGTGGGTTACTAGCAGAATACGCAGTGCTGGACGAGGATGGAGTTGTTCATGTACCCGATCATCTCACCGATATTGAAGCGGCTACGCTACCTTGTGCGGCGGTTACAGCTTGGAATGCCTTAGTAACATCGGGGAATGTAAAAGCCGGCGATACAGTGCTAGTGCAGGGTACAGGGGGAGTTTCGATATTTGCTTTGCAGTTTGCCCAACTATTAGGAGCAAAAGTTATTGCAACCTCTAGCAGCGATGAAAAGCTAGAAAGATTGCAAAGCTTAGGAGTTACGGAGACGATTAACTACAAACAAACGCCAGATTGGGGTAAAAAAGTCGAAGAAATAACCGGAGGCGTTGGCCATGTGGTAGAAGTGGGCGGCGCGGGGACTTTGAACCAGTCGTTAAAAGCAGTTGGGTATGGCGGACAAATTAGTTTAATTGGCGTATTGACAGGTGGAAAAGGAGAAATTAACACCGCCGCCATTTTGATGAAAAACGTGCGGGTACAGGGCATTTATGTAGGTTCGAGAGAGATGTTTGAGGACATGAATAGAGCCATCGCCTTACATAAAATTCGTCCAGTATGCGATCGCGTGTTTCCTTTAGAGTCTGCTAGAGCGGCTTTAGAGTACATGGAAACGGGCGAACACTTCGGCAAAATTTGTATTCAATTTTCATAGGAGTAAACTCATGCAACAGCGCCAACTTGGCAACCAAGGATTGACCGTATCAGAACTAGGACTAGGATGTATGGGAATGTCCGAGTTTTATGGTACGGGAGACGAAGCCGAATCCATAGCAACCATTCACCGCGCCTTGGAAATAGGAGTAAACTTTTTAGACACCGCCGATATGTACGGACGGGGTGCAAATGAGGAACTTGTAGGAAAAGCGATTTCTCACCATCGAGAACAAGTAATAGTCGCAACAAAATTCGGCATTCAACGGGGAGAAGACAACAGTTTTAGGGGAATTAGTGGCAGCCCTGAGTATGTTCGCAGTGCTTGCGAAGCATCCTTAAAGCGTTTAAACATTGATTATATAGATTTGTACTACCAGCACCGAGTAGATCCCGTAGTACCAATAGAAGACACCGTAGGCGCAATGGCGGAACTTGTAAAGCAGGGAAAAGTACGTTACATCGGACTATCGGAAGCCAGCGCCGCCACCATTCGCCGGGCTGCAAGCGTCCATCCAATTAGTGCATTGCAGTCAGAGTATTCATTGTGGAGTAGAGATATAGAAGATGAAATTATCTCCACAATACAGGAATTAGGAATTGGGTTAGTAGCGTATAGCCCGTTAGGGAGAGGATTTTTATCAGGAACAGTAACAAGTTTAGATAATTTAGCCGCCGACGATTACCGGAGAAGTTCGCCAAGATTTCAGGGAGAGAACTTCAACAAAAACCTGAAATTAGTAAAGAAAGTCAAAGAGATAGCCATCGAAAAAGGTGTAACTCCAGGACAGTTAGCATTAGCGTGGTTGCTAGCAAAAAGCAAAGAAATTGTGCCGATTCCTGGAACCAAACGCCGCGCTTATTTAGAGGAAAACGTAGCCGCCACCGAGATCGAACTTAGTCCTAGCCAGTTGCAGAGATTAGAAGAAGTAGCACCTAAAAACAGTGTAATGGGCGATCGCTACTCAGACATGAGCGCAGTAAACGGCTAAAGCTCTAAACCCTCAAAAACCAGAGAACTTGCGTACCCACCGAGAAACTAAGTCTACTACACAAAACTTGCGTACACCAAGACAAAGCACTTTTGCAGGGGGTTTGGGGGAGGCAACTCGTCCCCCAATGGGGGTTTGGGGGGCAGACCCCCCATATTCGGTTTTTCTTAAAGCAAGCCATGTAGAACAAAAATCCCCAAACACAAAAACAACAATGACACACCTATTCGATCCCTACAAACTCAAAGACATTACCCTCCGCAACCGCATCGGCGTATCCCCAATGTGCCAATACAGTTCCATTGACGGAGTAGCCACAGACTGGCACTTAGTAAACCTAGGTTCGCGAGCCGTAGGCGGAGCAGGACTTGTCATTGCCGAAGCCACCGCCGTAGAAGCAAGAGGAAGAATATCTCCAGGAGATGCCGGAATTTGGGCAGATAAGCACGTAGAGCCACTCTACCGCATCAACAAATTCGTCAAAGAGCAAGGAGCAGTACCAGGAATTCAAATCGCCCACGCCGGGAGAAAAGCCAGCACCGCCAAACCTTGGGAAGGCGGACACTCCCTTAAAGACAATGAAGAAGGTTGGGAAACTATAGCACCAAGCGCGATCGCCTTTGGAGAAGAAATTTGGCGCACCCCCAAACCAATGACCCTTGACGACATTAAAGAAGTGCAAAACGCCTTTCGTGCCGCCACTGTAAGGAGTTTAGAAGCAGGGTACGAATGGTTAGAACTGCATTTCGCGCACGGCTACCTAGGACACAACTTTTACTCCCCCCTTATCAAACAAACGCACCGACGAATACGGCGGTAGTTTTGAAAACAGAATTCGCTTTATAATCGAAACCACCCGCGCCACCAGAGAAGTTTGGCCCGAAAGATTACCATTTACCGCCAGATTATCCTGTTCTGATTGGGTAGAAGGCGGCTGGACAATAGAAGACTCGGTAGAACTCGCCAAAAAGCTCAAAGCCGAAGGAGTAGACTTAATTGATTGTAGTTCCGGCTTCAATCCCGACTACAAAAACTACCCCTTTGCTCCCGATTGGCAAGTACCTTTTTCTGAAAAAATCCGCACCGAAGCCCAAATAGCCACCGCCGCCGTAGGTTCGATTACCGAAGCCCACCAAGCCGAACAAATTATTCAGTGCGGTCGCGCAGACATCGTACTTTTAGCTAGAGAAATGCTCCGCGATCTTTACTGGTCGTATCATGCAGCTTTACAACTGCAACCAAAAGATACAGCTAAAAACTTATTACCCGTTCAATACGGAGGTCAAGTATAGAGCATCCCTTGGCAATAATGATTGTGTTGCCAAGCACCTTTTCTCTAAAAATTCCATCTTGAGAAATATCTTGAACGAAAAGATGTTGAATTGCTAATTTTCTGTAAAGATCATAGTGTGTGGTGCAAATAAAAAGTTATCAATTTCTATCTTTTAAAAACTCTCCTCCTCACACCTACGACCTAAACCAATATGCACTCAAACTCCTTAAAAGTATTTGACAATTTACCAATTACACTAGAACCAATAAAAAAAGATAATATCGACATCCAACCTAACACTGACTTTCTGCAACCCACACCACCAGCAAATATTGAAACTGCCTCTTATACAGGACAGCGTTGTAGCTTATTACCTAGCCAGAAAATAGATGCTCTGAGACAAACCTTTGAAAGACACCAAAACGATCGCCAGTTAATAATTCTCCAAGATTTTCCCGATCCCGATGCCCTATCTTGTGCCTGGGCGTATCAACTAATAGCCGAGCAATACGATATTCAGTGCGATATTGTCTACGCGGGTACTTTGAGCCATCAAGAAAATATTGCTTTAGTCAAACTTACAGGTTTACCCGCCCAAAGGTGGACGCTCCAAAACGCCAAAAGCAAAGACTTGTCTGTTTATAATGGTTATGCCTTAATCGACAACCAGGGAACAACCAGCCAATTAATGCCATTGGTGCAAGAAGCAAAAATTCCCTTAGTAATATTAGTAGATCACCATAGCTTGCAAGGCGAACTCAAAGCTGAGTTTAGCGATTTGCGCCCCTCAATTAGAGCTACCGCCACGATTTTTACTCAATACTTGCAGGCGGGATTGCTGACTTTAGATAGTAGTATTAGCAATCACGTTAAATGTGCTACGGCTTTAATGCACGGCTTGCGCTCTGATACTAATCGATTAATGCAAGCTCAAGAAGAAGACTTTTTAGCTGCGGGTTATTTAAGCAGGTTTTACGACTCTCAGTTGCTTAACGCCGTACTCCAAGCAAATCGCTCGAAACGAGTAATGGATGTAATTGAGCGCAGTTTAAAAAATCGGATTGTGCAAAATAACTTTTCTATTGCTGGTGTTGGTTACTTGCGCTACGAAGACCGCGATGCAATCCCTCAAGCGGCGGACTTTTTAGTTACTGAAGAAAACGTCCATACGGCGGTAGTTTTTGGGATTGTTCACGATGAAGATGAGGAATTAGAAGTTGTAATTGGCTCATTGAGAACTACTAAACTTACTCTCGATCCCGATGAATTTATTAAGGAAGCTTTTGGACAAGATAGTCAAGGGCGGTTTTTTGGTGGTGGACGTACTGGCGCTGGTGGGTTTGAGATTCCGATGGGCTTTTTGTCAGGCTTTAATGAAAATTCTGCCTACGCTCGGATGAAATGGGAAGTATTTGACGCTCAAATTAAGCAAAAATTGTTGAGGTTAGTTAGTCCTAGAGATAATCCAATTCAAACCGAGTAGACTAAAAAATGGAACTGTACTTAATTCGTCATGGTATAGCCCAAGAAAGAGATTCAGGTCTTAATGACGACGATCGCACTTTAACCAAAATTGGACAAGACAAAATAAAAGAAGTAGCTAAACGCTTGTATAACCTGGGTTTTCGCTTTGATATTATTTTGACAAGTCCGCTCGTGCGATCGCATCAAACGGCGGAAATTTTCATTAATTTGCAACTATCTAGCCAATTGCAAGTATCTACCGACCTTGCTCCCAGTGGAAACATTCATGATTGGCTAAATTGGTTAGAAAAACAACAGTATCCATCTACTACCAAATTAGCCTTAGTCGGTCACGAGCCTAATTTAGGAGAATGGGCATCAATGCTGGTGTGGGGGGAAGCTAACGATCGATTAATTCTCAAAAAAGCTGGAATTATTGGCTTAAATTTACCAGAAATGCGATCGCCTATTGGTAATAGTCAAATGTTTTTACTGACACCACCTAAATTTTTGCTTGTTTCAGTGGCGTCTTTGGGCTTATTTATCTAAATTAATCTGCAATGACGGTGTAGTAGTTGTATTCTCTACAGTACCCGCTTGACCGGGATTTTGAATGCGTTGTTGTTGTTTTTTGCGAAACTCCGCCGCCGCATCATTCAAACTTTGGTTTTTTTCAGTATTAAACTCCTCAGCGCTGCGAGAACTTCCCAGTTGTGCGCGGTGAATTAAGTCAAACAAACTCCCCGTTGGGTTGTCATTTCTAGAAGAAAAAGGATCGCCCTGTTGGGGTTGAAAGTCTTGTAAAGGATTGACATCGGCAGTTTGCGCCTTTGCTAATTGAGGAATTAGTAAAGAAAAAAGGCTCATGGAAGCTAAAGCGCTGAGAATGAACTTTTGGGAAATAGATTTAAGTTTCATAGATTTTTAGAATGTGGTTGTTTAAGAAAGCGACTTCTTTAATAGAGGTTGAATGCTAATTAACGATACAAAACTAAAGCCTAACAAAACTAGCATCGCCCCGCCAAAACTAACGACTCCCCAAGGAGCTTGCATTACTACACTATCCAAAGACCAGTTGCTATTTAGATACAAGTAACGAATCGGCTCAATAGCGTAGCTAAGAGGGTTTAGACTTGCTACTACTTGCAACCATTGGGGCATAAACGATAATGGTGCTAAGGCGGTACTAGCAAATAATAAAGGCAAATTCGTTACAAAAATAACGGCAATTAATTCAATGTGTCCGGGTAAAGCAAAAGCTAAACCTAAACTAATAGCCGTCACGCCTAAAGCCAGGAAAAAGACGATTAAAGAAATTGCCCCTAAGCCAGCAATATTCGGTAAACCTGCTCCTAACAAGGCTGCTGCACCGACAATTACCGCCGCTTGCAGCAAGCTTTGACTAACAATAAATAATGCTGAAGCCAAAACAATTGAGTATCTAGAAGCCAGAGGCGCAACTAATAAGCGGTTTAAAAAGCCAAATTCGCGGTCAAACATAACAGGTAAACCCGCGTTTAAAGCTCCTGCAAAGGCTGTAAACACAATCACCCCTGCACCGAGAAATTGTCCGTAGCTGTGACTATTGCCAAATAAACCCGATGGCGCGTTCTGAAATAACGCCCCAAATAAAACTAGCCACATTACAGGTTGAATAATCCCGGCGACTAAAGTTGATGGGCGACGCTGCAATTGAATAAACAAGCGGCGAGTTAGCGCTAAAGTTTCTTGCACTAAATCGGCAAAACCATTAGAACTTGCGCTACTTTCGTGAGCAAATGCCCCTGGTTGAGCGATTGTTTGGGGTTTGGGAGGTGTAATTGTACTACTCATTTATAATTATCTCTACTTAGGAATAAACTTTTACTTCATATTTTGCTTGCGTTCTGCTTTCATGTCCCGACTACCCGCCGCCGCAAGCTCTGCATCCATCAACGTGCGCCCCGTAGCCGCTAAGTAGACATCATCTAAACTAGGGCGTGATTGGGCAATGCCAAAAGTAGGTAAACCCGCCTCATTAAGGGATTTTTGAATGCTACTTAGTGCGTCCGATTGGGGAGTAACGACTAGATTTAAAGAATTACCTTGAGCGCTATTAATTATTACTTCTTGCACAAAAGGCAAGGCTTGCAATAAATCTTTGGCTTTTTCGGCTTCAAGATTAGAAGAAAATTCTCGAATCCGTAGCGTAATGCGATCGCCTCCTAGTTTATCTTTTAACTCTGCAGGCTTTCCTGATGCAATAACTACACCACGATCGATAATGGCTACAGAATCGGCTAAAGCGTCAATTTCTTCTAAATAATGACTGGTAATTAATACTGTAGTTCCGGCGGCTTTGAGTTGGCGCAAAAAGTTCCAAACTACAAAACGGCTTTCAATATCTAACCCTACAGTGGGTTCATCTAACACTAAAACATCGGGAGCGTGAAGCAATCCGGCGGCTAAATCTATACGCTTTTTTATTCCGCCTGAATAAGTACCCGTACGTTTATCTGCCCATTCTGCTAAACCCAATAAGCCAATTACGTCATTAATGCGTTGTTTTGCGGCATTATTGGGCAAATGATACAGCGATGCTTGCAATTGCAAGAGTTCCCGCCCTGTAAGTACCTTGTCTAGGGCTACTTCTTGCGCCACGTAACCTAATTTTTGTCTGGCAATTCTTGGATTATCGACAACGGAAACACCTGATACTTCTACCTTTCCTGCGTCTGGGGTTGATAAAGTACACAACACGCGCAACGTTGTCGTTTTTCCCGCGCCATTTGGGCCTAAAAGCCCAAATATTTCCCCTGGCTCAATTTGCAACGAAACATTTTTAACTGCTTCTACTGAGCCATAGCGTTTTTGTAAGTTCTCAATTTTTACGGCGGGAGCCATCAGCCTTTCTCCCTAAATATACATTTCACGGGCAATTACTATTTTAGCGGGAGAAGATAGTTATTTTACGCTTTCTCTTTGCCACCATCGAAGACGCAGCTTGTTTAAAAATTCAGGCATATTGTCTAAAGCTTCCACTGATGTTACCGGAAACGTTACCTAGTTGGCTTCTAACCTCAATTTTTCAAATAAACTCACAACTTTGCTGTCTTCTCGATGCTGAAGTAGGTAAACTCATAACTCTTTTTTAGTCATTGATTCAAAGTTTGATTATTAATATAAGGCGATCGCACTTCTGCCCAAAAAAGCGCGATCGCATCCTTAATTAGACATGAAAGCCTGTTAATACAGCATTTACCAAGTAATGAGTGACGGGTAGAGAGTCAACAATCATTGCCGCGCTTAGAGCCATCATGTAGATAATTGAGTAAAAGAACAGACTTCTAGCTAATTCTTTACTATCGGGTTCAAGCCGCAACGCCCAAGCTTTTTTGAGGAAAAGAGTTGCCAAAAACGCCGCTAAAGCACCATAAACTACCCCAGAAACATTTAAGGGATAGATGAGCAAAAAGGTAGAAGGAATGAGGATTAAAGTATAAAGCCAAATTTGCTTAGTAGTAGCTTCATTACCCGCAACTACCGGAAGCATAGGTACGCCAACTTTGGCATAATCATCGCGGATCATTAAAGCCAAAGCCCAAAAATGCGGCGGAGTCCACAAAAACACGATCGCAAATATTACCCAAGCCGCCCAACTCAATGTGCCTGTAACCGCCGCCCAACCTACCAGTGCTGGTATTGCTCCCGCAGCGCCACCAATAACAATATTTTGGCTGGTATGGCGTTTGAGCAAATGAGTGTAAATAGCCACGTAGAAAACAATGCCAGACATTGCTAATAAAGCGCTGAGTAAATTGGCTTTGGCTGTTAATAAAGTAAAAGACAGTATGGTTAACGCGATCGCAAATATTAACGCATCTCGCGGCTGAACTTTACCCGCAGGCAAAGGACGATGGCGGGTGCGTTCCATAGCATAATCAATATCGCGATCGTAAACGCAATTAATTGTTTGGGCAGCCGCCGCAGCCAACGTACCACCAATTAAAGTTACTAACAGCAACAATGGATCTACTTGTCCATTTCCGGCAATCCACATACTACTAGCTGTAGTAATTAACAATAGCGGGATAATTCTTGGCTTTGTTAGCTGGTAATAACTGCGAACAACTTCAGAAAAATTTTCATGGCGGCGAGAGAGGCTAGACCCGATTGTACTCACACTACTAAATCCTTAATCATTGAAACAACATAAAATCCAAAGTCAGAAGCTATCTTGCATTTAACGATGGGCTTCTGGCAAAAAAGCGCGAAGATCGTAACCGGGCGCGCTTGCGCTATCACGCCATCCCAAAACAGTAAAAGCAACTAGAGAGCCTAATAATACTGCTCCTACAGCTTGATGAGCTACTGTTAAAGGCTCTACTTGCAGATGTAAGCGCAAGGTAGCAATACCCAACAAAATTTGCAATAGTAATAACCCACCCGCCATATTTGCCAATAGCCGCAAAGCCGGATGCAAAGCTGGAGTCCGTAAAGACACCCAAACTACCGCAATAATTGCCAAACTAGGCAGCACTACGCCACCGATGTGACTGTACATCACACTACACAAAGCTTTAACTGCTAAACACTGATGCAACGCCCATCGAGAAGCTACTATTGCCCCCAGCAAGCTTTGTAAATAAACCAAAATTGCCGCCGTTAGTCCTAGCCAAGGCAATTTACCCGCCGTCCCCGTCCCTTGATAGGGAGTCAGCGCCGTCCCAATAACTAACAGCGTGCTAAAAAATAATAATGCTGTGCCTAAATGAGCCGTGACGATGTCAAATCGCAATAATTGCGTAACGGTTAAGCCGCCTAGTACGCCTTGAAATACAATTAAACCCAAGGAGAAAGTAGCCGCCCAAGGTAGCCAACTGGGTAATTGACGGCGATTCCACCAAGAGGTAACAGTTAATGCGATCGCGCCTACACCAATTAACGCCGCATCCAAGCGGTGAAACCACTCTAAAAATACTTGAAGATTCATTTGCGCTCTTGGTACGAGCGTACCGTAACACAAGGGCCAATCGGGACAAGCTAGTCCTGCATTCATGACGCGGGTGGCGCTGCCAATTGCCATCAAAATTAATGTAGCAATACACAACTTCCATACCCAGCGCCGGATGCGATCTTGCGGCTGAGATTGATTTTGCGCGGCTACGCTGGTTTGCGGAACAATAAATTCTGTCATGGACGATACCTTCTGCCCATCTAGATAAGCCATTAAAGTTTATTATTTTGTGAGTGCTGGCTTTCTTCCACCCTAACGTATTGTAAACAGGAGAAACAGAAAATTATTTCTGTTTTGACTAACTATCAGGGTTTACCTCCAATGATTCAAGATTTTGGAGAATTTGTTTTTGCTGCATTTGCAAATAATCTTTACTTTTCTTAACAATATCTCAAAGCAAGACCTAGGGAGAAAAACAGCAAGAATAAGTAGCGATCCCAAAGAAAATAAGTAAAAAGTATTTTAACCAACTCACTAAGCCCAATAGCTGCACTAACGTGGTAAGTGAGTAAGACTAGAAATAGTAGTAAATTCATAAACATTAGTACAAACCCGTGAAAATCCCAGGTTCTATTTGGACTTTACTTATCGGTATCGTACTGACCTTATTCAGCCTTTGGTACGGTCAAAATCATGGTCTACTACCTGTAGCTGCCACCGATGAAGCAGTGCTTGTAGACGGTTTGTTTAATACGATGATGACCGTATCTATCGGACTATTTTTGCTAGTTGAAGGCATTTTAATTTATTCAGCGTTTAAGTTTCGCCGCAGTCCTGGCGACAATACCGACGCAGCGCCAGTATTTGGCAACGTCCCCTTAGAAATTCTCTGGACGGCAATCCCAGCGATCGTTGTACTGGGAATTTCAATTTATAGCTTTGAGGTCTACAACTCCATTGGTGGGTTCGATCCCCACGATATGCACGCAGCGACGCAGCCTCAAGCGATGAAAATGCCCGGAAGTGCGATCGCGGCAACTTTGAGCGACAACGCTAATCAACAAAAGTCTGACGAGGCGATGCAAGACCCAGCAACGGCCGCCGTTCGCAACTCAGACCAAATTCCTCAAAAAAATGATGCTCCAGGTCTTGGGATTGTTTCGCCCACAATTGGCGCAAGCAAAGATAGAGAAGGAATGTCACCAGAATTTGCCGTTAACGTTACCGGAATGCAGTACGCTTGGATTTTTACTTATCCTGATACGGGACTCGTCTCTAGCGAATTGCACGTACCAGTCGGGCGGGAAGTAATCGCCAACATGAGCGCCAACGATGTAATTCATGCGTTTTGGGTTCCAGAATTTCGTTTAAAGCAAGATGTGATCCCCGGTCGTCAAACCACAATTCGCTTTACTCCCCGCGTGGAAGGTACTTATCCGTTAATTTGCGCCGAACTATGCGGACCCTATCACGGCGCAATGAATACTAAAGTAATTGTCGAACCACAGCAAACTTTCGATAAGTGGGTGCAAGAGCAGCAAGTAGCCCAAGCGGATACATTGAATAGTGCGATCGCTCTTAATCCTACAGAAAAATCGCCCAACGAGTTTTTAGCGCCTTATACTAGCGATTTGGGCATCAATTCAGAAATGCTTAACCAAGTTTCTAGCCACCACCACTAAGTAAAGTTTGACCCAATTCTCTTTCCTTAATTTCTATGACTCAAGCACAGTTACAAGAAAGAGCTAATATACCCGCTCATAACGAAGACGAAGCCAATAGAAATTGGCGCGATTTCTTTACCTTCAACACCGATCACAAAGTAATTGGCATTCAGTACATAGTTACAACCTTTGTCTTTTACTGTATCGGTGGAGTTATGGCGGATTTAGTTCGCACCGAATTGAAAACCCCAGACTTGGATTTTGTCAGCGCCGAAGTGTACAACAGCTTGTTTACACTCCACGCTACGGTAATGATTTTTCTCTGGATTGTTCCCGCCGGAGCAGGATTTGCTAATTATCTGATTCCGCTCATGATTGGGGCGAAAGATATGGCATTTCCGAAGTTAAACGCCGTAGCTTTTTGGATGGTTCCCCCCGCCGGATTATTGCTAATGGCTAGTTTGCTAATCGGTGATGCGCCCGATGCTGGTTGGACTTCCTACCCGCCTTTAAGCCTAGTAACAGGACAAGTAGGGGAAGCAATTTGGATTATGAGCTTGCTATTACTAGGAACATCCTCAATTTTGGGAGCGTTAAACTTTCTGGTGACACTGCTGAAAATGCGGACTCCAGGAATGGGAGTATTTCAAATGCCCTTATTTTGTTGGGCAATGTTTTCTACTTCCGCCTTAGTTTTGGTATCAACTCCGGTACTTGCTGGCGCTTTAATCTTGTTAGCGTTTGACTTGTTGGCGGGGACGATGTTTTTTAACCCCACAGGTGGCGGCGACCCCGTAGTATACCAACATATGTTTTGGTTTTACTCCCATCCTGCCGTATACATCATGATTTTGCCCTTTTTTGGGGTAATTTCGGAAGTTATACCAGTTCACGCGCGTAAACCAGTATTTGGCTACAAAGCGATCGCATATTCCAGTTTAGCTATCAGCTTTTTGGGCTTAATAGTCTGGGCGCACCATATGTTTACTAGCGGTATTCCTGGCTGGTTGCGGATGTTTTTCATGATTACTACCATGATTATTGCCGTACCTACAGGTATTAAAGTATTTAGCTGGTTGGCGACGTTGTGGGGCGGCAAACTGCGCCTAAACAGTGCTTTATTGTTTGCAATGGGTTTTGTGGGAACCTTTGTAATTGGCGGAATTAGTGGCGTAATGTTAGCTGCTGTCCCCTTTGATATCCACGTCCACGATACTTATTTTGTAGTCGCTCACCTGCACTATGTACTTTTTGGCGGTAGTGTACTAGGCATTTATTCTGGTTATTATCACTGGTTTCCGAAAGTAACAGGGCGGATGATTAACGAATTTTGGGGTAAAGTTCATTTTGCCCTGACAATCGTCGGTCTAAACCTTGCCTTTTTACCCATGCACAAATTAGGCATGATGGGTATGAACCGCCGGATTGCCATGTACGATCCCAAGTACGAAACCCTCAACTTTATCTGTACAATGGGCGCGTACTTGCTGGCAATTTCGACTTTCCCCTTCATCATCAATGCAATTTGGAGTTGGCATTACGGGCCAAAAGCTGGTGATAATCCTTGGGAAGCCTTAACTTTGGAATGGATGACAACTTCACCTCCAGCCATTGAAAACTTTGACAAATTGCCCGTTTTAGCAACGGGCCCTTACGACTACGGTATGAACAACAAAAAAGACGTAGACGTACCGTTAGCCGATGAACGAGAACCAGCCTTAGCAGCCGGGCCAAGCTCTGTATTAAGAGCCGATCCCGATCCTAAAGTCGCTGCTAACTCAGAAGATCGCCAATAAATAAAGGCTAAAAGGTGATTCAAAAACAAGAAATCATCTTTTAGCTTTTTGACTTAATTACCTTATTGAGTAAAAGATTCATGCAAATTCAAACTATAGATCCAGCTAAAACAGAACTCAATCATCACCATACGGCGGAAGTAGCAGGACACCACGAAGAACATCCCGACCATCGCATTTTTGGCTTAATTGTGTTTTTAGTTGCCGAAGGGATGATTTTTCTAGGAATGTTTGGCGCTTACCTAGCTTTCCGGTCGGTATTACCTGTTTGGCCCCCTGAAGGAACCCCACGTTTAGAATTGTTGCTACCGGGAGTTAATACAGTTTTGCTAATTTCTAGCAGCTTTGTGATGCACAATGCTGATGTGGCGGTAAAGAAAAACGACGTTAAAGGAATGCAAAAATGGTTAGCAATTACCGCCGCCATGGGGGCAATTTTCTTAGTTGGGCAACTATACGAGTACAGCCACTTAGAATTTACGCTAACTACAAACTTGTTTGCTAGTGCCTTTTACGTGCTAACAGGTTTTCACGGATTGCACGTATTTATCGGCGTTACTGCGATTTTTGCCGTGTTATGGCGCAGTCGCAAAGCTGGACACTACAGCAGCGAAAAACACTTTGGCGTAGAAGCTGCCGAAATTTATTGGCACTTTGTAGATGTAGTGTGGATTATTTTGTTTGGCTTGTTGTACTTGCTTTAATCGCTTCAGAACTAGCTATAAAAAAGCCCCCAATTGGAGGCTTTTTTAACCCATTTTTTAGGTTGACAATTTTTTACTCTATTTCGAGGCACAACAACCTGCCGTAGACTTAAAGTTATTAGCTCTTTTGCCTCAATCCATTGGCGATAAATCTCAATCAGTTGATAGAATTGCTGTTTGACAATCATTACAAAAGCTAATCGCTTTTATGGACAAAGTAATTTTTCTATGACCTCTAAAGACCAAAAATCAATAGAAGCGCCTTTATGGTTGCGGGTTTGGCGCTCCCAGCGAGAGAATTTTCAACTAATTTTTATTGCTTTGTGTTTAGCGCTGCTAATTCGCGCCTTTGTTGCCGAACCGCGCTATATTCCTTCAGATTCTATGCTACCGACTTTACACACAGGCGATCGCTTAGTTATAGAAAAACTCTCCTATCGTTTTCACCCACCAGAAACGGGGGATATTATTGTCTTTCATACTCCCCAACAATTACAAGCTGCCTACGATAAAGAACAAGCCTTTATTAAGCGCGTAATTGCTACTCCTGAAGAAACTATCGGCGTTACCAATGGCAAAGTATATTTAAACAGCCACCCTCTACAAGAAAACTATATTGCCGAACCCCCGGCTTATCGATTGTTACCCCAACAAGTTCCCGAACATAGTGTTTTTGTGATGGGCGACAACCGCAATGATAGTAACGATTCTCACGTTTGGGGCTTTTTACCGGAAGAAAATATTATTGGGAGGGCAACCTTTCGGTTTTGGCCCCTTAGTCGCATTGGTTTTGTTTAAAACTGTAAATAATACATCAACTGGCTAATCAAAGTACCAGGTAGCGATAACCGCCGTTGAAAATCTGCTAAGTTGCAGTATTTACCTTGTAATTTGCGATTTTGGACTATAGCTTGAGCTAAAGCTAAATCGACGGCGGGAAGTTCTACTAATTGCTCAATTGTCGCAGTATTTAGACTAAGAGGTGCAATAGTAAAAACTTCGTCGTAGTAGCAAAACTTGAGTACCGGAACTAAGGGCTGCAAATGCTGGACAGAAACATTCAAAGCTGCGGCAATGTCTTCTACGCTGCAAAACTGTACCCCCGCTTGGCATAATTGCACCAAGTTTCGCGCTTGATGAATAGATAAACCTGGAAGGCGCAACCAATCGTCTACTTTAGCTTTATTGACATCAATCTGGATACCCAAAT
This sequence comes from Chroococcus sp. CMT-3BRIN-NPC107, assembly GCA_019359635.1. Taxonomy (GTDB): domain Bacteria; phylum Cyanobacteriota; class Cyanobacteriia; order Cyanobacteriales; family Chroococcidiopsidaceae; genus Aliterella. Next base: position 77,833 of record JAHHGY010000005.1, read on the forward strand.
CGGCGGCGATCGCAATTTCTGCCGTCGATTGCAACCGATAATAAGGATCGTTTAATAATTTAGTGCGAATTGATTGAACTGAAGGTAGCCATTGCATGAATTAGTCAAGGGTAGTTGCTTAAGCAATTTTATCTAACATTTGGCGGCGTTTCTGTTCAAACTCGTACTCAGAAATTAGCCCATCTTCTCGCAAACCGTCTAGCTGACGCAAGGCTTCAGAAATTGTTTTAACATTGTTTGGCGCAAGTTCTATCATAGACGAGGCTTTTTGCCCGTTTTGGTTAAAATTTTCGTCAAATTCTGCTTCGTTTTGCAGCAAGTACCATAAACCCTCAATGGCACTAGCGGCGCGAGGTATGGGTGTCCAAGACAATAGCAAGTATACTAACCCCCATACAGGCTGACCAAGATAAAACTTATGCCATCCCGCAATCGGGCTAATAGTTCCTGTCAAAGCTAAAACTGCGGCAATTTTTCGACTTTTTGACCGATCGCTCATTTTTCGGCAACTCTAAAACCTATAGCAAAATTTATATACATATAACTGCTAAATAGTCAAGTGGAGAAATCTCGCTGCTAAAGGTGTTCGAGCTAAACCTTAAGTCTAGACTAGAATGATACTAAACGCCAAAGTACAGATATTTTGGGCGATCGCACCAGAGTTATAGAACAGCGCTATGGGATTTTTTGATTCTGAGATAGTACAACTTGAAGCCAAACAACTATTTGAAGAATACCAAGCTCTAGTAAAGCTGGGTAATAGTTACGGCAAATTTGACCGCGACGGCAAAAAATTATTTATCGAGCAAATGGAATCTATGATGGAGCGCTATCGAATTTTTATGAAGCGCTTTGAGCTATCAGAAGATTTTATGGCTCAGATGACTGTAGAACAGCTTAAAACTCAGCTAAATCAATTTGGTGTCACTCCTCAGCAAATGTTCGATCAAATGAACTTTACTTTAGAGCGAATGAAAGCTGAGTTAGAAAAGCAGCCTTGATTTTTAAATTGAGTTAAAACTCAAAACTTTAGTTATCGAGGGCGATCGAAATCTGATGGCGGACGAAAGTTTTGCACGGGTGTATTTTTCAAAGCTTTGGTCATAAAGTCGCGCCAAATTGGGGCAACAAAAGTACCGCCCGTCGCACCATGCCCCAAAGGTCGGTAGTTGTCATTTCCTACCCATACCGCCGTTGCTAATTGTGGCACGTAGCCCACAAACCAAATATCCCGCTCAGAAGAAGTGGTTCCAGTTTTTCCGGCGGCGGGGCGACCAATTTGGGCAGCTTTTCCCGTACCGTTAGTAATTACCCCCTGCATGACACTTGTTAGCGAAGCTGCTGCCCAAGGTTCGAGGACTAATTGAGGTTTGGGTGTATTGTCTAATAAAACATTGCCACTGCTATCTGTGACGCGGACAATTACCGTTGCTTCTGATTGCCAACCATAACTTGCAAACGTTGCGTAAGCATTAGCCATTTCTAAAGGCGTTACGCCAATTGCCCCTAAAGGTAAAGAGGTTACAGGCTCCATCGGGCTATTAATGCCCAAAGTGCGGCAAGTTTCAATTACTTTATTCATTCCTACCGCTCGCCCGATTTTGATGGCTGGAATATTGCGCGATACTTCTAGTGCTTTACGAATCGACATCGCCCCGCCAAAAGAACTATCGTAGTTTTTGGGATAATAATAACCACTAGCTTCTCGATACCGAACGGGGGTATCGGCAACAATAGAATTGGGCGTATATCTACCCGTAGCAAAAGCTGTGTAATAAACAAATGGTTTAAACGCCGAGCCGGGTTGACGAATAGCTTGAATTGCGCGGTTAAATTCACTCTTTTTAGGATTTACACCTCCTACTAGCGCCTTCACAAAATGCGTGCGCGGATCGATCGCTACAAGTGCCATTTGATCGGCACGGACACCTTGACGGCGCAACCTGCGATGCCAATTGACTACCGTTTCTTCAGCCATAGTTTGCATTTTGGCATCAACGGTTGTTTGAATTCGCATTCCACCTTTTAAAACTGCGTCGCGTCCAAAACGTTCCACTAACTCGCGGGAAGCGGCATTTGTCACGTAAGGACTAGCGCTACCTTGAAACGATCTAATCGTACCTAGCTTAATTTTTTGAGCGCGGGCTTTGGTTTCTTCTTGGGGTGTAATCCAGCCTAAGTCTCGCATTCGCCGCAATACTGTATGCTGCTGCTCTGTTGCCCGTTTCATATCTACAAACGGACTGTATTCTTGAGGTGCTTTGATTAAACCTGCCATCATTGCCGATTCAGCTAGGGTTAAAGTTCCTGCCGACTTATTGAAATAGCTCCGAGCAGCCGTTTGTACGCCGTAGTTATTATGTCCCCAATAAATTTGGTTGAGGTACATTTCTAAAATCTGGTCTTTAGTCAAAATTTGTTCGATCCGAATTGCCAGCACGCCCTCGGCTAGTTTGCGGCTAAAGGTACGTTGGCGCGAGAGAAAGACATTTTTCATCAACTGCATAGTTAATGTAGAACTACCTTCTCGAACCGAACCTTTTTGATAGTTAACTACTAGCGCCCGTCCTACACTAATGGGGTTGATGCCTTTGTGATAGTAAAAATTGCTATCCTCGATCGCAATTACGGCTCTTTTTAAGTCGGGAGAAATTTTATCTAAAGGCGTAACCTCGCGGTTGGCTTCTCCGTGAATGCTAGATAATAGTTTGCCTTTAATGTCGTAAATGTAGCTCGTTTCGGCAGGAATATAGGTGCGTAAAGCTCTAACATCGGGCAAGTTACGGAAGCTAATTGCTAAACCAACTAATCCCCCTGCCGCGATCGCACTTCCTAACATCGTAATTGCTAAGATAGTCCCGCCCGTCACTTTGGTAATATCTTTAACAAACTTGAAACTAGGACTAGAGCTTTTATTTTTTTTGTGAATAATACTGGATGACACAGTTATTTAACTTCCTCACTTAAATAATTAGGATTAGTAGTGGTAGTAACAGAGAATTTTTTAATAATTGGAGAAACAAACCTTCTTCAGATTCGCAGCGACAAGATAGTTAATTTTTGCAATTATAGTAGTTTGACGACCCAAACAATATCAGTAAATTGCTAGTGAATGTACTTAATTTAGCTAAAAAATTGCCAAATAGTGACTTGGAGTTAATAAAGACATCTATCATCAAGCAGATGCAAAGCTTGGAAACAAGTAATACCAAAGCCGTTTACCAGCCTGTGAAAACAACTTGGCTGCGTCGGGGAGTTAGTGAAATTTTCCCCGATCGTGATAGCAGCAACCCCCAAGAAAGCATTGAAAAGCTGCTGGCAACTACTAATAGACCTTTGCGGGTAAAATTGGGCATCGATCCCACAGGGACAGATATTCACCTCGGTCATAGTATTCCCGTGCGAAAGCTGCGATCGTTTCAAGATGCGGGACATACGGCAGTTTTAATTATTGGCGATTTTACTGCTAGAATTGGCGACCCGACAGGCAAATCAGAAGTCCGCCGTCAGCTAACAGAGGAAATGGTAGCCCAAAATGCCCAAAACTATTTAGATCAAGTCCGACCAATTTTAGATTTTGATACCCCTGGAAGGTTAGAAGTTCGTTATAACTCCGAATGGTTGGCAAAACTAGATTTAACGGAAATTTTAGGATTGCTGTCAACTATGACGGTAGGGCAGATGTTGGCAAAAGAAGGATTTAGCGATCGCTTTACTCAAGAAAACCCTATTTATCTGCACGAATTTCTCTACCCATTAATGCAAGGTTACGATTCGGTTGCTATTGACGCGGATGTAGAATTAGGCGGTACAGACCAAAAATTTAACATTGCTGTGGGGCGAGATTTGCAAAAGCATTTCAGCAAAACACCACAATTTGGGCTATTAATGCCAATTTTGTTGGGTACTGATGGCATCCAAAAAATGTCTAAGTCGCTGCAAAACTATGTGGGCTTATCGGAAGATCCGCTAACAATGTACTCCAAGTTAGAAAAAATTTCTGATAGCTTGCTAGAGCAGTATTTTGAATTGTTGACAGATTTATCTTGGTCGCAATTGCCAGAAAATCCACGCGATCGCCAAAAACTTCTAGCCCTTGATATTGTGACTCAGTATCACGGGCTAGAAGCCGCCAAGCAAGCTCAAAGTGCAGCTTTATCAATAACCAGTGGTAGTAAAACGCGATCGGATTGCGTACCGGAGTTTTCTCTTGCCGCGATTGAGTTTCCCACGAAGTTAGCAAATATTCTTAGTGCCAGCAGTTTGTGTAAAAGTAATGGAGACGCGAGAAGGCAAATTCAGGGGGGCGCTATAAGATTAGATGGAGAAAAAATCGAGCAAGCCGATTTAGGTTTTGAAACTCCTAATTCTCTGTACGACAAAGTTTTACAGTTTGGCAAAACCAAATTTATCCGCTTAGTACCGTAAATAGTATGCCTTCATCTCAAATCATCGTGCCGCTAGATGTTGCTACCGAAGCCGATGCGATCGCGCTTATCGGTAAGTTGCCAGAAGTTACTTTCTGGAAAGTTGGCTTAGAGCTATTTGTTAGTACTGGCTCAAATATCATAAAAATTCTCAAAGAACGGCAAAAAAAGGTATTTTTAGACCTCAAGCTGCACGATATTCCAAATACCGTTGCCGGAGCAAGTCGGGCGGCAGCGCGGTATGGAGTAGATTTACTGACTATTCATAGTACCTGCGGTAAACAAGCCTTAACTTTAGCTCGCGAGGCAATTCAACAAGGCGCTCTAGAATCTGGAGTTGCACCGACTAAACTAATTGCGATTACCGTGCTAACTAGCTTGTCATCGCGGCAGCTTGCCTTTGAATTGAAAATTCCCCTAGAATTGCCAGAATACGCCCTAGAAATGGCTTTGTTAGCGCAAGAATCGGGGCTAGAAGGGGCAGTTTGTTCGCCTCAAGAAGTAAAGCAATTAAAAGATAGTTGCGGTAAAGATTTTTTGTTAGTTTGTCCTGGTGTGCGTCCAACTTGGGCAGAAACAGGAGATCAAAAGCGCAGTATGACACCAGCACTAGCGATCGCCTTGGGAGCAGATTATTTAGTTATTGGTCGTCCAATTACGGCGGCGGCTGACCCTAAAGTAGCTTGGCAGCGCATTTGTGACGAAATAGCACTAGCATGAGATTACTAGGGTTTTTAGCTTGTATGTTATGGCTTACAGCTTCTTCTAATGCGATCGCCAAAACACCTTTATCTAACTGTCAAAACCAAAATGTAGAAACCCTAACAACCCAATTAGTTAAAGATTTACCTAACTATACTAATCGCATTACTCAAAAGTCGCGCCGTTTAGATAGAAGTGTAGATATTTATAGCTACGTACTGATAGCTGGAAAAGCAGAATTTGCTCCGCTTTCTCTTGGCCCTGGAGAATATACACCAACGCTACCCGATAATGAACAGCCAAAACAAGTATTTATCACAACTCTAGAGCGACAATACAGCACTGGCAAATTAGTGCAGTTACAACAATACCATTGGCTATTTTTGACGCAAACAAGTAACGGTTGGCGGCTAGCATTTATGTTTTCGCGTACTGGAACTTACCCTAACAAACAACCACCCACACCACCAAGAGAAAGTAGTAACGGCGCGGTTTCTCAAGCTATAAGAACTTGGCTAAGAGATTGCCAAGCGGGAACGTTACGATAATTAGGCGGAAAAAATAGGGTGTGGCGAAGCCTCCCCTATTGTTTTCTAAGAAAGGCGATGCTTGCTAGACTTAAATCAGCAATCTGTACCTAAAATAGTTATGTCTGTTGCCAAAGACTTAGAACTTATCGAAAGTACCGCCGAAGATGTTATCTTTCCTCCAGGAGAAATCTATAGCGATGAGCCACCTTTGGAAACCGAATTGCATTTGCGGCAAATTATCCTACTATTACAGTGCCTTGAATTGTCTTGGCAAGACCGAAACGATTTTTATGCTACGGATAATTTAACCATTTACTATAGCCAACGGCAGCGCAAAAGCGAGGATTTTCGGGGCCCAGACTTTTTTGTCGTTTTAGGCACAGAGCGCAAACCTCGCAAAAGTTGGGTAGTTTGGCATGAAAACGGCTTGTATCCCAATATAATTATCGAATTATTGTCTGAGTCAACAGCCAAGGTAGATCGAGGCTTAAAAAAGCAGATTTATCAAGATACTTTCCACACTCCAGAATACTTTTGGTTCGATCCAGACAGTTTAGAATTTGCCGGATTTTGTCTAATTAACGGCACGTATCAGCCAATAGAATTAAACGCTCAAGGCTGGATGTGGAGTCAGCAGTTAGAATTATTTTTAGGCATTCACAAGCAAAAATTACGCTTTTTTACAGGCGTTGGATTGTTAGTGCCTACACCTACAGAAGTTGCTCAACAACAAACTCAACTTGCTCAACAACAAACTCAAAGAGCAGAAATCTTAGCCGCCAAATTGCGAGAATTAGGTATAGACCCAGATACAATTTAGAGCAAGAAAGCGATCGCATCTTTACTGAGCGCGATCGCGCATTTATACTATTCTTCAGGATAAACCCACTTTGGCGGCTCGGTCATTTTTTTCCTTAGCCTTTCTTCAGCAATTTCTAGCATCCGATCTAAAGAAGTTTCTTCAATAAATTTAGCTGACTGTTCTTCGTATTCTAAGTTAGGGCAATTGTCGCCTAAAACACAGCCATTCACGCAGGCAGTAGCACAGTCAATCGTATTTTCGACCATATAGTTTCTTTTAAAAGTACAAAAAATTGTTGTATTGGTAACTGTTTTAAATTATAAAACTTCGTTTGGAGCGATCGCACTTTGTCACTTGTCGTTAGGATAGCGATACGAATAGAGATTTTAAATGCTGGCAACTAATGAAACTATAGTAGCGATCGCAACGGCAGTTGTTCCTCAACAAGGTAGCGTGGGGATTGTGCGCCTATCGGGAACTACAGCCCTAGAAATTGCTCGATATATTTTTCATTCTCCCGGTTTGCAAAGGTGGGAATCTCACCGCATTCTTTATGGCTATATTCGCCATCCAAAGACACAGAAACTAATTGATGAAGCTTTACTACTAATTATGCTCTCTCCCCGCTCTTACACCCGCGAGGATGTTGTAGAGTTTCACTGTCATGGGGGAATTATGGCAGTACAACAAGTTTTGCAACTATGTTTAGAAGCGGGTGCAAAGTTGGCGCAACCGGGAGAATTTACGCTTAGAGCGTTTTTAAATGGTAGGTTAGATTTAACGCAAGCCGAAAGCATTAATGATTTAGTAGGGGCAAAATCTCCTCAAGCAGCACAGGCGGCTTTAATGGGATTGCAAGGTAAATTGCGATCGCTTATTGTGCAATTACGAGCAGATTGCTTAGATATTTTAGCAGAAATTGAAGCTAGGATTGATTTTGAAGAAGACTTACCACCCCTTGATATAAAGGATATTACAGCCAAAATTAGGCAATTATTAGCCCAAGTAAGTGAAATTCTAGCAACCGCTAACCGAGGCGAACTCTTACGTAGTGGGTTAAAGGTGGCTATAGTAGGTAGACCAAATGTTGGCAAATCTAGCTTACTAAATGCGTGGAGTAAATGCGATCGGGCGATCGTTACTGATTTACCTGGTACAACCCGCGATGTAGTTGAGTCTCAGCTAGTTGTTGGGGGTATTCCGGTACAAGTATTAGATACAGCGGGCATCAGAGAAACCAGCGATAAAGTTGAAAAAATTGGTGTAGAAAGAAGTCTTAGCAGCGCTCAAAGTGCAGACTTAGTATTGCTAACCATAGATGCGTCTGTAGGTTGGACAGAATCAGACGCAGACATCTATACATCCGTACAACATCGCCCGGTAATTTTAGTAGTTAATAAAATTGACTTAGTAGATAACAAGCCTCAGCTACCCGGTAATATGACGCACATTGTAACGGCGGCGGCTCAAAATATCGGTATTGAAGCCTTAGAACAAGCGATTTTGACTACCATACAGGCGGGAGTTGTCAAATCTGCCGATATGGATTTAGCAATTAACCAAAGACAAGCGGCGGCATTGACAAAAGCAAAAATCTCTTTACAACAAGTAATTGAGGCAATAGATACTACCTTACCGCTAGATTTTTGGACAATTGACTTACGAGGAGCAATTCAAGCCTTGGGTGAAGTTACTGGCGAAGAAGTTACAGAATCAGTGCTTGACCGAATCTTTAGCCGTTTTTGTATTGGCAAATAACTAAAGCAACCATTTCAAAGCAGATACAATTCAAGCCTTTGAGCCTCATATACTGCAGGTATAAATAGCTTAGAGTAGTAATGCTCTAAGCTATAAATCAAAAGGCACTACAGTTGTAGATAGAATGAGGGGTAAGAGTGAACATCAAGGGTACTGATGCAGGAAGAGTTCAACCTATTTGCGAGCGGGCAAGCTTTGGAAACTCTGTGTGCATGGAGTGATAATC